>SGYT01000009.1 GCA_004214055.1 Candidatus Actinomarinales bacterium | reverse complement strand
AAGATCAAAAGGCTTTCCATCATATATTTTTGTAATCATTTCATTTTTATCTTCTAAAATAACGGAGACTTTTTCTCTAAAAATATTTTCATCATACAAATCTTGAACTCTTACACCTTGTCTTTGAATTTTATCTCCATAACAAGGACCAATACCTTTTTTTGTTGTTCCAATCATGTTTTTACCAAGCTTATTTTCTATTAGTTCATCTAAGAGCTTGTGATAAGGCATGATGAGATGAGCATTTGATGAAAGTTTTAATTTTGAAGTATCAATATTTTTTTCTTCTAACATTTTGAGCTCATCAATGAGAAATCCAATATCTACAACACACCCAGAAGCAATAACAGGTATACAGTTTGGATATAAGACACCAGATGGTGTTAGGGAGAGCTTTACGGTTTCATCTTTGACGACAATAGTATGACCTGCATTATTGCCACCTTGAAATCGAACTACCATATCGGCATTTGAAGCAAAAAAGTCTGTTACTTTACCTTTGCCCTCATCACCCCACTGGGCTCCTAAAACAACGGTAGTAGACACGTTTCTCCTTGGATTACAACATACGATAATACATGGTTTTATGGGATATTTGCAAGAAATTTAAAAAGAATACCTTATTTAATGTTGAACTATACTCAAAAAACATTAAATTGTACTTATGACGGTTCAAGCCGACTTAACAGGGCGGTATGCTGAGCTTGTCAACTTTTATATAAAAGGAGAAAACATTGAGTAAAAAAGCAATCGTTTCTTTGCTAGTTCTTTCAATGATAGCTGTCGCTTGTGGAGGCACAGATGACGCTGCTGTTGAAGAAGTAGTTGAAGAAGTCGCTATGACTACACTCGAAGAAGTCCAAGCTAGAGGATTTCTTAAGTGTGGTGTTAGCACCGGTGCAACTGGATTTACAGAAGTAGCTGACGACGGATCTTATTCAGGATTCGACGTTGACTATTGCTATGCAGTTGCTGCTGCTGTTTTCGGTGACTACAGTAAAGTTGAATTTAAGCAACTTACTGCTGCTGAAAGATTTACAGCACTTAGCGCTGGTGAAATAGACGTATTGATTAGAAATACAACTTGGACTCAAAGCCGTGATACCGAATTAGGTAATGACTTTGGTCCGACCACTTACTATGATGGTCAACAATTGATGGGTAGAAAGTCTGACGGATTGTCAGATAGCTCAACTCTTGCTGACGTTGATGGATTAAGAGTATGTACAAACGCTGGTACCACAACTGAAAAGAATATAACAGAAGGTGCTGGACTTGTAGGAGCAACAATTGAACTAGTAACAGTTGAAGCTTTCTCAGAAGCTATTGATAAATTTATCGCAGGTGAGTGCGACATAGTAACAACTGACGGTTCAGGATTAGTTGGTAGAAGAGCAGTTAATGATGCTCTTAATGACTGGGCAATTTTCCCAGCATCACCAATTTCTAAAGAGCCTTTAGGTCCTACATATAGATCAAATGATAGCCAATGGGCTGACATTGTTAACTGGACTGTTTACGCTACAATCATCGCTGATGAGTATGGTGTAACTAGAGCTAACATTGATTCATTTGATTATGATGCTGCTCCAGAAATGGGTAGATTGTTCGGTAAGAACGATGGAGAGCTTCAAACAAAGATGGGTCTAAGTGCAGATGCTTACTACAACGTTGTAAAGCAAATAGGAAACTATGACGAAATCTTTTCAAGAAACCTAAACCCATTAGGTCTTTACAGAGAAGGTAGTTATAACGACTATTGGAATAACGGAGGATTGGTTTACGCACCTCCAGCAAGGTAATTAATTACCTTACTAATTTTGTAAAAGGGGCTGAAAAGCCCCTTTTACTTTATGTAGCTAGACATATATAGTCCTTCTTCTAGGCATAAGTCAGATAATTCTGATAAAATTCATTTATGAAAAACGCAATCAAATATTTTCTTTTTTTCAGAAATGTAGTTTTTCTAAAATGGGCCTTCCAAGTAATCTTTCTTTTTGGAATATTGTCAATAATTTGGAATTATATTCAAAATGCAATTGTTAATTTAGCAGATACAAATATTGCATTTTCTTGGGGATGGTTAGGAGAAACCCCTGGGGTTTCTGTAGCAGAAGGAATGTATACGTTACCAAATTCAGGCTTACAAATGATTCAAACCGGAATGGTTAATATGTTCAGAATTACAGTAACTGGTATATTTGCAGCCACAGTATTAGGGACCTTTTTAGGAATTGCTAGGCTTTCAAGTAATTATATAGTTGAAAAAAGCTCAACTGGTTTACTAGAAGTAGTTAGGAATGTCCCACTTTTAGTTCAAATATACTTTTTCCAAGCTTTTGTACTTTCATTTCCAAGGCTTGAAGTTTTTGATACCGGAGAATATTTTTTCCATGCAAGTGCAAAAGGAATTGCTTTTCCATGGTTTAACAGAGGGCCAAATTCATACTTACTTATGGTTTATGCATTATTGGTTTTATATATTGCTAATAAAATCTATAAATGGCGGGTTGAAATATTAGAAAGAGAGGGTAGAGATACTAAACCATTCTTATGGTCAGTAGGTACTTTAATTACGTTACTAGTTATAGGTTGGTACGGAGGTTTTAGAGCGGCAGGAGTTGTAGGATTTTTAGCAGGATATATATCTATGGGTCTCGAAGCCGTTCCAGCAATTGTTTACCAAATGTTAATTTCAGGTACCGCTATTTATATTGGCTTTAAAGCAACAAAGAAATTTATAGACAGTAAAAAATCTGAAGAAGCTCAAGGAATCTACAGTGATGATGATTATTTTAAGATTATATTAAATGTTGTAGTTGTTTTGTTAGTCGTTCTTATTATGTTTTCATCCATAGGAGCTGGCTTTGCCGGTTTCTTAGTTGGTGATGAAATAACATTTAAAGCAGACTGGGGGCTGCCTCAACTATTTCATGGTATTGAAAATAAATTACATTGGTATCCGTCCATAGATGTTGAAGTAGTTGCTGAAATAGAAGGGATGAAGAAGGCAGAAATAATAAATTGGGAAATTAAACCAGGTGACAAAATTATACAGGGAGATGTAATTGCAACAGCTTATGCAACTGGAACAAAAATTGACAAGCAAGAAGTAGAGTTGATAGCTCTAGAAACAGGAACTGTAGAATCTCTTCTTGTTGAAGAAAAAGGGATAGCAATAAAATTAGGAACACCATATTACGAATTAGAAGTTACTGATGGAGATCCGTTTATTTTTTCCAAGCCGAAAATTGAACAGGTTGGTACAACAAAGTTTCAGAGATATGCAAAAGGACATGGTAAAAGTCTTTCAGTTGGATATTTTGCTATATGGTTAGGGGTTGTTCTTTATACTGCCATATTTATTTCAGAAGTAGTTAGAGCAGGAATAATGGCTGTTTCTAAAGGCCAATCAGAAGCAGGGATGTCTCTTGGACTTAGGAGAGGCGCTTTATTGAGATTAGTAGTGCTTCCTCAAGCTATTAGGGTGATGCTGCCTCCGATGGGTAATCAGTATTTAAATTTAGCAAAAAATACCTCATTAGGTATTGCCGTAGCATATCCAGAGATAGTTGCTGTTGGACAAACTCTATACAATCAGGAAGGACAGACATTACCAGTTTTCTTAATATGGATGATGTTTTATAGTTCTGTTAGTTTGACAATTTCATCAATAATTAATTACTACAACAGAAAAATGAAAATAGTGGAGAGATAATGGTTGCTGTAATTAAAAAGAATGCGAAAGCGCTACAAGAAAGTCTATTTTCATCAGTAGGTTCCTCTGTGTTAACAATTGGAACAACTTACTTAGTACTAAATTTCTTTAGAGGAATGTTTGGTTTTGTTATGTCTTCTGACAAAGATTGGCTAGCAGTGTTAAATAACATGCAATTGTATATGGTCCAAGCTTATCCTGAAAGTGACTTTATAAGAGTTTGGGTTTCAGTAGGGCTTACGTTTGTCTTTTCAGGAATCTCAATTGGACTATGGAGAAGTGAAGATCGATCAAACGTAAGTTCTATATTTGATACGTTTTTCAAAATTGGTCTGGGTGTTTTATTCTTCACAATTGTTGCACCAACTTTTACAAGTTATATGGGGAATGATGGATCTGTAATAACAGAAGAAATATTTTCTAGAAGTACAAGGTTAGGAATATTAATACCAACGCTTATTGCAACAGTTGCCTTTTTTGGATTAAAAAATATGAAAATTAATTTTTCATATAATAATTCTGATGTAGTTTTTCTTTATCTATTTATTCCAGTTGCATTGCTTTGGTTTGTAAAGTTACCAGTAATTCAACTTGATCAAAATAAAGAAAGAATAATGCCTGATCCACTAATGCCTATTGCCAATACAACAAAAATCCCTTGGTCAGTAATTTTTGTTATGTTTCTCATAGCGTACTTTATTGGAATTTATTTTAAAGACGTGAAAAGGTTAAAAAATGTAATGTCGATTTCTTGGTTCTTACTTCCATTGCTTATTTTCTCGTGGATATTTAAAAAGCCACAGATTGATATGGGAGAAGTACTAACTGGGGATATTCCAATATTTTTTATATTTTTTATCATAGGTCTGGTAACTGTTTTATTTATAAATAATCCAATAGTGAAAAAATATTATTCAATTTATTTAGGAATTATTTTAGTTGGAACAATAGCAGGAATATTTATTGGTATTCCAATGCTAGCCAAGGCTTGTCTGTTACTACTTTCTTTATTTTCAATGGTTGTACCTGCTGTTTCTACTTCAGACCAGGGTAAGCGAAGCCTTATAATTATATGGTTTGTAGCTTTAGTAACCTTAACATTCCTATTAAGAGGCGGAGCTTCTGAAACAGGGATAGTAGTACCAGGGTCAAGTATTTTTGGCGGTTTCTCTTTAACTTGGCTACTTGCAATCTTTGGAACCTATGTTTCATTCCCATTAGGTGTATTGCTTGCTTTAGGAAGAAACTCAAAACTTCCGATAGTGAGGATAATTTGTACTGGAATAATTGAATTAGTTAGATCTGTTCCATACATAACTTGGCTATTCTTTGCCAGCGTTACCTTAGCTGTATTCCTTCCAGCAGGTGTAGAGTTTAATCTTATTGTAAGAGTCTTGATGGTTACAGCTTTCTTTAGTGGAGCATATTTTGCAGAAAACATAAGAGGGGGTCTGCAATCAATTCCAAAAGGACAGTATGAAGCTGCTGATGCAATTGGAATGAGTCCATTTCAGAAAACAGGACTAATAGTCCTACCTCAGGCTCTCAGAGCTGTCATCCCAACGTTAGTTAGCAGTGCAATTACTGCATTTAAAGATTCAAGTCTTGTTACTATTATCGGATTATTTGATTTCCTAACAATAGGTAAAACTGTTATTGATAATCAATCTGTACCAGTAAACTTTGTGGGACATCAAAGAGAAAATTTAATATTCGTTGCTGTTGTCTATTGGATATTTACATTTACACTATCTAGACGAAGCATGAAAGTAGAAAAAAGATTAGGCTTAGGAGAAAGGTAATTAAATTATGAGCATAATTCAAGCTAAAGATGTCAAAAAATGGTTTGGTGACTTCCAAGCCCTTAAAGGTATCTCAATGGAAATTGCTGAAGGTGAGGTATTGGTTATTTGTGGTCCTTCTGGTTCAGGCAAATCGACTTTCATTAGGTGTATAAATAGACTAGAACAACACCAAGACGGAGAAATAATTGTTGACGGCACAGAGCTAACTAATGATTTAAAAAATATTGAAACAATTAGAGCTGAAGTAGGTATGGTTTTTCAGAGTTTTAATCTTTTCCCTCATTTAACTGTTATGCAAAATATCACACTTGCACCTATATGGGTCAGAAAAAAAAGTAGAAGTGACTCAGAAGAAAAGGCAATGGAATTATTAAATAGAGTTGGAATTCCAGAACAAGCAGATAAATATCCAGGACAGCTGTCTGGTGGTCAGCAACAAAGAGTTGCTATAGCAAGAGCTTTGGCAATGGATCCTAAAATTATGCTTTTTGATGAGCCTACGTCAGCCCTGGACCCAGAAATGATTAAAGAAGTTCTTGATGCAATGAAAGAGTTAGCAAAATCAGGAATGACAATGATTGTTGTAACTCACGAAATGGGTTTTGCTAAAGAGGTTGCTGATAGAGTAATGTTATTTGACGAAGGAATGATGGTTGAGGAAAATACACCTGATGAGTTTTTTGACAACCCTAAGAATGACAGAACTAAACTATTCTTAAGTCAGATTCTTTAAAGACTATTCCAAAGATTTTTTTCAGCTAAATCAATAATGGTGGCACCCATGCTATATGCTCCATCAAATATAGCTTTATGCCCCCCTGGCTTTATAGTTGCTGCTGCATATTCAGGCTGATGGTTTACAGCTTCTCCAGCATCTATATCTAACATAGGATGTATAGAAGGCATTGCTAATGAAATATTTCCCATATCTGTTGAACCTAAACCTGGCCTTAAAGGATCTTCCAATGGCATTTCTCTTCCAATAGATTTAGAATTATCCATAAATAACTCATACATAGTTTTATTATTTAATATCTCTCTATATTTATAATCTGGAGATGTTATTTTTACTTCACACTTTGTAGCTAAAGCCGCTGCATTAACACAATTTAAGAAATCTTCCTCCAGAATATCAAGACCATCTTCATTAAGAGACCTTAGATACCATTCAGAACTTGTATAGGAAGGAATTATATTTGGTTTGAAACCACCATCCTTTATAACTCCATGCATTCTATTTGATTGGACCATTTGTTGTCTATATGTTGATGCATTAACAAACAGTTGTATTTGAGCATCTAGAGCATTACGTCCTTTTTCAGGAGCACCTGCTGCGTGCGCATCTTTACCAAAAAATTCAATTTTATACTGTTGTATAGTCGTAAAAGTAGGATTTACTACATTTAGTGGTCCAGGATGAATCATCATTGAACATTTAGCATCTTCAAAAGCTCCTCTATCTAATAATATAATTTTTCCACCACCACCTTCTTCAGCAGGGGTCCCAAGTAGCTTTACTCTTATTCCAAGATCATCAACCAAGTTTCTTAATGCTAAACCAGCACCTATTGAAGCGGTAGCAATTACATTATGTCCACAAGCATGACCGATTTCTGGAAGAGCATCATATTCGACACAAAGAACAACAAGAGGACCTTCTTTACCAAAAGTTATTTCAAAAGCAGTTTCTAATTTACTTGTAGGGAATACAACACTGTCTTGGAAAGATTTTATAAAATTAACTAAATATTCTGATGTTTTATATTCCTCAAATCCAAGTTCAGGATTTTCGTACATCCAATCATTGACTTCAATCAAACTTTTATGAATAGACTCAAGCTCTACTTTAAATTTATCTTTAATACTCATGATTCGAGTTTACTAAAATAATCTAGTTGATACACACTTGAATTATTCCAAATTAACCAATCAAGATTTTTATTTTCAGCAGCCTCAATATTTTCTTGAACATCTTTTATTGTGTGCCAAAAACCTTGTAAAAAAGGCCTTATTTGTACTTCGTTTACACCTCTTTTTAGCCCGTCACTTAATGCTGCAGATACAATTTCATAGGGGTGATTATTGGGATTTGTATAACCATAAGAACCATTAGAGTAATGTGACGGATAGACCATTGGAGAAATGAAATCAACATTATTAATTATTGTTTCGAGGTTTTGTCCTATTCCACCATCTAATTTATTTGTTAATACATATCCAAAAATATCAGCAGACACCAAGCAACCCTCATTATTTAGAAGCTCCCTCGCTTTACTTAGGAAGTTGTTAATATTTTTAACTCTATTTTCGAAATCACTGTTTTCTTTAAAAACCATATATTTATAATTTGAATCCGGGTATCTAACATAATCAAATTGAATTTCATCAAAACCTAATTTGCATGCTTCAACAGCAATATTTATTGTATATTCTCTAACTTTTTTGCTACTAGGGTCTAAAAAGTACTGATTATTTTGAGAATATATATTATTTTTTTTAGAATCAAATACAGCCTCTTCTCTAAAAGTATTTGCAAACAGAGGATCTTGAAAAACAACCACTCTTCCAATTAGATAAATCTCTTTTAGTTTTTTTAAATCATTTAATGTTGCAGTATCATATTTTATTCTTTCATTGTTTAATTCGGCTACCTCTGATATTTCACTATCAAATAAAATATGCCCATTGTCGGTTTTTACATCAAGCACTAGTGTGTTGACATTCGTTTGAACTAATATATTTTTAATATTGTCCATTTTTTTTTCATTGTTCATGTCATACCCGTTGACGTAAATGCCTTTAATTCCATGATTGTTCTGGCGAAATTTTTCAAAATTATACAATGTAAGATTAATTGTGATTTCATTAATAATACTTTCAATAGATGAGTTAAAGTTTTGAATTACAATATTTTGATTATTAGATATTTTCTTATTTAAACTATCAAAATTCGTTTTCTCCACAGTCTTTATTATTTTGTAATAATGCTGCAAATCATTTTTATATATTGTTGTATTAGTTACTGAAACCTGAGGAGTTTCTCTGTAATAGTATGCTTCATCGGTAATATTTCCTGGGTAAAGGAAAACTATTTCAAACAAATAGGTAGAAATAAGTAAAACAATAAGAAATAAAACCCTCTTCATACTCTTAATTTAAATACAATATTTATGGAATTAAAGTCTTAAATTTTTATTTATAATAATTCTATGTCTAATGCAAAGTATTTAAGAGTTGAGAAATTTTACGAGATACCAGTTCTTATTGCCGTGATACTTTTAATACCAGTAATTGTTATTGAGTATTCAGATTCACCTTTTAAAGAAGTAGCTAACTATGTAAATTGGGGTATTTGGATTATATTTTTATTAGAATATTTTCATCTATTTTTTCTTTCAGAAAACAAAAAAGAGTATATTTACAATCACAAATTAGAACTTTTTATTGTTGTTGTCTCTATTCCGTTTGTACCACAAGGTTTTGAATCCTCAAGATTTTTAAGGTTTATAAGGCTTCCTAGACTTTTGCGATTTTTTCAATTGTTTAGATTAGCCGCTGTTCTTGCTCGATTTGGGACAGCAATAAAAACGATTTTTAACAGCAGAGGACTAAGGTTCATTGTTTATGCAACAATTTTTCTGATTATATTTTTTGGATTTTTGTTTTATATTGCAGAGCCAGAGGTCAAAACTTTTGCAGACGGAATTTGGTGGGCATTAGTAACAATAACTACTGTAGGTTATGGGGATATAACTCCCTACACAACACTAGGAAGAATAGTTGCAAGCACGCTAATGATTTTAGGTATTGGTTTTATAGCTACACTAACTGCAGCAGTTTCTGCTTACTTTATGTCTAATTTTGGAGATAAACAAACTACACTAGATGATGTTCTAATAAAACTTGAAGAGATAGATAAAGAGCTAGACGAACTTAGGGAGGCAAAAAATGAGTGATAAAGATTTAGCGCAATTAGCAGAAGATTTTTTCCAAGAATCTCTTGTATCATCACCAACTTCAGCAATAATGAGAGGCCATAAAAAATATTTTGATCAAATCGAAGAATTAACTGAAGAAAAATTTGAAAATGAGAGTGAAAAAGTAAAAAATTTTAAACAGAGATTAAATGAGTTAGATTTTAATTCGTTGAGTAGTAAAGAAAAAGTGACTTATGGGATGCTTGAATTCGCTTTAGACTCAAATAGCGACTCACTGATTGATAAAAGTTGGGAATTTTCAGCTGGAGTTGCAGGCTTCGAGGGCTTCTTAATTGACTACAACCAGCAAATGTTTATACCTGATATTGAGTCTGCAGACATGCTTTTAAAAAGATTGGAACTATACCAAAGATTTTATAGTCAGATTTCAGATGTTCAAAAAAAAGGCCTCGAGAACAATAGAGTCGCTACACAAAGAAACCTGAACAGAAGTATCGACCAACTTGAAAGTTACTTGGAGACATCTTTAGATAGCGACCCCCTATTATTAGTCAATTTTGCTCCAACCATAATGGAAAAAGAAACTTCAGAATGGAAAGAAAAGGCAAAGGAAGTAATAGAAAAATATGTTCGCCCCAGTGTAATGAACTATCTAGATCAATTACGTGTTGAGCATTTACCAAAGGGGAGAACTGATGAAAACCCTGGAATTATCTGGATTGATGGCGGAGAAGAGGTTTATTTAAGAAGCTTAAGAAAATATACCGGACATAAAGATACAACAGTAAAAGAAGTTCATGAAATTGGGCTATCGGAAATTGAGAGACTTAAAAAAGAGTTTCTTGAAATAGGAAAGGAAGTTTTTGATAGTGTTGAAAAACCTGAAGATGTACTTCATAAAATGCAAACCGAACCTTCCATGAGGTATGAGAGCAAGGAACAAATGCTCCAATTAGCAGAAGATACTATTGAGAGGGCCTACGAACCTCTTGGAGAGTGGTTTACCGTATTCCCTAAAGCTCCTTGTAAGGTACTACCAGTACCCACCCAATCAGAAAAACATGCACCTCCAGCGTATTACTTTCCACCATTGCCAGACGGATCTAGGGATGGTACTTACTTCTTGAACACTTATAAAGCTGAGACAAAAAGTGTGTTTGAAGCTGAAAGTGTAGCTTTTCATGAAGCAATACCTGGGCATCATCTTGATAGAACAATTGCGGTTGAGCTACAAGGTGTTCCAGATTTTCAACGATATACAGCTTCAACTGCATTTGTTGAAGGCTGGGGTTTATATTCTGAGCAGTTAGCAAATGAGATGGGGCTTTATTCAAATGATGTTCAGCAATTAGGAAGGCTTGGAAACGATGCCTGGAGAGCGTGTCGCTTAGTACTTGATACAGGAATGCATGGCTTAGGTTGGTCAAGAGATCAAGCTATTGATTTCTTTAGATCGAACTCTCCTATTGAAGAGATTAATTCAAATATTGAGACTGATAGGTACATTGCCTGGCCCGGGCAAGCTTGCGCTTATAAGATGGGTCAATTAAAAATTGAAGAACTTAGAAGAAAAGCCGAAAATGATCTTGGTGAAAATTTTGATATTAGGCACTTCCACGACGAAGTATTATGCGATGGTGGAATAACTCTTTCAATTTTGGAAAACAAGATTCAAGCCTTTATCGATAAAAACATTTAAATGCCATAATTAAATTATGTCAGTGTACGCAGAAGGTCTAATGAGAAAAGCACATAAAGAAATGAAAGATAATTATAAGTTAACTAGTTTTTATGAAACCAACGCTGAAAGAGTTAAAAGAGAATCAAAAATTAAACAAAAAGATAAGTAAGTTTTCTCCAGAGCCATTCAAGTGGTCCAAATTGCCATCTATCTAAAATAGGTTTTGACCAGTATATTTGTAGACCCCAAACAATAATTAGATATATAACTAATTGGGATCTTGAAAATGTTCCAATTCCAAACAAACCACCAAGCACAAATACTCCAAGCAATGTTTGAGTTATATAGTTTGTAAATGCCATCTTTCCGCATGCACGTAATCTAGTTGAAATACTTTCTCTAAGTTTTATATTCATGATTGTCAGCAATCCAACATAGCCAAGCACCATTGGAATTACTGAGAAAGAAAGCCAGAACCAACTTGTAATTGCAGTTGCAGCGCTGTATTCAGTTGAGACGCGAATATAAATACTATAAATTGAAAGAGGTAAACCTATACAAAATCCATAAAACATTAATTTTTTATAAAAATTAAGGTCTCTTGTTCCTTGAATAACGTTTAGTCTGTACAGTAAAATTCCAACAACCATTAAAGTTATTGCTCTTAAGAAGCCGTCTAGAATAAACATAAGTCCAATTATATTTCCAAACTCAGATTCCCCAGGAAACCAAAACTTTCCTAAATTTAAAGAACCACCTTCACTTGCAGCAACTACCCAGGCTGATTCTAAAATTAAATTTCCAGAATTATCATATAAAGAACCAATATAATTTATGAGCAAAAGGTCTATAAAAACAAGAAAAGTGATAAAAAATATTGTTATTTTATTATTTTGGATTTGAGGAAATAAAACTATGCAAAAAGCGCACAAAGCATATGATATGAGAACATCTCCTTCCCAAATTGAGACATGAGCAATGCCAAATAATAGTAAAAAAAAGTTTCTCCTAAAAGATAGTAATTTAGGTCTTTTAACTTTTTGTTTAGCGTTATCAAGAAAAATCATGAGCCCAACACCAAAAAGCATTGAAAATAAGCCCATCATTTTAAATTCAAAAAATACTGAAGAGATGACGATAACAATCCAATCTAATATGTTTTCCGCACCATAAGTGGAGTGATTAAATATAGCTGTAATAGGTAAACCAAATGATATTACATTTATTACAAGTATTCCAAGAACAGCGACACCTCTTATAAAATCAAGATTTGTTATACGTGAATTTTTATTCATTCAAGAATATTAAATCATTTAGTTTTTTTATCTAAACACTTATTTTTTTATTAACTAATAATGATTTAATTAAAGTAAAATTTAAGTTATGGATAGTGGTGGTATTATTTCTTTCTTTAAGAAGTTTGACATATGGAGATTAATTTGGTCTGGAATATTGCTAAGAGTATTTGCTGCCATAATTGATGGAATATTTAATTTAGGCATTAGAGAGATACCTGCATTTAATTATTATATTTTTGCATTAGCTTTAACATACACTATTGTTTGGATGTTTAATGAAAGCTACGAAGAAGAAGATTGAAATTTATATTTTTTTACGTAAATCTCTATTTGACTTTTTAACGATTTCATTCTTATAACTTTTATGTATTTCATTTTCTTTTTTAGCTCTGTCTGATTTTTCATTATTAATTTCTTCTTGAAGAAACTCAATATTTTCCTGCATTTCTTCTATTTTGTCTCTCATTTCATAAATAATTTTTACACCATCTAGATTTATCCCTCTTTGAGAAAGGTTTGCTATCTGTATTAATTTATCAACATCTTCTTGAGAATATCTTCTTGTACCCCCTTTTGTTCTATAAGGTTTGATCAATCCTTTTTCTTCGTACGTTCTTATTGTCTGTGGATGGATCCCAGATAAAGTTGATGCTACTGATATAAAGTACAAAGAAACTGTTTTTTTATCATTCATATAAATATCCTCTGTATTCTTCTGGAGCTCCTTCATACCCCTCATCTCTAAACTCTTCTAATTTCTTCTTTCCAGTTCTTGATAATTTGGAAGGAGGTTTTATAGCAACTCTCACATACAAATCTCCAGACCTCCTACCTTGAGGGGAGATGCCTTCACCTTTTATTTTGAAAGATTTACCACTTGGAGTACCTTGAGGGATTTTTAGGTTTACTGTATTTTCAAGTGTAGGAATTTTTATTGTAGCGCCAAGTGCAGCTTCAGAGAAAAGTAAAGGAACTTCTAATACTAGGTCGCTACCATTTCGTTTAAAAAATTTATGAGGCTCTACTCCTACTTGGACTAATAAGTCACCATCTGGAGCACCAGCATCTCCAGGCCCTCCATAGCCTCTTAATCTAATTACTGTTCCATTATCAACACCAGCCGGAACTTTAACTTTTATAGTTTCATTTTTTATTACTGCCCCCTGGGCCCTGCAAGCTTTACATTCTTTATCTATTACATTTCCCTGACCCTTACAGGCTGAACAAGGTTGGGCAAAAGAAAAGAAACCTTGGTTAGATGCTGTTTGTCCACTGCCACTACAAATATTACATGTATGAAATGCGCTTCCATTTTCCGACCCATTTCCTCTACAGTCTTCACATATAACTTCTTTTCTTAAAGGTACATTAGTTTCTATTCCTGAAGCGGCATCAGTAAATGAAATAGTAAGTGTTGTCTGATATGTCTGACCTTTTCTTCTACTAGAACCTCCAAATCCGAATATATCTCCAAAAATATCTCCAATATCTACATTGAAGCCCTGGCCACCTGAAAATCCTGAAAATCCGGAAGCACCCATTGCTCTAACTTGATCGTATTCTTGACGTTTGTCTTCATCAGATAAGATAGCACTAGCTTCTGATATTTCTTTAAACCTTTTTTCCGCTTCTGTGTCCCCAGGGTTGAGGTCGGGATGATTTTCTCTTGCTAGTTTTTTGTATGCTTTTTTAATGTCTTCATTGCTTGCGTCTTTTGAAACACCAAGGGTGGCATAAAAATCTTTTTCTAGCCAGTCTCTATTCACTTTGAACTTTAACCATTGCTGGCCTTATTAATTTATCTTCTAATTTATAACCTTTTCGTAAAACTTCTTCAATTATTTGGTTGTCACCCTCTCCCGAGTGTTCTACTGCCTCATGATATGAAGGGTCAAATGCTTCACCAACTCCTGGCACTTCCGTTATATTTAAATTTTCGAGGAAAGTAAGAACTAGTTTATACAATGCTTGAAGCTCTTTTGGCTCTTCTTCTTGCTTCATTGCTATTTCAAAGTTATCTATGAGTGGAAAGAGTCCAGTCAATATAATTGAAAGGGATCCTAATAATTGATTTTCTCTATCTTTTTCAGTTCTTTTTTTAAAATTATCAAAATCTGCAGCAAGTCTTAAATAGTCGTCTTTTATTTTTTCGTAATCTTCTAGAGGTATAGGTGCAGATTCTTGCTCTTCAGAGGTATCAATATTTTTTTGATCATCTTTCTTATTAGATGATGGCTTCTTTTTACTCATCTTCTTCTACGACTTCACCATCAACAACATCACCATCAGAATCTTCATTTTCATTAGCTTGGTTTTCTTGTTGGGCTTCAGCATAAAGTTTTTCGGCAAATGATTGACTAGCTTTAGTTAATTCCTCAATAGAATTCTTTATTTCATCAAGACTTGCATCTTGATTTTCAAGGACTTTTGACAAACTATCTTTACTTTCATTAATGGATTTAATTTCATCATCAGTACCTTTGTCTTTATTCTCTTCAAGCATTGTTTCTGTAGATGTAACCATGCTTTCAGCCAAGTTTCTTGTTTCAACAAGCTCTTTCTTTTTAGCATCATCATTCGCATGCTCCTCGGCATCCTTAACCATTCTTTCGATCTCATCTTCTTCAAGTGCAGTACCTCCGGTTATTGTTATAGCTTGTTCTTTGCCAGTTCCAAGATCTTTTGCGTTAACATTAACAATTCCGTTAGCATCAATATCAAAAGTAACTTCAATCTGTGGTGTACCAGCTTTAGCAGAAGGTATGTCAGTTAAATTAAACTTACCTAATGACTTATTTCCAGAAGCCATCTCTCTTTCTCCCTGAAGTACATGAATTTCTACTTGAGTCTGTCCATCATCTGCAGTTGAAAACGTTTCAGATCTTTTAGTAGGTATAGTTGTATTTCTCTCAATCATTTTGGTCATTATGCCACCCTTTGTCTCAACTCCAAGAGTTAGAGGAGTAACATCAAGAAGCAATACATCTTTTACATCACCTTTTAATACACCAGCTTGAATAGCAGCACCTGAAGCAACAACCTCATCTGGGTTTACACCTTTTGATGGGTCTTTTCCTGTCATAGACTTTACAACCGTTTGAACTGACGGAATTCTAGTTGATCCACCAACTAGAATTATGTGCTGAATATCAGAAAAAGACAATCCTGCATCTTCCACAGCTTTATTTACTGGATCTTTTGTTCTATCTACAAGATCAGCTGTTATTTTTTCAAACTCACTCCTAGATAGCTTTTCAAGTAAGTGCTGCGGTCCTGAGTCATTAGCTGTAATAAAAGGTAGGTTAACCTCTGTTTCAGTTGTAGAAGAAAGTTCTATTTTTGCTTTTTCAGCACCTTCTTTTATTCTTTGCATAGCCATCTTGTCTCCAGAAATATCAATTCCTGTTGAAGATTTAAATTTTTCAACTAACCAATCCATTACTCTTTCATCCCAATCATCTCCACCAAGTTTTGAGTCGCCAGATGTTGATTTAACTTCGAAAACACCTTCAGAAATTTCTAGTACTGAAACATCAAATGTTCCACCACCTAAGTCATAAACTAAAATTTTCTGATCTTCATTATTCTCTAGGCCGTAAGCTAAAGCAGCTGCAGTTGGTTCGTTTATTATTCTTAGTACATTTAAACCAGCAATTTGACCAGCTTCTTTCGTTGCCTGTCTTTCTGCATCATTGAAATATGCAGGAACTGTTATTACAGCATCTGTAACATCTTCACCAATATAGCTTTCAGCATCTCGTTTAAGCTTTTGTAAAATTCTTGCAGAAACTTCTTGAGGTGTATATTCTTTGTTTTCAAACTTTTCTTTCCAATTTGTACCTACCTGTCTTTTTATTGACCTAACTGTATTATCTGGGTTTGTGATTGCTTGTCTCTTAGCTAGCTCACCAACTAATACTTCTTCACCTTTAAAAGCAACAATAGAAGGAGTTGTTCTATTTCCTTCCGCATTAGCTATAACAGTCGGCTCACCACCTTCTAGAACTGCTACAACACTATTTGTAGTACCTAAATCTATACCTACTGCTTTTCCCATTATTGATTTCCTTTCCTAACAAAGCCCTTGAGATTATTGTTCTCTTGGTAAATGCCCTCTAACTCTTGGATAAGATACAGGAGAGTGAAGAAAACATAGTTTCT
Organism: Candidatus Actinomarinales bacterium; assembly: GCA_004214055.1. GTDB lineage: Bacteria > Actinomycetota > Acidimicrobiia > Actinomarinales > Actinomarinaceae > Actinomarina. Next base: position 12,160 of record SGYT01000009.1, on the reverse strand, counting down.
TTTTGTTGTAAATGCTAATTACAGTTTCACACCCTGAAAAATCGCAAATACGACCTGATGTGTAGCTTTTTGATCTTCTTACTCCAGGCTTGACTGAAGAAGCTGTTAGTGTAGAACTCATAATATTTCCTTTCTTATCTAACTTTAATTAGTAATAAAATCTAAGTATATTTACTTAGATTTAATATAAATATACTATATTTATAAATTAACACAAACTTTTTTTTACTTTTACTAAAAAAAACCAATTCTTTTATTACTTTTAATGCTGATATTATTGAATAATGAATAATTTAGATTTTCATATAGTAGGCCTCGGAAATCTTGGTTCAGCTTTTTTAAAGGGGTTAACAAATCTTGATAATAACTTAACATTTCACCTTTATGAGAAAGAACCAAAAGTTATTGAATCTATTAAGGATGAATTTAATTTTGATGTAAAAAATGAAATTGATGTTATTGAAAGCGGAATACTTCTTTTATGTATTAAGCCTAAAGATTTAAATAAATTTTTAGACACAAATAAAGATAAGATTTCAAAAGACGTATTAATTTGTACAGTATTAGCTGGTGTAGAAACAGCCTATATCTCACAGTTTGTTGGAAATAAAATTATTCGCCTAATGCCAAATTTATCTATAAAAAATAATAATGGCTTTATTCCTTATACAAAGACATATCAGGAAGACTATTTATCATTTCTTAAGTTACTTAGTGGACTTGGATCAATCACAGAATATGATGAAGAATTATTTCATATAATTACTGCAATATATGGAAGTGGTCCAGCTTGGTATTTAGAGCTTTCATCAAGAATTGTTGAATCTGCGACAAAGTTAGGCCTTTCTAAATCTGAATCTAATAAAATAATTAATGAACTATTAAAATCTTTACCTTCACTAGTCGGTGGAGATGAATTTAGTAATATCGTAGAAAAAATAAAATCACCTAAAGGAACAACAGAAGCTGGTATCAATTCGCTTAACAGTGATTCTTTTGATAAAATTGTTTTCAACGCAATCAATGCTGCAACAGAAAGATCAATTCAAATATCAAAAGAAATAAATAATGAATAATCAAAAAAAAGAGAAACAAGTTAATGATTATATTTTATTATTCTCTGCAGGAGCAGCACTTGGGACAATATTTTTGTGGGGAGCTAGCTATATTTTTCCAGAAGGTGAAATAGTTGAAGGTAGAAGAGTATTTGAAAACATTCCAAAATATTTACAGTATTTGTTTTACTTACTTAGTGCCTCTTCAATTTTTATTTCTGGTTATTTATTTTCTTTAAGGGCAAAGAATTGGTCAAGAGGAACTAAAGAAAAAAGAAAAGTAAAACTAAGTCAAAGATTAATAAGTTTATTTGATGGACTTTTAATGAGAACACTACTTAGATTCAAAGCTGCTGGATTGATGCATTCAATGATCTATGTTGGCTTTCTTGGATTGTTTGCAGGAACAATAACTCTTGAGATACACCATCTAATGCCACCATCATTGAAATTTTTACAAGGAACAACATATTTAGTTTATTCTTTTACTTTGGAACTTGCCTCGTTAGTTTACTTAGGAGGCATAGCCTGGGCTTTATACAGAAGAATACTTGGAACAGAAGACAGATTAAAAACTAAAACCAAAATGGATGATTATTTAACTCTTCTACTTCTTGGTTTTATGGGTGTATCTGGTTTAACAACTGAAGCTGGAAGAATAATAGTTGAAGGTTTTCCTAATTATGAAAAATGGAGCTTTGTAGGATACTATATTGCAGAGTTGCTACCTATAGAAAATGGAGTTACTTTTCATAGAATTTCATGGATTCTCCATGTAATCTCATTTTTTGTATTTTTAATAGTCCTTCCTCAATCAAAGCTTCGTCATATAGTTACTTCACCAGTAAATATGTATCTAAGTCCAAAAGACAGACCAAAGGGAGCTATGAGAGACATAGGTAATCTTATGGAATTAGATGATATAGATACAGTTGGAGTTGAATTTATTGAAAATTTTACTTGGAAACAACTTGTTGATTTAGACGCTTGTACATCATGCGGAAGGTGTACCTCTGTTTGTCCAGCAAATCTAACAGGTAAACCCTTAGATCCAAGAGAAATCATCCTCAAGGTTGGCCAAGTAATGTCAGAGACAGGGGACCCACCTGTTCCAGCTACAGTAACAACACCAATAGACCTTAAAGTTAAATCTTCTAGTGTATTTGAGAGAGTAACACCAGAAGAGGTGTGGGCTTGTACCTCATGCAAAGCTTGTGATGAAATCTGTCCTGTAAATATTGAAATATTAGACAAAATATTAGATATGAGAAGACATCTTGCATTGATGGCTTCAGATTTTCCTACCGAGCTAGGTAAAGCTTATGTTGCAATGGAGAATTCATCAAACCCATGGGGTGCTTCACAAAATGACAGAATGAAATGGTCCGAAGGTTTGGATTTTGATATTCCACTATTGGAAGAAAATAACAAAGAAGAAGTGGAGTACCTTTATTGGATTGGGTGTGCAGGAGCATTTGATGATAGAAATATTCCCGTCACGAAAGCGGTTGCAACCTTACTTAAAAGAGCAAATGTATCTTATGCAGTTTTAGGTCCAAAAGAAATATGTACTGGTGATTCAGCAAGAAGAACAGGAAATGAATTTGTATTTCAACAACTTGCAATTCAAAATATTGAAAATATGAACAATTTAAACGTCAAAAAGGTTATAACCCAGTGTCCACATTGTTTTAATACTATTGCTAATGAATATCCTCAGTTGGGTGGAAACTTTGAAGTAATCCACCATAGCCAGTTACTAACAGAGCTTGTTCAGTCTGGAAAAATAGAAGTTGGAAATGCTGATAAACCTTATTCGGTAACATATCACGACTCGTGTTACTTAGGAAGACATAATGATATATATACAGCCCCTAGAGAAATAGTTGGTTCTATTGGTGGGATAGAAATTAGAGAAATGAAACGCCAGGGTACAAAAAGCTTTTGCTGTGGTGCTGGTGGTGGAAGAATGTGGATGGAGGAAAATACTGGTAAAAAAGTTAATATAGAGAGATCCCAGGAAGCTATTGATACCGGCGCAGATGAAGTTGCTGTAGCTTGCCCCTTTTGTTACATTATGATGGATGACGGCGTCAAAGAGCTTGGTGAAGGAGAAAACGTTAGGGTTAGAGACGTATCATTAATTTTGTTAGATAATTTGAAAAAAGATTAAATATTATCACCCAAGAAGAATTTTTTTATATCCTTATTTGAAGTATTTATACAATAAATTACATATATTGCAGTTGTAAGATTTCCTAAAATCATCAGAAAGAATATCCAAATTGCTGCAGAATAGTTACCTTGTCTATAAATCATCCAAATTGCAATAAGTATAAATCCGGAATATAAATCGACTAAAGAAACCACACCCCAAGGTAGGGTTGGAACAACAGAGTCAAATAAACTTGTCTCATTTTGCGCCCATAAAATAACAATTATCATTGCTAAAGAAATAAAATAAGATATTACTTTTGTTACAGTCATACACTAGATTTTAAAGTAGAAATTAATTATATGCGAAACAATAAAATATTTTATAGAATTCTAAAATTGGACAAAAATGTTTATAACGAGCTAATTGTTGAGAGCTCGTCTTTACAGAGAGCCGTTGTAATATGGATTGCAAGCTACTTGATAAGCGTCCTTGCGATATTTACATTATTTAGAGATTTTACTAATTTTTTAAAAAATAATTTATCATTAATAGCAACCGGTCTTCCGGAACAATCTGTACTTGAATTGATAAATGTTATTTCCGCACTAGAGGCAACATTTAGTTCAGAAACTACTTTTACTGATTTAATTACTACCCTGGGAACTGGAATTGTTTCATCATTAATTGGAATAAGTTTTATTTTTGTTGTTAGCAAATATTTATTTAGGAAAGAGCCAAATTTAACTGATATAATAATTATTTTTGGTTTCGCTTCTGTAACGGGCCTTTTAAACGTTCCAATATTATTTATTAATTCATTTGGGTTTAAAATCGCAATATTATTTCTTGCAAGCATATACTCACTTGTTTGTTTAGGGTCAGGATTGAAACAAGTATATTTTTTAAGAAATTTTGAGATAATATTATTAGTTTTGGGATCAAGTATTGCTAGCTCATTCTTATTACAGGGGTTTTAAATGATAGCTGGTGTAATACTTGCGGCAGGTGATTCTTCAAGGATGGGTTTTCCAAAACAATTAGCTGAATACAAAGGAAAAACAATTCTTGAAACAGTTATAGATACTGTGGATGAAAATTTTAGTGAATCGTTGGTCGTTCTTGGTCACGAGAATGACACAATTACAGAAAAACTAGACTTTAAAGAGAGCACAATATTAATTAATGAAAATTGGGAGGAAGGAATAGTCTCATCAATTAGAACGGCATTATTTTATTTAAGCGATAATAAAGAAATTCATAGTGCAATGATATTTATGGCTGATCAGCCTTCAGTAAACAGTAAAATTATTAAAAAACTACTAAATATAAAGAACAAAGAAGATGAAGTAGTTATTTCAAAATATAGATATAAGTTGAATTATCCAATTCTCATACCAAGATATTTTTGGAGTAAGCTTGAACTAATTACCCACGACAATCTACTTGGCGAAGATGATTCGTTGTATAAAAATTTTGATTTAATTGATTTTTTTGATTCCTCTGAGTATAAATCCAAGATTGCTAATTTTAATTTCCTCGAGCCAACAGATTACGACGAACAAAATGATTTTTAGAGTGGGAAAATCTCTTTAAAAAATTTATTAACTTATGTATATTTTTTTGTACAATTTAATAATGACTTCAATAAATTCTATAAATGGTATGACCCACATAGAGGCTACAAAATTAAGAAGAGCCAGAGTTCGAACCACAGTAACATTTTTACAAATTGCATCATCAAGATCTGGAAGGGCGCTACTAGCAAAAGAAACTGGAATTAGTTCTCCAAAATTACTTCACTGGGCAAAAAGAGCAGAATTAATGAAAATAAAAGACCTAGGAAGGGATTATTCAGACTTATTAGAAGCTGTGGGCGTAGAAAGTATCTCTGAACTTAAAAGAAGAAACCCAGAATCACTACATGAATCGATGACCGCTATGAATCTAAAGCAGGAAATCGTTGACAGAATGCCATCTCTTAAAAGAGTTTCTAAATGGATAGATGAATCAAAAGATATCGACATTAAGGTCTCTTCTTAGTCAACCAGCTATCTATCATTAAATTGTGGATACAAAAAAATTACGAATTACTGGTGCACAATTATCTTTTTCAGTTGGAGCAATTCATGAAAACAAGTCAAAAATTTTAAAAACTTTAGAAGAAGCTGAAAAAATTAATTCAGACGTTGTAGTGTTTCCTGAGCTCTGTATTACTGGCTATCCTCCCGAAGATTTACTTTTAAGAGAGAGCTTTGTTGGAAAAAATTTTGCAGTCTTAGAAGAGATAGCCGAATTTTCTGGAAGAACAAGTGGAGTCATTGGTTTTGTTGACAGGAGTATAGATGAGCAAACTACAGATAATGTTGACAGAAAGATTACTAACGCAGCAGCATTAGTACAGAACGGAGATGTAAAAGGAATTTATCACAAGTGCTACCTTCCAAATTACTCAGTTTTTGATGAAGCAAGATATTTTGCAAAAGGTACAAAGCCAGAAGAACTATTTTGGTACGAAGACATTGGTGTAGGGATAAATATATGTGAAGACATTTGGATTGATGATGGACCAGCAGAGGAACAAGTTAAAAGAGGAGCATCTTTAATAATAAATATTAATGCATCTCCTTTTGATATAGACAAAACAAAATCAAGAAAAGAAAAAGTTATTAATAAAGCAAAGAAATTGAATGTTCCAATAATTTATTTGAATATGGTTGGGGGACAAGATGAGTTAGTTTTTGATGGAGGTTCCTTTGTAGTAGGTTCTGATGGGCATATTATTCATCAAGCTTCTCAATTTACTGAAGAAGTTTTCAGTTTTGATATTGATTTAGAGATTAAAAGTGTAATTTCAAAAAATAAACTTATGATAAATGAAAAAATTTCTGATATACCAAAAATCAAAAGCGCAGATCCTTTAGAAGAACTTGAATCTATGTATTCTGCTTTAAAACTTGGACTATCCGATTATGTAGAAAAAAACAATTTTGAAAAAGTCTTGGTCGGTATTTCTGGAGGGATAGATTCTGCTTTAACAGCAACTATTGCTGTTGATTCGCTATCTTCTGAGAATGTCATTGGTGTAGCCATGCCGTCAAGATTTAATCCAGAGTCTTCTTTAAAAGATGCTGAAGATTTAGCAAAAAAATTAAATATTGAATTAAAGACAATAAACATTGAAGAAACTGCTGAAAAATTTAAAGAGCTTATAGGCTTAAATATTGAAGATAGTTTAGAAAGTGTTGTTAAAGAAAATATACAGGCAAGAATAAGAGGCAATATATTGATGGCTTTATCAAACCAGCTAGGAGCTATGGTTGTTTCAACAGGAAATAAGTCAGAAATGGCAGTTGGATATTCAACTTTATATGGGGATTTAGTGGGTGGTTTTGCCCTATTGAAAGATGTATATAAGACAGAAGTTTATAAACTTTCTAATTATCGCAATTCAATCTCAGAGGTAATACCAAAAAATATTATTGATAAGAAACCAAGTGCAGAGTTGAGTGAAAATCAATATGATTCAGATTCGCTTCCCGAATATGATTTACTAGATAAGATAATAAAAATGTATATAGAGCTTGATTATTCATCCGAAAAGATAATAAAGTCAGGTATCGAAAAAGATATTGTATTTGATATTCTCGAAAAAATTGATCGAAATGAGTATAAGCGTAATCAGGTTGCCCCTGGTGTTAAATTAACTAGTAGAGCTTTTGGCAAGGATAGAAGGATGCCTATAACAAATACCTATATAAGAGAGAGGTATTAAAAATGTATTTAATTAATGGAAAAGAAGTTAAAAAAGATGACTTCAATATTTCAGTTGAAGACTTAGTTGTTTGGAGAGGTGATGGGATTTTTGAAGCTATAAGAATTCACGGAGGTTTTTTATATGCATTAGATAAACATATGGAGAGATTTAAAAACTCTGCAAAAAAAATGTATTTTGAAAATATTGATTTTATCCAAATAGAAAAAGACTTGATTGAAGTAGCTTCAAATTTTGATACTGGCTATATGAGAGTAATAATTGGTCGAGGAGATTCGATTGATGATTTTAATATATATATTTTCCATCAAGAACAGGTTTCTTTTCCAGAATCTTACTCTTTGGAGTCACAGAAAGCACATTGGATGTCAGGTGGAGATTTTCATATAAATGAGATTCATAACATAGCTGCAAAAACAACATCCTATGCAATGAATATGAATCAAACAAGGCTTGCTGAAAAAAATGGATTCACAGATGCTTTGTTAATAAACAGAGAGGGAGTTGTTCTTGAAGGCCCTTCTTTCTCAATAGGGTGGATAAACAATGGGGAAGTCTTTGTTCCTGATTTAGATCTTGGGATATTAGATTCTGTAACAAGAAGATGTTTAATTGAGATTGGAGAAGGTGGAGCATTTAGCATATCAGAAAAAAGAATATCAATTGATGAACTATATAAAGTTGATACAGTTTTTATTCTATCTACTGCTAAGCATGCAATCTTTGTTAATAAGATTGATGAAGTTCAATATTCTAAAGACCCCCTCGTAAGTGTTATAAAAGATTCATTTAAAATTGAAATTGAAAAAGAAAAGACTGAAAAACTATAAGGCTAGGAGGTTCAATGAGATTAACACAATATTCTCACGGCTCTGGTTGAGCGTGTAAACTCGCACCTAGTGAGCTTTCTCAAGTTTTGAGACAATTCGAACAACATAAAGCATTAAAATCTGAAAATTTAATCGTTGGCTTAGATCACCCAGACGATGGTGGGGTAATTAGTATTGGTGAAACAAAAATAATACAAACTGTTGACTTCTTCACACCTATTCTTGACAATCCCTATGACTGGGGAAGGGTTGCGGCAGCAAATGCATTGTCTGATATTTATGCAATGGGAGGAGAGCCCGTGAGTGCACTTCAGCTAGTTTGCTGGCCAAGAGAAGACATAAGCTTTGATATATTAGGCGAGGTAATCAATGGTGGGCTTGACATTATGGCTGAGGCAGAATGTACAGTGATTGGTGGCCATAGTATAGATGATAAGGAACCTAAGTACGGATTCTCTGTGACAGGGGTAATTAAAGATACTCCATTTTTGAACAATACAATCTCAGAAAATGACAAATTATATATAACAAAGCCACTGGGCATAGGAATTATTGCAACAGCAATAAAAAAGGAAATGGCCTCAGATGAAGAAATTTTAGAGGCCACAAATAATATGGTTTCCTTAAATAAAGAGGCACTTAGATTTGCAAAAGATAATAAAGCAAATGCTATAACAGATATAACTGGTTTCGGTTTACTTGGCCATTTAACAGAAATGATAAATGGAACAAAGCTCTCTGCTGAAATTAACTCAAAGGATGTTCCTGTAATTAATGGAGTAAAAGAGCTACTAAAAAAAGGTATTTACCCTTCAGGAAGCAAGAGAAACTTAGACTCTATAAAGGAAAAGTTAATTTACGAAGTCACAGAAGATGAAATTAAAATATTATCCGACGCACAAACAAGTGGAGGCTTATTAATTTCCTTACCTAGTGAAGTAAATATTAATCTTGAAGAAGTAAAGAAAGATTATAAGATTGATGTTTGGGAAATAGGTGAAATAAATTCAAAATATAATAAAAAGATAAATATTATTTAATTAATGATTAAAACACTCACAAAAATATTTGCTTTCAGTACGATAATAAAAAAATTAGTTGAAACAAAGAAAAGCAAGACTGAAGGGGTAACGCAGCTTCACCCTTCAAAAATACATGGAAGAACAGTCTATATTCGTGAAAAAGAATATTTTATTAGAGAATCTTACGTTGAAGGAACTACACCTATAGTTTTCTTACATAGCTGGGGTTCAGACTCACTGGGAAGTTGGTTTAAAATTTTACCAAGATATGAATCAAAGAATTCTTTTGTTGCTATTGATCTTAAGAACCATGGAAAATCAGATGCAAGTTGGGAGCGGTGGGATGTTGATGAAAATGCAGATATCGTAATCAGTATTTTAAAAGATTTAAATATATCAAAATGCAACTTAGTTGGATGGTCAATGGGTAGTGCTGTTGCGCTAAGTGTTACTAGAAAAAATCCAGACTTAATAAATAAATTAGTTTTAATTACTCCATTTAGCTGGCAAGGCTTTACTTCTGAGTCAATATTATTTAAATTATTTATTGCAGTAGTGAGGGTTCGAGAAAGACTTTTTCCTAATGCAAATCCACAATCAAAATATTCATTTCTTAGAAAATCTAATGCAGTAAAAAATGAATATTCAGACTGGGCTTGGAATAATTTACATAAGTCAAAAGATAATTTTATTTATGCTGACGGAGGTAGGTTCGTAGTACCTTTTGATGCAAGGCCATGGTTAGATCAAATAAATACACAAACACTTGTCTTAACAGGAGGCAAAGACACTCTTGTCCCAGAAAAGATTTCTTCTGAAGTAACAGATGGTTTAAATAATGTCGAATCTGAAATATTTATGGATGCTACGCACGGGATTCCATGGACACACGACCAGGAACTTGCTGAAGAGTTAGATGAATTCTTTAATATATGAAAAATGTTCTTTTTGTAGCTCCAACTACTTACCCAATACCTTTAACAGAGAATATAGAGAAAAAATTTAAGTACTTAAGTGAAGTTTGTAATTTATATATTTTTGCATTTGCTGAGAAAAAAATTGAATTTACATCTGGAGCAACGAAACTTTTTCTCTATAAGAAGGTAAAAAATAGGATACTAAATTATTTTAAAATATTTTTATTATCAACCTTCACCCTCCCGTCGGTGATTAGAAAAAATAATATAGAGATAATTTCATATCAAGATCCTGTATCAAGCTTCTTTTCAATATTGGTTTTAAGGCTTAGAAAAATAAATACAAAAATAATAATAGAGACACACGGAGATTTTATTGAAACGTTAAGTCTTGAGAAAAACTTGTTATTTCCTAAATTGTATAAAAAAGTATTTTTAAGCATGGCCAGATACACATTAGATAAAGCAGATAAACTTAGGGCAGTATCATCTTCAACTGAAGCGCAAGTTAGAGAAATAAATTCAACCAAAGAAATTACTAGATTTCCAGCATGGGTCGATTTTGAAAATTATAAAGATATTAAACCAGTCCGAGAAAGTAATAAAGAATTTAAAATTTTATTTATAGGAAGTGTCACCGATAGAAAGAAACCGCACTTAATTGTTGAAGCAATAAATCGTATTAAAAGTAAAGATATAAAACTATATGTTGTCGGACCAACGCCTAATGAAAACTATTTATCTCAATTAAAAGAAACAGTTAAGAAATATGACTTAGAAGAGCAGGTAGTATTTACTGGTTCAGTAGATAGAAAATCAGTAATGGAACATTACGCAGAGACAAATTTAATGATCTTACCATCAGTTTCCGAAGGTTTAGCAAGAGTAATATTTGAGTCACAGGTATCTGCTTGTCCCGTGCTTGTAACAGACGCTCCAGGAATGGGTGATATTGTAATTGATGGACAGACAGGGTATGTATTTGAGAGCAATAATCTTGAAAGTCTAACCAATAAAATAGATGAAATTAAAAACAACTACGAAGAAGCAATCCATATTGGTAAGAATGCAAAAGATTTTATATTAAGCAATTATTCAGCAGATAATTTCAAGTTCAGTTTCAAAAAGCTTTTTGATACAGTTTAGGGATTCTTTTGCTCAGAGTATTAATTCCACTTATAACAATAATTTTTATCCTAGGAATTATATGGCTTATTAGATCCTCTAATAAAAGGATTAACGAAGCATTAATTAAAGCATCAGAGAAATTAAATTTTCTTTATAGTCCTTCAAAGAGTATTTTCAAGAAAAAAATTACGTCTGGAACAATCGATGGTTATAAGTGTGAAATAATTGTATATACCCAAAGCCACGGCCAATCATCAACAACATATGTTTCTTTTTTTACTTACTTTCCAGATAGTTTAAATATGGGAATAAAGATTAATTGGAGGGGACAGTTTGAAGGAGATGACGATCATGTAGCAAATCTTTTTATAGAGAGAAATATAGATCTTGTTGAAAGCCAGAAGAAGAATCTTAGACGATTAAAAATAACTGACACATATGTAAACTCTAGAAAAATACTATTTAAAAAATACTATAACCCAGAAGAGATTATAAAAACTATGCAGGATGTCGTTGATCTGACAAAAAAAATAAAATAAAAAAGAGTCCAGTTTCCTGAACTCTTTTTTGAGGTAACAGGCTTATTACCTAACTTTATAATAGACTGAAGTAGGGTTTTATGAAGAAAGTATTTTTAATTTTAGTTCTCTTATTTAATACATGCGGAGGCAGCGAAGTTGTTCAAGACACGACAACAACTCTCCAAGACACCACAACAACTCTCCAAGACACCACAACAACTCTCCAAGACACCACAACAACTCTCGATGAAGTAACAACTATTAGTGTTGATGAGGAATATACGCTATATTTCGAGTACCCTGCAAGAAATGCCTATCCCAACTGTAGAAGCAATCCCAGTAGCCCTGAGTGCTATGTGCTGACATTATGTAAAGAGGTGAATGATACTCTTATTAAAGCTGATTGGGAACATGTAGGAGAACCAAGTGCAGAATTATCTGATGACGGAACTGGTTTTGGAGTATCAGATGTTATAAGATTTCAACCACGCGACGGCAAAAATGCCAGAAGTAGTCAATATAAAAATTGGGGAGGTGCAAAGTTCACAATTCCACATATTTCTGATGAGGTTTGGAATCAATATACCGAAGATGAATTAGGTTTTCTTCGTTTTGCAATAACATGCAACCATATTGAAACAACAGTAACAAAAGGTGGAGGTGGAGTTGCTGTTAAAGAAAAAAGATGCGATGATACAGAATTTTGGTCAAATATTGAATATGAATTTGATTATGATGAAAGTTCTTTTGTTTTAGA
>SGYT01000008.1 GCA_004214055.1 Candidatus Actinomarinales bacterium | reverse complement strand
TACTAATGATAGAAGTAGTTGAAAACCACCTCCAAGATAACCTAAAGCGTATCCTTTTGCGGATACTTGATCAATCGTATCTTCCGTAGTTATATCTTTAAGTACACTGTCATAAAAGACATTAGATCCAGTCGCTCCTAATTGTGCAAGAAAATAAATGAGAAGTGTTAACATTACATCTCCCGAAGTTGCAAAATAAAAAGTTGAAGCAAATATAGCTCCACCATAAGCAAAAGATTTAAATAGCCTCATCCTTGAACCTGCTAAATCTGCCAAAGCCCCTACTGTTGGCATAATTAAGAAAAATATGAAAAGAGCAGATCCAATAGCAAAACCCCAAACTTCTGCTCCTGTGTAAAGTTTTCCTCTGAAGTTAAATCCTTCTGCAGGTACAACTACACTTACGAAATATACTGGCATTACAGCACCTAATGTTGTTGTTTCATATGCTGATTTTGCCCAGTCATACATTGACCAACCAAATATTGTTCTTTTATTATTTTTTTCTGTCATACTTCCCCCATAAAACAACTTTAATAAAAAAAATCTCTCCATGTATTTTATATATGAAAAATTAATTAATTAATAACTGTATATTCAAGGTTATGTCTCAAATTAGAAATAGAAGTACAAAATAATGGGATTTAAATGCGGTATAGTTGGATTACCAAATGTAGGCAAGTCCACGTTATTTAATGCACTAACACAAGCTGAAATTGAGTCCGAAAACTATCCATTTTGCACAATTGAACCAAATGTAGGAATTGTCCCAATTAACGATCTACGTCTAGAAGAGCTAACAAAAATAGTAAATCCAAAAAAAATTATTCCTACTGTTATGGAGTTTGTTGATATTGCTGGTCTTGTTAAAGGTGCTTCTAAAGGCGAAGGATTAGGTAATCAATTTTTAACCAACATCCGTGAAACTGATGCTATTGTTCACGTTGTACGTGCATTTGAAAATGATGATATCGTACATGTTTCTGGAAAAGTTTCTCCACTTGATGATATAGAAGTTATTAATACTGAATTAATATTGGCTGATCTAAGCACCGTTGAAAAATTATATCAAAAGGCAGTAAAGAATACGAAGTCTGGTCAAAAAGAAGGTTTGCCATTAAGAGAGTTATTGGAAAAAATTCTAACTGTTCTTGAAAAAGGAGAAAGTATCAGAACATTATCTTTTAACGAAGAAGAATCAAAATTATTAAAAGGTTTTCAATTATTAACAATCAAACCAGTATTATATGTAGCCAATGTAAGTGAAGAAGGATTTGAAAACAATCCACACCTCACTGCAATTAAAGATTTTGCCAAGGTTGAAAATTCTGAAGTTATAGTAATCTCTGCAGAAATCGAATCTCAAATATCAAAGTTAGAAATTCAAGAAAAACAAGAATATTTATCAGAGATGGGACAAAATGAGTCTGGGTTAGACAAACTTATTAAGGCTGGATATAAACTTTTGGGACTTCAAACATACTTTACTGCTGGACCAGAAGAAGTAAGGGCTTGGACAATTAATATTGGAGATAGCGCTCCACGTGCGGCAGGTAAAATTCATGGTGATTTTGAAAAAGGATTTATTCGCGCTGAGACAATAGCGTATGATGAATTTATTAAAAATGGTGGAGAGAAAGGCTCTAAAGAAGCTGGAAAACTTCGATCAGAAGGAAAAGAGTATATTGTTCAAGAAGGTGATATATTACATTTTCTTTTTAACGTAAATTAAAGCTAATAAAACAAGGCTTGTTGTTATAGAATATTTTAAAAGTAGTACTTTAACTAAATCTAATTTATACCATAATAAAACACGTGAGAGTAATAATAATAGGTGCCCATGCTGAAACTAAACAATTAATTAACAGAATTAGTGCAGGTTGGGAAGTTTCTGTAATTGATATGGATCAAGATAAATTAAGAAATTTTACTACCAACCGACAGATAGAGAAATACCAAGGTGATGGCACTTCAACTCTTGTTTTAAAAAAAGCTGGAATAGAAAATTCAAATGCAGTTATAACACTTACGGAAAATGATGAAGTAAATATTGAAGTACTTAAGATAGCTAAGCAAAATAAAATATTGAGGCTTTCATCTGTTATAAATGATGAGTCTTTTACAAACAAATATAAAGAACTGGATGTTGAATTAGTTGACCCCGGGACCTTAATTGCAAGAAGACTTGAGCATATATTAGAACCTAGAAGAGTGGTTTCACAAGCTTTTGCAGGAGGAAGGGCCGAAGCTCTTGAGCTAGAAATTAATGCAGATAGTCCAGCTAGAGGTAAAACCCTTAAAGAAATTGGATCTGATTATTACATAGTTGGAGCAATATTAAGAAAAGGAGAGGTACTGATTCCTCATGGCGATACTGAACTCGAAACAGGAGATTTAGTAACTGTTGTTTTACAATCTGGTGCCTTTGGCAATGTAGTAGAACTATTTTCTGGATCAGAATCGAGATTTCCTCTTGAATTTGGAAAGAATGTAGCGGTTATTATCAATTCAGAAGATCATATTAAGAATTTAAATGAATCAGAATTTTACACTATAAATACAAAAGCTGAAGAGTTAATCATATTTTCAAATGAGGAAGTATTTTCAGACGGTAAAGAAAGCAATGAGGAAACTTTCAGTGCAATTTTAAAAGATCAAGAATTTCAAGTAATACAGAATCAAAAAAATTCTCTTAAAGAGATAGAAAATAAAATTAATGAATTATCAATTGGTACATTAGTTCTTCCAATTATGGAAGATGATGTGAAGAAATCATATATTAAATCTTTTATCAATTTATCAAACAATAAAAATATACCAGTCTTATTTTCTAGAGGGAGTTCTCCTTATAAAACAATAGGAATTTTAGCTAATAATAATTTTGAACAAAATAGCCCAACGTTAATTGCTTTTGATTTAGGAGTATCCTTATCAGCTAAAATAGTTTCTTTAAAAACAGAACAGCCGAAGTTTCTTACGCAGGAAAATCCAGATATAGCAATACAAATAATAGATAAACTTCAAGATATTGCCTTATCACATGAAATACAATTAGATGTTATAAGCTCAGAAGGCAATGAAGCTAAAACTTTTATAGAGAATTCAAATAAATTTGACTTATCTGTAGTAGGAAAAGATTTATCATCTGGCTGGCAATCAAAAAAAATAAGTGAATATATATCTTTAAATTCAAAATCGTCAGTATTGTATATTCCAAACTAATGATTTAAATGGAAAGTTTTGATGCAATTTCACTTGTTTTTATTTCTTTAGGTGCATTTTTACTGCCTTTATTAGCAAAAAAAATAAAAATACCAGGAATAGTATTAGAAATTGCTTATGGAATAATTGTTGGCCCAATATTAAATTTAGTCAGTCCTTCTGAATTTATATCAGGCTTAGCAATTCTTGGATTTCTACTTTTAATGTTTTTGTCTGGTTTTGAAATAGAAATTGAGAAATTTCAAGAAAATGGAATTCGAGCACTTTTACTACCTTCATTAATGTTTCTTGGAACAGTATTGATATCTCTTTTCTTAGTTACTCGTTTAAATTATCCAATATTTCTTGGTTTAGTCCTATGCACAACAAGTGTAGCTATTGTTATTCCTATTTTAAGAAGTGACGAAACTATAAAGTCTAATTATGGTCAGTTGTTGTTCATGACAGCTTTACTTTCTGATATTTTAACTTTATTAGGAGCAACAGTATTAGCTTCAGTTGAAAGATCGGGGGGCTTTGGAGTAAAAAATTTAAATGTTATTTTATATTTTATAATTGTTACCTTGATTTTAAGAATTGTAAAAAGATTGGCTTGGTGGAATCCCCAATTATTTTCGAGAATGTTTGATGGAAATGATCCAGAAGAGTTGGGAATAAGAAGTTCAATTGCTTTAATGTTAACCCTCGTTGGTGTAGCAGTTTTGTTTGATATAGAAGCAATTTTAGGTGCATTTCTTGCTGGTACAATATTTGCTTTTATATTTCCAAACAGAGGAAGCCTAGAAAGCAGTCTCAAAGGTTTCTCATACGGATTCCTAATACCAATATTCTTTATCAATATTGGTTTAAATTATGATGTAAGTGTTTTTTCAAATACACAATTCTATATAGAAGTTCTTTATTTATTTGTTATTGCACTAGCAGTTAAATTACTACCTACATTTTTATTAATAATTTCTGGAATAAAACTAAAACAAATACTTGCTGGAGGTTTTTTGCTCTCAGCAAGATTTAGTTTAATTATTGCTATGGCTGAAATAGGTGTAGAGATTGATTTAATATCTAAAGCTATCGAACAGCAAATAATCTTACTAGCTGTACTTACAGCTACAATTGCTCCTATTGGTTATAAATTATTATCTCCAAAAGCTAAGGAATCATAATTAAGTGAAAAGTAAAGTATATCTATTTTTCAAAGGTGTGGCTATGGGTGCCGCTGACATTGTTCCAGGAGTATCTGGGGGAACAATAGCTTTAATAACAGGAATATATGAAGAGTTAATTGATTCAATTAAAAATATTAATTTAAGATTATTTAAAACATTATTTACAAAAGGTTTTAAATTTTTCTGGTCTGATTTAAATGGAAATTTTTTACTAACTCTTGCTCTGGGAATAATGAGTTCAATTTTGCTGCTTGCTCAATTTATTAGTTATTTGCTTTCAAATCATGGATTTAAGATATGGGGTTTTTTCTTTGGTCTGATTCTTTCTTCTGGAATATTAATTTATCGTGAAGTTAAAAATATTTCATCAAGTTCACTTAGTTATTTATTATTGGGAATTTTGATAGCTTCAATAATTTCAATATCTGGACCAACTACAACACCAAACAATTATTTTTTTATATTTTTAACTGGTTCAATTGCTATATGTGCAATGATTTTGCCTGGGATTAGTGGTTCATTTATTTTACTCTTACTTTCAAAGTATGAATTTATTATAAATTCAATAAAAGATTTCAAATTTGATGTATTGATTATATTTGCATTCGGATGTATATTCGGTTTACTTTTATTTAGTCGTTTTTTATCTTATTTGTTCACAAATTATAAAGATTATGTTTTGTCGTTACTATCTGGCTTTTTATTTGGATCACTTCTTAAAGTTTGGCCATTTAAAACAATTCTTGAGACAAGAATCAATAGTGATGGTATTACCGAGCCATTTATTACTAGGCCTGCTCTACCAAATACCGGAAGCATTGAAGAACTTATATTTTTTATTTTGTTTTCACTAGTTGGATATTTGTTAATATATTTTTTACAAAAGAAATCAATAGAAGATAATAAAGAACAATAAGTGATTAAAATAAAGATATGAGAATTCAAGAATTAATAATTATTTTAGCAATAATGTTGTTGCTATTTGGCGCAAAACGCTTACCAGAATTAGCTAAATCATTAGGAAAGTCGACAAGAGAGTTTAAATCAGGTTTAGAAGAAGAATAGCGATAATGAAAAGAAGTTATTTATTGCTATTAATATTTTTAATTTCATGTAGTCAAGGCGCTCCCGAAGAATTCCAATCCGGAGAAGAAGTTTACGAAGCAAGGTGTAGTGCTTGTCATGGTGCGAATTTTGAAGGACAAGTTGGACCTAGTATTGATTCAAAGTCTCCATCTGCCTCAATGCCTGATTCTTATTGGATTCAAACCATAACAAAAGGAAAAGGATCCATGCCCGCTGTTAGATTAAGTGAAGAGGAAGTATCTTTAGTTATTGAATATATTAAAAATAATTATTAGTTAAATTCTGTTTGTATCTTGGTTTAATTTAAGTAACTTATCTTTGATCTCATTTAAAGGATCTAATGAATCTAATCTCCAATTCCAGTTGCCCAATTGTTGACCAGGTATATTGAATCTAGCTTCTTTACCAAGCTCCAATAAATCTTGCACCAAAGTTCCGGCTAACTGGCAAGGAGTTTCCCATATAACTGATATTGCATTCCATACATCTGAATCAAATTTATTAATTAAGTCATTATTAACAAATTCATTAAAGTGTTTTCTTTGTCCATCAGTAGTTTCCTCAAGCCATTGCTTTGTAGTTGGTGAGTCATGTGTACCAGTATATGCAGCACAGTTGTATGCCCACTCTGAAGGGGGGGCTTCTTCATCCCAACTATTATGAGGTATTCGTTGATTTAACATTTTAATTCCAGGAATATTAAATTCTTCTTTTGCATCATCCATCTCTTGAAGATCTAATGCAAATAAATCTTCAGCAAGAATTCTTTGAAGCTCGATTTCACCTTCTATTCCTTCAAGAAAACTTTTTGCAGGCCCCTTCCTCCAGACTCCCTCAACTCCAAGACCACCATTAGGTATTGCCCAAAACTGAAATAAACCTCCAAAATGATCAATTCTTAATAATTCATATTTACTTAAACAAGAATTTAATCTATCAATCCACCATTTGTATTTTTCTTTCTTATGTTCTTCCCATAAATAAAGTGGATTGCCCCATATTTGACCTGCTGCTGTGAATATATCTGGTGCTGCTCCAGCCACATTAGCCATATTATAATTTTCATCTAAATCAAATAATGATTTGTTCATCCAAACATCACAAGAATGAAAGTTTGTATAGATAGGAACATCACCTAAAATTTTGACATTATTTTCTTTTCCATACTCATTAATTTTGTTTAATTGTTTTGTAAATAAAAATTGAACAAATAATTGATATGAAAATTCTTCTTTATTATCTTTTATGAAATTTTTCAGTATATTTTTATCAGGGTTAATTAAATCTTTAGGCCATTTTTTCCAATCATCTCCAAAAACTGAAGTAGCCATTTGAAAAATTAATTCATTTTCAAGTCCAGGATTATTTTCTTTATAATTATTTATTTCTTTATGAAGAACATTTTTTTCGTCTTTAATTAAATTTTTATGACCTTTTCTTAAAATTGATTCTTTATATTTGTAAACTTCTAAAAAATTTATTTTTGATTGATTTTCAGGGCTTTGATTCAGTTCTTCATTTTGTATAATTCCTATCTTTGAAAGATAAGTTAAATCAATAAGAGCAAAATTCCCTAATTTAGATGAACTACTTGAGTATGGAGAAAATTGAACATTATCTGTAGGTCCGAAAGGAAGTACTTGCCAAATTTTTACTCCGGCTTCTTTTAAAAAATCAATCCAATCATAAGAATTTTGTCCAAAGTCTCCTATTCCATGACCTCCAGGAAGTGCTGTTGGATGAAGTATTACCATACTTGATCTATCTATATCCAAAACTGCTCCATTTTCCCTATGTTGCTATATAATAACTCGCTAATATGTAATTTGTTGGATTTAATATGGTAGAAACACATAACGTAGAATTTGCTGATGATGATATAGATGCTCAAAAAATAGTATTTTTTGATGGCAACTATCACAATATTGAAAATGTTCATATTGGAAATTATGATTTTAGATTCAATTTCTCCGATAAGAAATTTTTCTCTATTAATTCAGAGGACATAATCACAATAAGAATTCACACGGAACCAAGGATTAATGAAGTATGGCTTTTATTAGAAGAGCCAGAATTAAACCCTATTGAAATGAAAAAAATAGGAGCTACTGATAGATTTAATTATTGGGAAATAGAGATAGCCCTAAAGTTAGATGGCTTCAAGTTCTCTTTTGCTGGTGTAAATGAGAAAAATGCTGGAACATATTTTGGCACCAGTGGAATAGCAAACTTTATATCTCCTTCAGAAAAATGGGTATTTAATAAAAAAGAATTCTTAATCCACGAGATTCCAGACTGGGTATTTGGTGGAGTGATGTATCAAATATTTCCAGATAGATTTCGTAATTCGAAAGATGAGTTAAACAAAGAAGGCACAGTTCCATGGGGAAGTGTACCAAAAAGATTAGAGCATCAAGGTGGTGATTTATACGGAGTAATAGAAAAGCTAGATTATTTAAAAGACTTAGGTGTAAATATAATATATTTGAATCCAATTTTTCTCTCTACAAGTATTCATCGATACGATACATGGGACCATAAAAAAGTTGATCCGACACTAGGAGGAGATGATGCATTAAGAGAATTAATATACAAAGCTCACGAAAAGGAAATGAAAATAATTTTAGATTGCTCATTAAATCATTTCCATCCCCAAAACTATGCTTTTCAGGATCTAATTAAAAATGGAGAAAAATCAGAATTTGCAGATTGGTTTACAGTATATGATTATCCAGTTAGATTAAAATATCGCCCGCATTTACTCTCAAAAACTCACAAGGTAGGTTGGGATGGAGAAGAAGATCAGTATAAAATTTATTTAGAAGATATTACTTTTAAAGAGACTAATTTAGAAGTTGAGATTGTAGATGATGATGGACCCATCATTGAACCTACATTTAAAGCATGGTGGGGCGTACCTGATATGGTAAAAGTTGACATGACCTCGGATGGTGCTAGAAAATGGGCTCTTAATATAGCTAAATATTGGGTAGAAGAATTTGATATTGACGGATGGAGAATGGATGTAGCTAAAGAAATAGATTTAGCATTTTGGTCAGAATTTAGAAATATAACAAAGTCAGCAAAGCAAGACATATTGCTTTTTGCTGAAATTTTTGGTGACACATCTCTATGGTTACAAGGTGATAAATTTGATTCTCCTATGAATTATTCATTTAGAGAATTAATGAATGATTTTTTTGCTCATACTTCAATTACAACAAAAGAATTTACGGAAGAACTTATTGGGCTTTATACAATGTACTCTTTTGAAGCTCTTTCCTCATGTCAAAATTTGTTAAGTTCTCATGATGTTAGACGTTTTCTCAATAGATCTGAAAATAATGTAGGTGCTTTAAAATCAGCAATATTTTTGCAAGCAACTTTCCCTGGCGTAGCTGGTATTTATTATGGTGACGAAATTGGTTTAAATGGAGGGGATGAACCATCAAATAGAGAAGCTTTTCCATGGCATGATGAAGAGTCTTGGAATAATGACTTGAGTACCTGGGTTAAAGAGCTTATGAATTTAAAATCTCATCTCGAACCTTTAAAAAAAGGTAAATTTGAACTTATTGGATATTCTGAAACAACTGTTGCTTATAGAAGATATTACAATTCAGAATCCTTAATATGTGTAATAAATAGAGACACTCTTCTTCAAGAATGGAAAATAAAGAATCAATCTAAGGAAATTGATTTAATTTGGGGACACAAAGGAATAGAATATAAAAATAATGAAATAATAATAAAAAATCTTGCTCCTTACTCTGGCGCAATATTTAAAGAAATTAATTAGTTAATTTTGAAAATATTAATTATTATTTTATATATACAAATTTAGGGGAAAAAATGACAAATGATTTACACACGTTTCTTAAGAATCAAGAAAAAGAAATAACAGCTGCCGTTGAAGGTAAAACTTTAATCGATTATATAAATAGAAATGCAGAGGAATATGGTAATTATCCAGCATTAAATACGCCAGCAAATAATGAGTATTCTGCCTGGGACTCTATGTCATGGTATGACTTAAGAGAGGAAGTAAAAAACTTAGCTTCTGGCATGATTGACCTCGGATTAAATCCTGGTGACATGGCCTTCATTATGTCTAATAATATTAAAGAGCATAATATTGCAGACTTAGCAATTGTATATAGCGGAGCTACTCCTTCAACAATTTATAAACAATTAAAGTCTGGACAAATTGAATATGTTGCGAACTTAATGGAAGCAAAGATTGCTGTGGTTGGTGATCTTGAATTATTTGAAGAAGTTGATGCTGCAAGGAAAAATAGTCCAAAATTAGAATATATAGTTTTAATTGACGGATATGAAGAAGTAAAAGATAGAGATTATGTAATAAGTTATCACGAACTTATACAAAAAGGTTTAGAGATTAATCAAAAAGATGAATCAAAACTACAATCTGCTGTTGATACAGTGACTCCAGAATCTTTAGCATGTTTGATCTTTACTTCAGGTACCACTGGAAATCCAAAAGGGGTAATGATAACCCATAAAAATGTTCTTTGGACGATTCAAAGTTTATTTTCAGAAATGATACCAGCCTCTAATTTCCCACGAATAGTTTCATACCTCCCAATGGCACATATTGCTGCAAGAGCTGGCGATCATTATCAAGCAATATACAGAACAGGTCAAATATTTCCTGTTCCTCAGCTAGAAGATATGGCAGCTGCTCTTCCTACAATTCAACCATCTGTATTTATAGCTGTACCAAGAGTTTGGGAAAAATTTCAAGCTGGCTTATTAAATAAAATTAATGAGTCTGACAAGAAGGACCTAGCATTGAAAGCTATCGAAAATGCTTTGGAAAGAGTTGAATATGAGCAAAGGGGAGAGAGCGCTCCACTTGGAGTTAGATTAAAAGATAAATTATTTAAGAAACTTGTTTTCAAGAAATTTAAAGATGGATTAGGGATTTCTAATACTGAATATTTTGTGACTGCTGCTGCAGCTATGAATCCAGATTTACAAAAATGGTTTCACGCTATAGACATAAATGTAACTGAAATATATGGTATGACAGAAAACACTGGACCTACAACAATTGGAGTTGCAGAAAATGCACAAGAATTTATTTCTGCAAAATTAAAATCTAATGGTGTAAAGGTACCCAAAGTTCTAAATCCAATTGGAAAAGTAGGCATACCAATAGCTGGAACGGAAGTAAAGATTCTAGATGATGGAGAACTGCTACAGAGAGGAAATCATGTTTCGCAAGGCTATTACAAAGCAGAGACAGAAACGAAAGAATCTTTTGATGCTGAAGGTTGGCTTCATACTGGTGACTTAGCTGAAATTGATGAAGATGGATATGTAAAAATTATTGGACGAAAAAAGGAAATACTTATTACTTCTGCAGGAAAAAACATAGCTCCTGTAGAGGTTGAAAATTTAGTAAAACCACATCCGTTAATAGGTCAAGTATGCGTTGTAGGAGATGGTAAAAAATATTTAACAGCTTTAATTGTTCTCGATGGCGATGGTGGCGCAGAAAAATGGGCAGAAGATAATGGTGTAGTCTATGATATAACCGCAATGTCTAAGGATGAAAAAGTAATATCTGCTGTTCAGGAACAAGTTGATCTAGCTAATAGTAAAGTTGCACAAGTTCAACAAATAAAAAAGTTTACAATATTAGAAAATGAATGGACTGATACTAGTGGAGAATTAACTCCAACATTGAAACTAAAAAGGAATGTAATTTCCGAAACATATAATAATGAAATTGAATCAATGTATAAGGAGGATTAAAGATGGCTCAAGTGTCATTTGAAGATAAAACTGTAATAGTAACTGGGGCTGGAAATGGTCTCGGAAAATCATATGCTCTAGAATTTGCAAAGAGAGGTGCAAATGTAGTAGTTAATGATCTGGGAGGTTCTGTTGATGGCTCAGGATCAGGAAATTCACCAGCAGATGAAGTTGTTGAAGAAATAAAAAATAATGGAGGAAACGCAGTAGCAAATTATGATTCTGTAGCCTCAAAAGAAGGTGGAGAGTCTATAGTTAATTCAGCTATAGAGACATTCGGAGGGCTTCATGCTGTTGTAAATAACGCAGGAATACTTAGAGATAAAAGTTTTGCAAACATGACGGAAGAAGATTTTAACGTTGTTCTTGATGTTCACTTAAAAGGTACTTTCTTTGTTTGCCAACCTGCATTTATTCACATGAAAGAGAATGGCTACGGTAGGTTTGTAAATGTTGCATCTCCATCAGGATTATTTGGAAATTTTGGACAGTCAAATTATGCCGCTGCAAAGATGGGAATTGTTGGACTAACTAACATAATTGCTATTGAAGGTGCAAAATATAATATAAAAGCAAATGTCCTTGCTCCTAATGCAACTACAAGAATGACAGAAGAATTATTCGGAGAAGAATTTGCTAAATTATTTCAAGTAGAACAAGTAACCCCCTTAGTAGTTTACTTAGCATCAGAAACCTGTGACACAACTCATGAGATATTCTCTGCAGGTGCTGGAAGGTATGCAAGGATAGGAATCGATACACATAAAGGTTATGTTAATCCATCTGCAACAGCTGATGATATTTCAGAAAATATAGAAGAAATAAGAACAATTAAGGATGGAACGTATCCTATGAATAATGCTGATGAATTTATAATAATTCAACAAGCTCTACAAGGAGAATAATTGTCTGACACGAAAACAGATATAAGTAATCCAGAGGTTTTAGTTAAAGAAAAACTGGATGAATTAATTAGTTTCAGGAAAAAAACTGACTCAATGCATGAATTTTGGTCAAAGCAGTATGATCTTGGCTTAGCTTGGGTTCAGTTTCCAGTTGGAACAGGCGGGCTAGATCTTAATCCTAAATTCCAATTGATGATAAATGAAACATTAAGAAAAGAGGGGATATCTATTAATAATAGAGTTGCCAATATACTTGGTATAGGAATGGGAGCACCAACTATTTCTGAATATGGAACTGAGGATCAAAAAAATAAATACCTCAGACCAATGTTTGCTGCCGAAGAAATATGGTGCCAAATGTTTTCAGAACCAGGATCAGGTTCTGACCTAGCAAGTTTATCAACAAAAGCTGTTGATGATGGAGATGGCTATATTGTTAATGGCCAAAAAGTATGGACAACACTAGGCCATTTAGCTAAATGGGGATTATTAGTGGCAAGAACTGATTCTAATGTTCCCAAACATAGAGGATTAACATTTTTTATAGTCGATATGGAATCTGAAGGGGTAGAGGTTAGACCTTTAAGGCAGATAACTGGCGAAGCTGAATTTAATGAAGTTTATTTTACTGATGTAAAAATCCCTAAGGAAAATGTACTAGGAGAAGTAGGAGATGGGTGGAGAGTATCTTTAGCAATATTAATGAATGAAAGAGTCGCTATCGGTGGCAATGTTAGAGAAAGAGGAGCTGGGGCTCCTGGACATCTTGTACAACTTTGGAAAGATAAAGAACTAGATGACCCAGTTATTAAAGACCAATTAATGGAGCTATGGATACAGCAAGAAGCTGTCAGATTAACTAACCTTAGAGCTACACAATTAAGAGAAAAAGGCACTCCTGGCCCAGAAGGGTCAACTAGTAAACTTCACGAAGCTGAAATAAATAAAGCTTCATATGAATTTGGTATGGACATGCTAGGAAATGATGGCCTTTTATTCCCAAGAGGATATGATTTATCTCAACCAGAATTAAATTTTGATAATGATTCTTTTGGATTTACAGATACTCAAAGTTTGTTTTTGAGAGCTAGAGCTAACTCCATTGAGGGAGGTACTTCAGAGATAATGAGGAATATTATTGCCGAAAGAGTACTTGGATTACCAAGTGAGCCAAATCTAGATAAGGATAAAGCTTGGAAAGATATTCCAAGATCTTAATTGTCAATAACTAAGCAATAATTTCCAGATTCAACTCTTACTTTTATTAAACCTTGATTGGCGATATTCCTAAGAGTTTTTGTTGATCCAAAATTAATATCTTCATTTTTTACATTCCATCTAGCACCGTTTATTGAAACACCCTCTAAGTTGGATAAAGGTATTAAGCTAAAAAGTTTTCCAATTTTAATATTTATTAATTCTGAATTAGGAAATATTATATTTTGATTTGATTGTTTCCATTCGATATATTCTTTTTTATGAAATGCTGCAATACTTAATAAGTTTCCAAAAAAATGATCAAGATCACCCGATTCCCCTCCTATAACGGTAATATTCTTTCCTTCATTTATTTTTATATAATCTAAAGCAAGTTCTAAGTCAGTTTTATCTTTATCAGTATCATATCTAATTATTTCAGCACTATCTTTTTGCGCTCTTTCCAAAGTCTTTGTACTAATTGAATCTAAATCACCAATTATTAAGTTTGGAATAAGAAATAGCTTATATAAATAGTCAGTTCCTGAATCAACTCCAATTACGAAATCATGTTCTTCTAATTGATCTCTGGTAATAGAACATTCTCCTCCTAAAGATACAATAATATTTTTCATTTTAAGTATTTGCACATATCTAGTTCTTACTATTATTAAGTATATGACTGATGAATTTAAATTTCATATCGGAGATACTGCAGTAGATAAGATTCTTGAACTCAAAGAACAAGAACCTGGAGATAAAGAGTATGCTCTTTTTCTCCAAATAGATGGTGCACATGAGAATCAATTTACTTATGACCTAAGTTTTCTTGATTTAGAGGCTGTTAAATCTGACGATAAAAGGATAGATTTTAAAAATTTACAAGTAGTAATAGCTAATAAAGATATTGAAAATTTTAATGGAGCAAGCTTAGAAATGTCTGAAGATCCAGATGTTCCAGGTTTGACTATGGATAACCCAAATACTCCAAGTCCTGCAATGTTTGGTAATCCAGAAGATTTACCTGAATTAAAAGGTGAATTGGCAGAAAAGGTAAAGCAAGTACTAGAGAATCAAATAAACCCAGCTATCGCATCTCATGGAGGAGCGGCTCAACTAGTTGGAGTTGAAAACCAAGATGTTTATTTAAAACTTGGCGGAGGATGTCAAGGTTGTGGTATGGCGCAAGTAACCCTTCAACAAGGTATAGAAGCCTCTTTAAGAGAAGCTATACCCGAAATAGGGAACATTATTGATGCAACTGATCATGCCTCAGGAACAAATCCTTATTTCGAATCTTCATCCCATTCGCATTAATTAGAACTTTATTACAGTCTTTCCAATATTTTTTCTTTCTAAAAAATTCTCTAAAGCTAATGATGTTTCTTTAAGCCTATAAACATTTTTTGGAACAATATGTAATTTTTTTGAATTAACAAAAGAAATTAGTTCAGTAAAATCTTCAGCAGTTTCTTGAGGAGATGTATTTGTCCAACGACCCCACCAGACACCAACTATAGATACTCCTTTTACTAGAGTTAAATTAAGAGATATTTTTGGTATTGATCCATTTGCAAATCCTATTACTAGATGCCTTCCATTAAAACCAGTTGCTCTTAATGCTTGCTCTGAGACATCGCCGCCAACAGGATCGATAACAATATCTACACCTTTTCCATCTGTTAGGCTTTTAACTGTTTCTTTTAAATCAACTTTATCATATCTAACTACTTCATCAGCACCTAAACTCTTAACATATTCTTCTTTATCATCAGATCCAACTGCACAAATTGTTTTTAAGTTCATAACTTGAGCTAGCTGAATAGAAGCAGTTCCTATTCCACCAGATGCTCCTAGAACTAATAAAGTTTCTCCATTTTCAGCATTAGCCCGTCTTTTAAGTGCGTAATATGTTGTTCCATAATTTATTGGTAAGCTAGCTCCAGCTAAAGGATCAAAATCATTATTTACTGGAATTACTAGATTTTTGTTGATAGCTACATATTCAGCAAAACCTCCAACAGGTGGTAATCCTATAACTTTTGAACCAATTGGTAGTTCTACATTAGCTCCCTTATCTTCAATTACTCCAAAGACTTCGTTTCCTGGAGTAAAAGGAGGATCTAAAACTACTTGATATTTACCTTGTACTAATAATGCATCAGGAAAGTTAACTCCAGCAGCTTCAACTTTAATTAATACATCTTCTTCAGTGATACTTGGTTTATCAATTTCTTTTATTTCTAAAAGACTTGGTTCGCCTAGTTTGGTACATATAACTGATTTCATTACTTATTCCCTTTCCTTCACTCCAGATAATTTTTTTGCGAAATCTTTTTTCTCTTCAATATCAACTTTCCTTCTTATTTGAACTCTTTGAGCTTGTGGAGACCCTGCACCGTGCATAGATTCTGTTAAGTAAGCTACAGCATTTCTTCCAAGTGTCATATTTTCAATTAATCTCAATATTTTGACTCTATCTTCTGCGTTAATATCTTCTTTTCCTTTTAAGTATTTTTTTAAATCTTTTGACATTTTACCTTCATTGAAGTCAACCCCTGAAGGCATTGAGCCAACTAAACCACCAGCTAAATCCTGTGCAAGCCTTCCAATTTCATAAGTTTCTTTAGTAACATGTTGTTTACAAACATTTGCAAGTAAATCATCGTTAATATAATTTCCAGATTTAGTTTTCGACCCTTGAAGTGATGATGCTATTCCAGTAGCATAAATAGTTTCATTTAGTTTATTCATCTCAACAATTTTGTCTTTAATGTGCGATGTATTTTCAACTCCATTATATTCGGCAATAGTTGCAGCAGCCCCTATTAATACATCACCAACACCTGCTTTACATACGTAAGATCTTCTGTGGTATGTAGTAAACCTTTCTACAAGCATTGAAGCAAAATCATACTCTCCGTTCATAAAAATATATTCATTAGGGATAAAAACATTATCAAAAATAACCATTGCTTCTTGCCCCGCGAAATATTTATTACCTACATCATATTCTCCAGGCTCCATACTTCTTGTGTCACATGACTGCCTTCCGTAAATGTATGTTATCCCATCTGCATCAACTGGAATTGCTCCTACAATTGCATAGTCCTTATCATTTTCAGACAATCTGAGTGTTGGCATAACAACCATCCAATGAGAATTAATACAACCAGTTTGATGCGCTTTAGCACCCTTAACATAAACACCTTTTTCACTTCTATCAACTACCCTTAAATACAAGTCTTCATCTTCTTGTTCGTGTGGTAATTTTGATCTATCACCCTTCACATCTGTCATTGCACCACCAACGACTAAATTATATTTGTGCATTTCAGTTAGAAATGATTTAAAGTTTTTGTGATATTGTGTGTTATATTTTTCGTCAATTTCAAAGGTTACAGAATGTAAAGCATTGAATGCATCCATACCTACACATCTTTGAAAACACGTACCGGTTAATTGTCCAAGTTTCCTTTGCATTTTATTTTGAAGAAATAGATCTTCATTATTTTCAGCAATATGCAAAAATCTATTTATATTTTCACCAGTATAGGGTGATTTAACAGATGCTAATTCAGGCTCCCTAACAGCTAAATCATAGGTTTCAGCCATTGCTTCTATACTTGGTTTTATAATTGGATGAGTTAATGGATCTTTTACAAGTTCACCCATTAAATATATTGTTAAATCTCTATTAGATATCGACTCTAGGTAATCTTCTTTATTGGAAATTTTCTCCATATAATATTATAGAATTTCAAAACACTCGAAGCCTTTTTAAAGTTTAAATTTAATTATATAACTTCAAACAGTCCTGCAGCACCCATTCCACCGCCAACACACATAGTTACCACTACATATTTAGCGCTTCTTCTCTTGCCTTCCATTAGTGCATGCATCGCCATACGTGATCCAGTCATACCATATGGGTGACCAATAGATATAGAACCACCGTTAACATTGTAAATTTCATTATCAATACCAATTTGATCTCTACAATACAAAGCTTGTACTGCGAATGCTTCATTTAATTCCCAAAGCCCGATGTCATCAACCGTTAGATTAAATCTCTCTAGCAATTTTGGAACTGCATACACAGGACCAATCCCCATTTCTTCAGGAGCTAATCCAGCTACAGACATTCCTCTATAGTACCCAATAGGGTTCAACCCTTTTTTTTCTGCAACCTTTGCTTCCATAACTACAACCGAAGCAGAGCCATCAGAAAGTTGAGAAGCATTTCCTGCAGTAATGAATTTTCCTTCACCATAAACAGGCATAAGTGAAGAAAGTCCTTCTAGGTTTGTTTCTGGTCTATTTCCCTCATCTTTTTCTAAAACTACTTCTTCTTCAGAAATTTCACCAGACTCTTTATCTTTTACTAGTTTTATTGTAGAAGTTGATATAACTTCATCTGTATAGATTCCTGATTCTTGCGCTGAGGCTGTTCTTTGTTGACTTTGAAGAGAATATTCATCTTGATCTTCTCTACTTACATTATATTTTTCAGCAACGTTGTCAGCTGTCTCTATCATCGGCATATATGCGTGTTCAGCATGTTCAGTTACGTTAGGGTCTATATCTAATCTTATTTCTGCAGTTTGAACTAATGAAATAGACTCAACACCTCCAGCAACTACCGTATCCATGTTATCTGTAATAATTTGTTTCGAAGCAGTAGCTATAGCCATCATGCCTGAAGAGCATTGCCTATCAATAGTCATACCAGAAACAGTATTTGGAAGCCCTGCTGCTATTCCACCAAGTCTTCCAATATTTAATGCTTGGGATCCTTGTTGCTGGGCGCAGCCCATTACAACATCATCAACTTCTTCTGGGTCAATCCCTGCCCTACTAACAGCTTCCTTTATTGAGTAAGAAGCTAGTGTAGGAGCCGCTGTGTTGTTATAGGCTCCTCTGTAAGCTTTTCCTATAGGCGTCCTTGCGGCTGATACAATTACTGCTTCTCTCATAAAAATCTCCTTATTATTCTGTAGTAACAAAAAGAGCAAGCGTTTCAGCTACTGCTGCTGGCTTCTCTTTACCTTCAATTTCTATAGTAACATCTGACTTAAGTAACCATCTGTTGCCAGGTTTTTCTTGAACATCTGAAAGTACAAATCTTCCCCTAATTTTACTATTAACAGGGACAGCTTCTAAGAATCGAACTTTATCAGTTCCATAGTTAACTGCCATTTGTATGTTATCTGGCATTATTCCATTTTCAGCTGACAAATATGGAATAAGACTAAGAGTTAAGAAGCCATGAGCTATAGTAGTTCCCCAAGGAGTATTTTTAGCCATTTCAGGATCAACATGTATGAATTGGTGGTCATTTGTTGCTTCTGCAAACTGGTTAATTCTTTCTTGAGTTACTTCCAACCAATCCGAAACTCCAACCTCTTCACCAACGTGGTTTTGTAATTCACTTGCAGGTACTACTTTCATTTTATCTCCTTTAATAAATTTTTGTTTGCAGCCTTTTTCGCAAACATAACTGTACTTTCTTTAAATAATTCTATTTCTTTTTCATTAATATTTCCATAAGAACCACGAGAATATCTAACATAAACACCTTCCATAATCATTGCATGCTTCCAGTAAGACAGTCTTACATAAAATTCTATATTTCTTAAATCTAGATCTGAATTATTTGAATAAATCTCAAGGAGCTTACTCCTTGATAAAAATCCATCAGATAATGTGGGTGAGTAGATAAATGGACTATCTTTTTCTTTACTATTTGACCAAGATGCAATTATTGTACCAATATCAGCTAAAGGGTCACCAATAGTACAAAGTTCCCAATCAACTACAGCTGCTACCGATCCATTATTTACTCTTACATTATCTAATCTATAATCTCCATGAACTATGCTAATTTTTTGTTGTTTAGGTATATTTTCAAATAGCAGTTCTGTTGCATGATCTAAATCATCAATTTCTCTAACTTTTTGTGCTTCAAATTGTTTAGTCCACCTATTAAGCTGTCTTTCAACATAACCTTGATGCTTGCCAAGGTCTTCTAATTTTGAACTCACTACATCAAAATTATGTATATCTGCAATAGTTTTTATAAATGAATTTGATATAGTTATTTTTTCATCAGTAGATAAAAGTTCTGCTTCTATATTGTCTGAGATAGTTTTACCTTCTATATATTCCATAATATAAAAATCATCATCAGAGATATCTTTTTCAGTGTAAAGAAATATTGGTTTAGGAACTTTTAAATTATTTTTAGATAGTTCATCAATAATTCTGTATTCTCTAGACATATTATGTGCTGATTCCAATTTATTACCATAAGGAGGCCTCCTTAGGACATAAGAATTTTTATCGTCAAAGATTTTAAACGTAATATTAGACCTACCAACTTTAAATTGTTCATATTGAAAATTTTTATCTATTTCAATATTTTTTACAATTAGTTCCCTTATTTGATTGTTAAAAAAGTCCATTAAGAAATATATTACTCAAAGTTTCTTTTGTTGAGGGCAGATAATTGATAGAATAAATTGTGGATTTTAATTACTCAAAAAAATCGGTTGAATTACAAGAAAGTTTAATCAAATTTTTTGATGATCATATATACCCAAATGAAGTAGATTATGATAAGTCAATTGAAGAGTCTGGAGATCCTTTACATATTCCATCCGTCTTAGATGATTTAAAAGAGGAAGCAAAAAAACAAAAACTATGGAATTTATTTTTACCCGACAAAGATCATGGCCCTGGACTTTCTAATCTTGACTACGCTCCTTTGGCAGAAATTATGGGAAAAGTATGGTGGTCATCAGAAGTATTTAATTGTTCAGCACCAGATACTGGAAATATGGAAATTCTTGCTGAATTTGGAACAGATCATCAAAAAGAAGAATGGTTGAAACCACTTCTCGAAGGAAATATTAGATCTTGTTTCGCAATGACTGAACCTAATGTTGCCTCATCTGATGCAACCAATATTAGTAGCTCCATTGTAAGTGATGGAGACAACTACGTTATAAATGGTAGAAAATGGTGGACATCTAATGCTATAAATCCTCGTGCTGAAATATGTATCTTTATGGGAATTACTAACCCAGAAAGTCCGCCTCACGAAAGACAAAGTCAAGTACTAGTTCCAATGAACACTGAAGGAGTCACAATCGTTAGACCGATGCATGTATTTGGATATGATGATGGTTACACAGGTCATCCAGAAGTAAAATTTGAAAATGTAGTAGTTCCAAAGAGTAACTTAATTGGAGGTGAAGGAGCTGGATTTAAGATTGCTCAAGCAAGATTAGGTCCTGGAAGAATCCATCACTGTATGAGAACTGTAGGGATGACGGAAAGAGCATTAGAACTGATGATTACAAGAACACTTGAAAGAGAAGCTTTTGGCAAAAAACTCTCAGAACAAGGCGTAATACAACAATGGATTGCAAAATCAAGAATAATGATTGAAGAAGCAAGACTACTTACACTTAAGACTGCTTGGTTGATGGACACAGTAGGAAAAGACCAAGCACGAATAGAAATCTCAGCTATCAAAGTTTCTGTTATTGAAGCAGCAACTTATGTTATTGATAAAGCTATTCAAGCACACGGAGCCATGGGGGTATCTCAAGACACACCCTTAGCTAGGATGGCAGCTGGAGCAAGAGTATTAAGAATAGCTGATGGACCAGATGAAGTTCATCTTCAATCTATTGCAAAAAGAGAAATAAATAAACACAGGTAATTATGGAAACAGTTGGAGTTATTGGGGGAGGTCAGATGGGCAGTCAGATTGCTGCTTTAGCTGCTATGGCTGGATATGAGACTCATGTTTACGATAGTGATGCCGATAATCTTAAATCAAAAATTAAATTCACAGAAGACAATTTAGTGAATCTAATTGATAAAGGAAGATATGAAAATTCAAAATTAGATAATTTTAAACAACATCTTCATACCTCTAAAAGTATTGATGAAACAATTAATAACAAGTCATTTGTTATTGAAGCAGTTGTTGAAAGACTAGATGTCAAGTTAGAAATATTTGAAAATATATCAAAAAAGTTAGATGAAAATGTTGTATTAGCTACAAATAGTTCATTTATACCTGCCTCTGAAATTGCAAATTCTTGCGAACATCCATCAAGGTTTATAAATATGCA
The DNA here is from genome assembly GCA_004214055.1 of Candidatus Actinomarinales bacterium. GTDB lineage: Bacteria > Actinomycetota > Acidimicrobiia > Actinomarinales > Actinomarinaceae > Actinomarina. The sequence goes on along the minus strand of SGYT01000008.1, from coordinate 7,278 downwards.
TTTTTTCTATCCTCCAATAAGAATGGATTTAGTTGAAATTTCTTATCCTATCGAAACAAATAAAGAAACAATTGAACGCACTCAGAGATTAGGTAAAGACATGGGCAGAACTGTAATAACCTGTAAAAAAGAAACCCCAGGCTTCATTGTCAATAGGATGCTAGCTGCATTAACAGATGAAGCATATGAGCTTTATGACGAGGGAATAGCTGACTATGAAGATATAGATGCTGCAATTAAAAAAGGATTAAATCATCCACTAGGCCCATTCGAACTTTCAGATTATTCGGGACTTGATATTCATTATTATGCAAAGTTAAAAATTTATAATGAAACTAAAGATCCAAAAGATTACCCAAAAAAATTTCTAGAGGAAAAAGTAAAAAATGGTGAACTTGGTGTTAAGTCTGGAAAAGGTTTTTACGACTATAGTTAAAAATCAAAATCTTCATCTTTTAGATTAAAAAAGAATTCTCTTTCAGCTTCAATTTTTAAAACTATCCTTTCGGTTTGTACTTCAAATGGATATGCTTTGTTCCAATATTTGTGAGATAGCTCATGGATATTTTCAAATGCTTTCTTGCCTTTTATTTCTCCAACAACTATTCCACGAATTTCCACAAATTTAAAAGTATCATCATGTTTCCAGATCATTACATTAACTCGTTTGTCATTTGTAGTATTAAGATATTTTGCTCTGTGGATTTCAGTATTAATTAGAAGATACTCTCCATCAGTATCTATCCACATAATGTGTGTTTGAGGAGATCCATCTTTAAACAAAGTAGTAAATGTTGCAAAGTTTGGACCTGAAGCCATGGCTATTGTTTTTTTGTCTAGTACCATGTATACATCTTAGAATAATAATTATGAAAGTTGTAATACAAAGAGTAGATTCATCATCAGTTAGTGTTAGTACCGAAGAAATTGCATCAATTAATAATGGCTTATTAATTTTATGGGGTGTAGAAGTTGAGGACACTATTGAAGATGTAAATGTTTTAACAGAAAAAATATTAAATTTAAGAATATTTTCTGACGAAGAAGGAAAAATGAATAAATCAGTAGTTGATGTTGGGGGTTCTATTCTATTAGTTAGTCAGTTTACACTTTTAGCAGATGTATCAAAAGGAAATAGGCCATCATTTATAAAATCAGAAAATCCAGATAATGCAAAGTTATTATTAAAGTCAGCTGCTAAAAAATTTTCAAAAAAAGTAGAGGTACAAGAAGGTGAATTTGGTTCTTTTATGAAAGTAGAACTAATAAATGATGGACCAATAACTATACTTTTAGAAGCAAAGAATGGTAAATTAAACTTTTAAGCAGACTTAAGTTTTAGATTTTTTTTACTTTTATCGTCATTCAATTTTTTATCTAAATAATATTCTTCTCCAGCCCAGAGGTGGAGTCCCAAACCTGTTTTCATAGCGCACCTTTTAAAAGCATCTGATTCGGCATGTTTTGCATTTGTTCCATCACTTCCTTGGTCATGCTCAACATCACCTATTGATGTTATAGTTACAATTTTTTGGTCAATTTCTACTGTTAATTTTCCAAAACATCCTACAACTTTTCCATCTTTCTCTTGCCTGATAAGCTCTACTACCTCCCACGTATATGGGCCACATACTTCTAATAACCTTTGAGTAATTACAGAGTGTGGAATATAGTTTCCAAATTTACCCTTAGGTGCTTTTTTAACCCATTCGTCTGGAAATTGTCTTGATAGTTCATATAATTGATTCATTTTTTCCTTTCATTATGTTTTAAATCTTTAGCCCAATTAGGAGCAGTTTTGTTATTAGTATTTATTGTTTTTAAATCAGCTTTTTCTTTCCATTCTCTATACAAGAAGGTATCTCTAATCATTTCTGGATTAAGGTTTCTTGTTGTCGATACAGCATCAAGACCCTTTAATTTAGGTACAAAAGTAGGTCCTAATATAGCCAATAGCGAATCTAAAAGTTCTTCATTGTTTGTAGACTTTTCAATGACCCATCTAATAAAATTTCTTAATTCGTGAACTTTCCAATTATAAGATTTACTATAAACAAAAACTTCATCACCTAATCTTACAGAACCATTTTCGTTAATGTTTTTAGCAATATTTTGATCATTAAATGACTTAATATTTGTAGAAGCAGATTTCACACTAGTTGATGCATTTCTTGCAGTCCATAAAAATTCTATGTCATTTGTCGATAATAACTTTTCACCAAATTCAGTTATTGAAAAATCAATCTCTTCTTCGTTGTCTTGTTGTGATATTTCTCTCGTTAAATCAAGAATATCCTCAATTTTATTATTCATTATTTATTCTCCTAAATTAAGCTGCTTCTTTGTAGCTTTCATGACAGCTGCAATTGTCATTATGTTTATAACATAAAACAACTGCGTCAAGTCCGCTATCTTTTAGGATATCTTCAATATTTGTATTTTTCATACTTACAAGAATAGATATGCAATATGACAAAAAATATTAATTTGTCTCGCTTCTATAAATAAATAGGAATAATATAAGCATGTAATGACAAATGGGGACATCTTTAAATCAGATATGTATGATGAAGTGATTCGTCAATATGATGAAGTTGCTGAGATGATAAATCTTGATCCAAATATTAAAGAAAGACTAAAACTACCACAGAGAGCCCTAACTGTTACGTTTCCATTTAGAAGAGATGAATATACAGAAGTAGAAACAGTCATTGGCTATAGAGTTCAACATGTGTTATCAATGGGACCAACAAAAGGCGGCATTCGGTATTCTCCACATGTAAACCTTGGAGAGGTAACGGCATTAGCAATATTAATGTCTTGGAAATCAGCAATTGTTGGTTTACCATATGGAGGCGCTAAGGGTGGTGTCGCAATTGATCCAAGACCACTTTCAAGAGCAGAAAAGCAGAGAATTACTAGAAGGTATACTGCTGAACTTTTACCCTTAATTGGTGTTGATAAAGATATTCCTGCACCAGATATGGGCACGGATGAACAAACTATGGCTTGGATAATGGATACATATAGTAACTTCGTTGGCTCTCCACAACCAGGAATTGTAACTGGAAAACCTGCTTCATTGGGTGGTTCTATAACTAGAAGAGAAGCAACAGGAAGAGGAGCTGTCGCTATAGCTTCAGCAGCAATGGAAAAGTTAAATAAAAAATATTCTGAATCTTCGGTTGTAGTCCAAGGTTTTGGAAATGTAGGTAGATATGCAGCCCTAGCTTCATACGAAAGAGGCGCAAAAGTAATAGCAGTTAATGATTTAAATGGAGCAGTTTATAACGAAAAAGGACTTAATATTCCAGAATTATTTAAACATATAGCAAAAGAGAAAACGGTTAAAGGTTTTAGCGGTGGAGACGCCTTTGTCGGAGAAATACTAGAATTAGAGTGTGATATCTTAATCCCAGCAGCTGTAGGGGGAGTTATCACATCTAATAATGCAGGAAATATTAAAGCAAATGTTATTGTTGAAGGTGCTAACTCTCCAACAACTTTAAATGCAGATAAAATGTTGAGAGAAAATAATGTTTTAATAATTCCTGATATCCTTGCTAACGCGGGAGGTGTTACAGGTAGTTATTTTGAATGGGTCCAAAATACTCAAAATTATCTTTGGAAAGAAAAAGATCTTTATGAGAAGCTTATTGATGTCTTAACCTCTGCATTTGAAGAGGTGTATATAATTTCAGAAAAAAATAATTGTGATTTAAGAACAGCAGCATTAATTAAAGGTATTAAGCGCGTAGCAGCTGCAAAACTAACTAGAGGTTTGTTCCCCTAAGATTTTCTCTATTCTTTCTAATATAGATAACTTAGATTCATCTAAGTTATCTATTTCTTTGTTTATTTTCTCTATATCTAAATTTTTTAATGGACTATTTTCAGGAATGTCATCTGGATTTTTAATCATATTTAAAGCTTCCAGACTTTCTTTTAATTGAATTATTTTAGAGTTAATTATTTGAAGCTCATCAGTTTCAGGTACTTCATTATTATATTCAGGACAAATTGGTTTATAGTAACACCAATCACATAGTGTATTTTTAATAGCAGGGAAGTCGTTATCTTTATATGCTTTTTTGATATTTCCCCATATTTCAAGTATTTCTTCTTTCGCATTAGTTAGAGTTTCTTCCCCAACTTGCATAGTGTGAATTGTTGAATTTTTTAAATAAATTAGCTTTAACTCTTTAGGCATTTCACCAAGTTCGTCTTTTATTAAAAGTGCATATAATTTCATTGCAAAGAATCGTGGTTCTTTGTATTTAGCTATTGGTGCCTTACCAGATTTATAATCAATTATTATTAAATTGCCATCTTTATCTCTATCCATTCTGTCTAATATTCCTCTAAGATTCAAATCTTCTATAGAACCTCTTACCCATCTTTCTTTTTCCAATGGTTCAATTTCTTCTGGGTTTTCCAAAGTTAAGTAATTTGCAAGCAAATTTAATGCATCTACACCCCATTCCTTCTCTTCTTCAACATTTTGAAATAAATTTACATGCTCATCATCACTTCTTACTTTTGTCCATGCACTTCTAAATAGATTGTATAAATTTTCTGCTGTTCGTTCTTCTTTAGGAAGGTCATACAGATCTTCAAGAGCTTGATGTACAGTAGTACCTTTTGCTTGCACTTCAGTAGTTGGCTCTTTTATCTTGTCTATGTTGGCAAATTTAAATTGTTTAGGACATGTCTTAAATTGAGACGCTCTAGATGGTGATAAATTTTTTATCATATATAAACTATAACTATTTTTTTATTATTTTTTACACGATGTACCCTTGTAATGTGAAGAAATTCATAAAATTATTACAAATTGTTGGAGTTATAACTTTTATTTTTTACTTTATAGTGGGAGTTCTATATAACTCATTTAGTTGGTTGAACCATTTATTTGGATAATAAAGATCAATGAATTATTGATATATCAAACATTTGCTAAAGTAGGTCTAGTGAGTCATTCAAAAATTAAAGTTGCAATTCTTGGTGTTGGTAATTGTGCAAGTTCCTTAGTTCAAGGTCTTGAATATTATAAAAATGATGATCAGCAGACAGGCTTAATATCAGATGTCATTGGTGGCTATAAGGTATCAGACATAGAAATAGTCGCAGCTTTTGATATAAATAAAGAAAAGGTTGGAATAGACCTATCTGAAGCAATTTTCAAAGAACCAAATAATACTTCAAAATTTTCAGAAGTTCCAAAATTAAATATTGAAGTTAAGCCAGGAAAAACATTAGATGGTGTTGGTAAATTCGTTGAAGATAAGATTACTGCAGTTGAGGACTCAGACAAAGTTATTGATGAATTGAAAGAATCTAATGCAGAAATATTGATTAATTTATTACCTGTTGGGTCAGAAGAAGCTGTTAAATTTTATGCAGAGTGTGCAATTGAAGCCAAAGTAGGTTTCATAAATTGCATCCCGGTCTTTATAGCTAGAGATAAAGAATGGTATAAAAAATTTAAAGACAACAATGTTCCACTAATAGGTGATGACATAAAGAGTCAAGTTGGTGCAACTATTGTCCATAGGGCATTAGCTCAACTATTTTCTGACAGAGGAATAGAACTTAAGAGGTCATACCAATTAAATGTTGGTGGAAATATGGATTTTTTAAATATGCTAGAAGAAGATAGGTTGGAGACTAAAAGAACTAGTAAAACTTCATCAGTCACTTCTGTAGCGAATAAAGGAAAAGGCATGGAACCTGATAATGTAAGAATAGGACCTTCTGATTATGTTAAATGGTTAGAAGATCGTAAAAAAGCATTTATACGCCTTGAGGGAGAAGCTTTTGGAGGAGTCCCATTAAATATTGAAGTACAACTTGAAGTTTGGGATTCACCGAATAGCGCTGGGGTCGTTATTGATGCGATAAGATATATGAAATTTTTTACTGATAAAAAAGATTTAGAGTCCTTAGATTTAGTTTCAGCATGGTTAATGAAAGCTCCAGCTAAAACTTCTAAAGATACAGACACTTTAAATAAACTTCACGAACTTACACATCAAGAAAATTAAATATTAATAACTGATTTATTAAATATTTCTAAAGCCTCTTCTACTTGTTCTAAGGGTGTAGTTAAAGGCCCCATAAATCTTATGACATTTCCTTCTAATCCACAGTTGACTAAGAGTAATCCATTATTTTTACAATTATCAATAATATTTAATGCAAGATCTTTTCCAGGAATTTTTGAATCTTGATCTTCAACTATTTCTACTCCAAGCATTGTTCCGTAACCTCTTACGTCTCCAATAAATGATGATTCACTCATAAGACGGTTTAAAGATTGATTCATCATTGTTGCTTGTTTTTTTGTATGATTCATTAAATCATCTTTATCAAAAACTTCAAGTACACCTAAGGCAGCAGCACATGAAATTGGTGAAGCACCAAAAGTACTTCCAATACCTGCATCGTGTATAGAGTCCATTATTTCACTTTTACCAACAACTGCAGCTAGTGGGAAGCCACCTGCAATTCCTTTAGCTAAAGTTGCTATATCAGGAGTAACACCAACTGTATCTGCACCAAACATTTCACCCGTTCTACCAAATCCTGTTTGTACTTCATCAAAAATTAATAAGATATCATTTTTAATAGCAATATTCTTAAGTTCTTCTAAAAAATTAATTGATGAAGGTATATACCCACCTTCACCAAGTTGTATTTCTACAACAAATGCTGCTGTATCATCTATATCAACTTTATTTTTTAAGATATTGTTAACACTTTCTATAGCCATCTCATCAGTGATGTCTCTATAAGCGTATGGATAGTCAGCATGATATATAAATTCCGGAAAAGGACCAAAACCATTTTTATATGGATTATTTTTTCCTGTCAAACCCATTGCAAGATAGGTTCTTCCATGGAATCCTCCCTTGAAAGCAATAATATTTTTTCTTTTTGTATGATAACGTGCAATTTTAGTTGCATTTTCTATTGCTTCAGCTCCACTATTAACTAAAAAAGTTTTTGTATGATCTTCAATTGGATATCTTTTGTTTATTTGTTCAGCTACCTTAACAGCATTTTCATGTGGAGCGAATGCAAAGCAGGAGTGTGAATAGTTTTTTAGTTGTTCTTCAACATTTTTAACTACTCTCGGATTTAGATGTCCTGTATTAAGGACTGCATAACCACCGACATAATCAAGATATCTATTATTATCTTTATCCCAAATTTCAGCGTTACTACCTTTTACTATCAATGAATCTAATGATGGAATCCAAGCATCAGGTACATTTT
>SGYT01000007.1 GCA_004214055.1 Candidatus Actinomarinales bacterium | reverse complement strand
GCTCCAATAAAGCTGATTTCTGCTGTTTTTATATTATTTTTTTTGGCATAGTCTGTTAGTGACTCAAGTAACAGTTGGTCCTTTTCAAACTTTATATAGTGTACTTTTTGCACCCAATTAAATTTTTTTTTATACATTTTGTTATTTTATCTTTTGTATTAACTGTTCAACACTTCTTTGGTCGACCCTTTTTGATACGTCTTGTTCTAACTTAAAACTTGTACCAACAATTAAAATATCTGCTAAACCAACATAATCATCAACGTTTTCTTCATTTACACCTGACCCAATAGCAAGTCTTCCTTGAGGTACTATATCTCTTACTTTACTTAAATCTTCAATGTTTATTTGATGTCCAGTGCCATCACCAGTAACAATAACAACATCCGCACCTGCCCTCTCAATTAGTTCCTCAGTATGGTTTTCAATCTTCGATCCTTCTGGAGGAACAGCGTGCTTAACAAAAACATCAGCATAAATATCTATTTCTTTATTAAGGGTATTTTTAAATTCAGCAATTTCGTGAGCCTTGCCTTCGATAATACCTTGATCCGTATACATCATTACATTATTAAGTACATTAATTCTTACAAAGTCAGCATTAGTAGCTTCAGCTATTGATAGAGCAGCTATTCCATCATTTCTAAGTACGTTAATACCAACTTTAATTTCACGATCGTATTCTATATTTTCGACTACCTTAGTAAAACTTGCTATTGTTCTTTTAGATACATTATCTTTAGTAAAAGGTACATCACCAAAATTTTCAATTATTAAACCATCAACCCCACCAAATACAAGACTGTTTACATCTTCTTGAGCAAGTTCAATTATTTCGTCTAATGTTAAATAATTTCCAGGTGACCCAGGAAGAGATTTTAAATGAACAACACCGTATACAATCATAAATTAAATTTTAATATGATTAAATTTAATATATTTCTTTGCAAAGTCGCCTTCAGCTGTCAATGTTGGTTTAAAGCCTCTATCTATTCGACCAGTAATAACTCTACACCAGTCACTAGCATTACCTTTTATAATGTTTTCAGTTTTTTCATTGCCAAACTGCCATGCTTTATATTCAGGACCTATTAATTCAATTCTTAATTCATTGAATTTGACGTTATTTTGCTTGCTTACACTTTCCGCATTCAACCATCCATAAAGTGCAATATGCTCTATTCTGACTGTGTCTTCATAATCCTTTTTCATTCCAGAATAAATATCTAATCCATGAGACCACGTTTCTGATAATTTAAATGAGGAAAATGTTAGGTAGTCTATTTGATTATTCCACCAAAAAATTTTTCGTCCTGGCGTGGAATCAGCTAATGTTTCTACAACTTTAGCTCTTCCTAATCGCCACCATTCTATTACATCTTGAGGTCTCATATCCTTGCCTTTAGCAATGCAGTCATTTTCAAAATTTTCTAATCCTTTTGGACCTTTATATTTTGTAAAATCAGTACCTTTCTTTTTAAGAGCATTAAACGCTAAATCTTCTAAGCCTGCAAGATAGCTTACGTGATTAGTAATAGTCCAATTTTTAAAAGTTGTTTTAGTATTCCAATTACGAACTGGAATGCTTTGAAGGTATTGGTCTAATAGCTGTTGTTCAGCTACTAGGTTGCTTAGAATTTCTTTCACTATATAAGTCTAATTGTGAAAAAACATAAGCCCAAGGAGAAGATTAAATAAAACTACTTTTAATGTAACTAAAAATCATTAAAATTTGTATATGAAAAAAATGTTTAAGCTAATAGTTTATTTAGTCATCTTAAGATTTGTTATTAAATTATTTAATGAAAATTCTTTCGTTAAAGAGCAAATAGATAAATTAAAAGAAGAAATTACAAATTTAGAAACTAAAGATCTAGAAATAAAGATAAAAGAATTTTTCAAAAAATATGATCTAAACAATAAAGACCAACAAGAGAATCAAGAAGACATTTAATAAGTCAATTTAAATGTGGAGATTACTTGGTAAATCGTTTCATCTCTGGCCAAAATGGTTGGTTAAGTTGATTACAAGAAGTCATTCTAAATTAATAAAATTTAATCATACAAAAATAGGTAACTTTATACTTGGTGGAAATATTCTATTGTTGGAAACAGAAGGAATTAAATCAAAAAAAATTAGAAAAGTTCCATTAACTTATACAGAAATAAAAGGTGGTTATTTAGTTGCAGCATCATATGGTGGAAGAGACCAATCTCCAAGCTGGTATTACAATATTCAAAAGAATGAAGCATTTGTAACAGTTGATAATGAAAGAAACAAAGTTACATATGAAATTGTTAAAAAAAATGAAGCTGAATATTTTTGGAATAAATTAATTGAAATATATCCTACATTTAAGTTATATAGAAACAGAACGGATAGAGAGATCCCATTAATAAAACTTATTAAAGTTTAGGTTTTAAATTGGGTCCTGACCTCACTACAGTATTCCACAATGTTTTATAGTGATCTATATCATCTACATCAACATGTGGAAGAACAAAATTGTTCCAAGTTTCTAATAATGGATCAGATGAATTTTTATATATATCTAAACCTACGGGTATTCTCTCGACAATAGTCCTCAAACTCATCGGAGTTTCTATATTGATACTTATATCATCAGACATAAACGAATTATTAATTTCAATGGCAAGTTTGATTATTAAATCACTGAATTCAGTTTGTAATTTTGGATATCTTTTTTTAAATATTAATTGTAGTTGATCTTTATTTGGGAAGGGCTTATCCCAAATAACCCATCTATCAGCAAATGCTTTATTTAATGTTTGAGTACCAGAATAATCTCTTAAGCTAGTTGGATTCATTGTACCAAAAATATAACAATCGTCTCTTAGTGATATTACCTCACCGTTTGGTAGTTCTAGCTTTTTATGTCTATCAAGTAAAGAATGTAAAGCAAACAATACTTCAGGTCCTGCAGCATTAAGTTCAGATAAATTAACTATTGCAGGACCTCTCAAAGCTCTCGTTAGCTCACCATCTTGCCACTTACTTTCTGTTCCACCTTTACCATCACCGTATAATTGAACTGAACCAAGCAAAGTAACGTCCCTAACTTCGCCAGATAAAGGAATTCTGTAATATGGATATTTTAATTTAGCTGCGAATTGTTCTATATCATGATCCTTTCCTGTTCCCATGTGTCCTTTTAATGCAACATGGATAGGAATCTCATTTTTAAAAGATACGTTTTTAGAATTTATTAACTGAGCTAGCTTGTATTGAATTCCTAGATCAACATAGTTTTTATCTATATTAGGAATTCTTTCAACTCTTCCCTCATAGTCTTCTATTGATTTAGTTAATTTGCATTCATCTAATTCAACTTTTTCTTTATTTATAGGATTTGTAAATTCTTTTTTTGTCATTATGCAGCGCCAATATTTTCTTTCATATTCTTAATAAGTATATCTTTTGTGATGTTTACTATTGAATATATTAACTCTTCTGGTTCAAATATTTGTGTATGATTAATATATTCTTTCCAGGTACCTCTTTCTCCAATTCCAATTCCAATAACATCAATATTATTTCTAGTTGCATAGTTTATGGAACTTTTTAAATCACTTAAAGAACCTCTTGTCATACCATCTGAAAGAACAACAAGCATTTTCGTGTTAGAGGGATGAGTAAGCAATCTTTTAGTTGCATACATAATATTTCTTTCATCAACATTAGTACTTCTTTCAAACATGCTTATTGGTGGTTTCTCATTTTTAATATCAATATTATCAATTGATTCTCTTAATTTTCTTGAGAACTCAACCAATCCAATAAATTTTTCATAATTGTCCTTCCAGTTATCTTTAAAATCTTTTATAAAGTAATGATTAGTAGTATTGAAATAGTTTTCTGCATTTGAACCATAGTTTGTATTTAACATTGAAGAAACTGACATTTTTCTAGATAAATAGTTCGTTTCAGTTTCATTTTCATCTGAAACAAATCCTCTATTAAAAATAGCTAATTCAAAATCAATATTTAATTCATGACAAATTTGAGCTAAATAACTAGCACCAATTAAACCTGCAGATAATGACCATGGGTAAAGTTCACCTTTCTTTTTTTCTAACATAGAACCGCTTCCATCTATAAGGAGAGAAACAGCATATGATTTATTTGATAATCTTTGTTTCTGCTCGAACATTCGCTCGTATCTTCCAGAAGCTAACATAAGTGGAACATGTGGAGATAGATCACCTTGATCATATCCACTGATTCTTTGCCTTTTTTGATTATGAATAAAATAAGGTTTAATTTTGTTTGTTACTTTAAAGATTGGTAAGTTCCACTCTTCTAGAAGATTGTTGTAAGTTAAAGATCCTGAACTATATAGCTCATCAAAATTGTTAGGTAATTTAGTAGAGACTAATTTAGAGACTTTCCCATCAGGAAGATAGATTGTTTCAGAAGATCCAACTTTAGTAATATGATCATCCATTAAGTTTTCTTTATTTTTATCTTTTTCCTTTTCATTGTCACCAATAAACTTTTCTAATGTGTTTCCTGTGGTTATATTTACCGAAGAGGGGATAAGGGTTTTATTTAAATCATTAATAATTGTATCCTCCATAGATTCTACAATTTCTCTTTTCTCACCTAAGGAATATTTTTCAAGATCTGGTAAAAGATTGTGCCTTTTACAAATATCAATAATTTCTATCGTAGTTTCTATAACGTCATTTATCAATATATCTTCAGAGTTTAAATTGTTAACAATAGGTAGTGACTCATTAACTGCTTTTTTAACATTTGATTTGTATTTAGAAATATCAATTTCTATATAGTTTGTAATTTTATGAAAAAGCAAAGAAAGAAAAATATTAAAATCTTTTAATGAAATAATTTTCGACTCTTTTTCGTAATAAATTTCTTTTAGAATGCTAAATAAACCATTAAATTTATTAACAAAATTTTTCTCTTCTAATGAGTGAATAATTATTTCAAAAACATATTTCCCAAAAGGACCTGAGAGAACTTCTAATACATCTACAATGTCTGTTAATCCATCTATTTCATCATTAAAACTTTTAAAATCAATTTCTGGATTAATTTTATATTCATTCATTGAATGTATTGATTCATGAACTACAGTACCAATTAATACATCATTTTTATTAATATCAGAATTTTCTATTGAGTTAACAAGAATTGTTGGATTTATTGTTACTTCATTAAAATTTTCACTAGAAGATTTACCTAATCTTAAAACTAAATCCTTGTTGTCACTTTCTGACTGTAGGAGCCTCGTAATAGCAGGTTTTATTTTTTCAAATTCAAAAATTACTTCTGACTCAATATTATTCTTTGTAGACTTCATTATTTATAACATTATCATTAAAGACTGAGCATGATAGATATAAAAAAAATAAATAATGACAAATAATATTAAAAAAATTGCAATATCTGGTGGCAACGGAAAAATGGGTACACTTCTATCAGAACATATTAAAACCAAAGATTTTTTTGAAATATCTGGAATATATGATCCTATTTCACAAAGTAGAGAATATAAAAATTATAAAGATTATAAAGAAGTAGAAGCTGATTATCTTTTTGAGTTTTCACCATCAAGCAAAGTAAATGAAAATATAGAAATTTTATGCAATGAAAAATTAGATTTTGGAATAATAATTGGTTCATCAGGTATTTCTAAAAAAAGTATTGCAAAGCTTAAAACCTTGGCTGAGAGTACACTTGTTGTTGTAATTCCTAATTTTTCTATCGGAGCAAGTTATCAGAAACTTATTTCAGTTATTTTATCTGATGAATTTGTAAATAAATATATTATTGAGAAACATCATTCTCAAAAAAATGACACACCATCAGGTACAGCAACTGATTTAGCCAATAGCATTAATACAAAAAATAACGTAATTGATGATCAAAATTCTGAAAACAAAATAAACGTAATTAATAATATAAAAATAGAATCAGTACGTTCTGATGACGTTTTAGCTGAACAAGTTGTAAACATGTCTAATGAATATGAAATATTTAATACCGAGCATATAGTCAATGATAGAAAAGCATACCTCTCTGGTATTAATTTAGTTTTAGATTCTGTAGAAAATTTACATGGATATTATTTTGGCTTAGAGAGCATATTAAAGAACAGGTTTAAGATATAAATATGGTTGGATTTGGCAAACTAATAACCGCAGCAATAACTCCATTTGATAGAAATGGTGTAATCAACACAGATACTTTATGGAGATTATGCAGGAAATTAATTCATGATAGATCTGAATCTTTAGTTCTAACTGGCACAACTGCGGAATCACCAAACCTATCTAAAGAAGATAGAGAAATAATATATACAACAGCAACCGATGCTGTAGGTGATAAAGCAAAATTAATAGCAGGTACAGGCACTTACTCAACTAAAGAATCAATTGAGTATACAAAATTAGCAGAAGATTTAGGTATGGATGGCATAATGATAGTCACCCCTTATTATTCAAAACCATCACAATATGGTATTTTGAAACATTTTGAAGCAATAAGTAATTCAACAAATTTACCAATTATGGCTTACAACATTCCAGGAAGAACGGGCACACTTATAGAATTAGATACATTAGAAAAGTTAGTAAATGAAATTTCTATTCATTCAATTAAAGATGCCGTTGGTGATTTCGAATATTCTAAAAGACAGATTGATTTAATTGGAGATAAAGTGCAAATTTATTCAGGTGACGATGCATTAACCTATGATTTTGTTAAACATGGTGCAGTAGGTGTAGTTTCTGTTGCAGCACATATTGTTGGTAATGAAATTTATCAAATGATTAACTTTGTTCAATCTGGAGATATTGATAAAGCAGAAAAAATTAACGCTTCATTACAAGATATTTTTACATTTATATTTGAAGAACCTAGCCCTGGCCCTATTAAAAATATTTTATCCCAAACATGGGAGGATGTAGGAAATCCTTTATTACCGATTACACCTATAAGTAATGATTTAAGCCTAAAATTATTGGAAAATTTTAAAAAAATACAATAGATAAAAGTATTTTCAATTAAAAAATATGATATAATACATTTGTGGCTGTGAAGACATCCACTCGCAAAAGGGTAAATGGGCGTAAGCGGGTGTCTAAACAAAACAATTTAATAAAAGTTAACAAGGGCTTTAAAACACTTAATTTAAGTATTAAAAATCTATTTTCTAGTTTTATTAGTTCTCATCAAACACTATCTATTTTTATGCTTCTCTTAGGAATTTTTGTTGGATTATCTTCATTCAACAAAGCTGGACCTATAGGTGTATTGATATTTAATTTATTAACATGGGCTTTTGGATATGCGGTGTTTTCTTTACCGTTGCTACTGTTTTATGGGTCCGCAATATTAATCAGAGATAAAGAATTAATTAAATCACAAAATGTATTCATTGGAACTATATGGGTGCAAATATTTTCGGCTTCATTATTTCACTTCTACATCCATTCAGAACCACTTTCAATAAGTGTTGGTAGTAGTATATTGCAAAAAGCAGGTGGTTTCGTATCGGCTTTTATAGTTTATCCGTTAAATAATTTACTAGATCAACAAATGACTCATGCAGTGCTTTTACTTGGTTTAATTATTTCTGTTCTAAAGATGACTGATGTTGATTTAAAAGATCTTATCGGTGGTGCACAAGCAATTATACTTTACGTATATAAATTTATTATTGCTTTTCTAAAAGCAAGAAGAGAAACTTCAAAAATTAATTTTGATAATTTATTGGAAGATGAAATTGAGGATAATCACGAAATAGAAAATGAATTAAATAATAATGTACTTAAATTGAAGTCTAAAAACAAAAATAAGAAGCAAAAACAAATCATTGAATCATCAAATGAATCAAAAGCAGACTTAAATAAAAGTAAAACAAAAAATAAAAATTCTAATAAATATGTATTACCTCCATTAAAACTGCTTAAAAGTGGTTCCTCAGTGTCTACTTCTAAAAAGTTATTACAGCAAACAGCCACTGATTTAACTAATTTATTAAAAGAACATGGTGTTGAAGCAGAGTTAACAAATATTGTACCAGGCCCAACTGTAACAAGATATGAAGTTGAATTGGCACCTGGTGTAAAAGTATCAAAAGTCACATCACTTTCACATGACATTGCTTATGCTCTTGCAACTCCTGATGTTAGATTACTTGCACCAATTCCTGGTAGAAGCGCTATAGGAATTGAAATCCCAAACAGACAAAGAAAATTAGTATCTCTTGGTGATGTTCTTTCATCTACTGAAGCTAAAAAAGAAACACACCCGCTATCTGTCGCATTAGGCTTAGATATCTCTGGAAAGCCTAGATTAACAAATTTATCAGAATTGCCCCATGTATTAATAGCTGGTCAAACAGGTGCTGGTAAATCATCATGTATTAACTCAATAGTTACTTCTCTCTTAACTAGGACTAATCCAGATGAGGTAAAAATGGTAATGGTTGATCCAAAAAGAGTTGAACTTGGACAATACAATAATGTTCCTCATTTACTAACAAAAGTTATAACCAATCCCAAAAAAGCAGTTGATGCTTTAACTTGGGCTGTATCAGAAATGGATAGAAGATATGATTTACTAGCTGATGGTCAAGTTAGAGACATAGATGGATATCATGAAAAATATGATGCTGGTCTTTTAGACGATGAAAAATTTGATAGATTTCCATATATAGTTGTATTTATAGACGAGTTAAATGATTTAATGATGGTTGCCGGTAGAGAAGTCGAATCAGCAATTGTTAGACTTGCTCAGATGGCACGAGCAATTGGAATACATTTAGTAGTTGCTACACAAAGACCGTCTGTTGATGTAATAACTGGTGTTATGAAGGCTAATATACCTTCAAGACTTGCTTTTTCTGTTGCGTCAACAACAGATTCTAGAGTTATTTTAGATCAATCTGGAGCTGAAAAACTTATTGGTTTAGGAGATATGTTAGTAGTTACTGCCAGTAATCCAAGATTAGAAAGAATACAAGGAGCATGGGTAACAGAGAAGGAAATAAAAGATGTTGTTTCATGGGTCAAAACTCAAAAAAATGCCGAATATAATCCAGCTGTTATAGAGGAACATAAAAAAGTTATTAATACTTCAGATAACGACTTAGGTGAAGATGAAGAATTAATTAATACTGCCAAAGAATTGATTATAAGATCTCAATTAGGCTCAACTTCAATGTTACAAAGAAAGTTAAGAGTAGGATTTGCTAGGGCAGGTAGGTTAATGGATATCTTGGAGGATCAGGGCGTAGTTGGTCCATCGGAGGGTTCTAAAGCAAGAGAAGTTTTAATTACTATAGAAGAATTTGAAACAAGTAATCTAAGTTCAATACAAGAAGATAAAGACACTAAAGAAGAAGTGAATGAAACCGAAGAAACTTGGTTTGAAGAGTAATTAGGTCTTATTAATCTTGCCTTGAATAATCCTTTTTCTAATTGCAGCTGATATTGTATCTACAGTTAAAACTAAAATAATTGTAGTAATAAGTACAGTACCTGCTCTAGGAAAATCTCTGAATCTTAATTGATTGATCAGCTCAGCCCCTACTCCTCCAGCCCCAACAACACCTAATACAGCAGATGCTCGCAGGTTTATTTCAAATCTATATAACCAATATGAAGTAATTGTCGGAATAACCTGAGGAATTACACCAAATGTTAATTCATTTAGTTTTGAACCTCCAGATGCTTTAATTGCCTCTAAAGGTCCTTCGTCGATTCCTTCGACAACTTCTGAAGATAATTTACCAAGAGTACCTATCGAATGAATACCCACTGCTAAAGTACCGGTTAATGGTCCCAAACCAGTAATTGGTAAAAAGACAAAAGCAAGAATTAATTCAGGAAAAGCTCGTATTGCATTGAGTATTTGTTTTGTTATACGTGAAATGAATGGTGTCGAAGTATTGTTAGCAGCAAGAAAAGATATTGGAAAACTGAAAAGTGCACCTATAACAGTTCCTGCCCAAGCAATAAACAATGATTCCCATACTTTAGGTATAATTCTATCTAAAGCTTCGTCACTTAAATCGAGAGGAAACATTGCTCCTACTAAAATTCCAATCTGCCTAGGGGCGTCTATTATTCTTTCTAATGTTATTTCTAAACCAGAAGCTGACCATATAGAAGATACAACAATTAAAAATGTAATACCATACTTAAATGCATTTTGTTGCCAGGGTTGTTGAGGAATTTTCATAATATTTTTCTTCGTAACCAAACACTAAATTGTTCTATACCTATAACAACTACAAGAATTAAAACAACAATTGGAGAAATTCTATCAAACCTTAAAAATATTCTTTGTGTTTCAATAATTCTACCAACACCACCAGCACCAACTAATCCTAAAATTACACTTGCTCTGATACAAAGTTCAAAGATGTAAAGAAAATATGCAGTAAAATTTGGTAATACTTGTGGTAGTGCTGAAGTAAAAATAGCTTGATTATGAGATCCACCGGTTGCTTTGGCAGCCTCCATAGGTCCGGGATCAATACTATCAATTGTTTCTGATAATAGTTTCCCCATAATTGCTAATGAGAACATAATTAAAGCTAAAACACCAGCAAAAGGTCCTAAACCAACTGCTACCGTAAACATCATAGCCCAAAATAAGTCAGGTATAGTTCTTACTAAATTTAAGAAAGATTTATAAAGAAAATAAGAAAAAGAATTTTTGTTTGTAGCTCTTGAGGCATAAAAAGATAAAGGTAAAGCTATAAAGCAACCAACTACACTAGCTAATATAGCAATCTGGATAGTCTCTACTAGTGCAGCAGATGCATTTTCAATTGCCCAACTCCATTTAGGATTAAAAAGAGGATCTGTAACAATATATCTATTTTGTAAATTTTTTCTAAAATCTTCTAAATTAAAACCTATTTGTAAAAAAGAATATATTGAAAAGACTATAGCAAAAGGGATACCAATAGTTGACAATAGTGTAGGTAATGGTTTTTTTGGTATATTTTTAATCATCTTCACCAATTAAGTCCGAAGACTTTATTGATCTTCCGTATATGTTTTCAAAATCTTCATCAGAAACATCCGAAACTTTTCCATCATATACTAATTCGCCATCTCTTAAACCTATTAAGCGATCACCAAATTCTTTTGCTAAATCTAAAAAGTGTAAGTTAACAATTGTTGTTATCCCTAATTCTGTATTAATTTTTTTTAAATAGCTCATTACTACTCTTGAAGTAATTGGGTCTAAAGAAGCTACGGGTTCATCAGCAAGCATAACTTTAGGTTTTTGGGATAACGCTCTAGCTATACCAACTCTTTGTTGCTGTCCACCTGATAAATTCGATGCTCTCACATATGCCTTTTCTAATATTTCTACCTGATTTAATGATTCAAAAGCTAAATTTTTTTGATCTTTAGGCCATAATCCGAATATTGATCTTAAACTAGATATCTGGCTAAGTCTCCCTGTTAATACATTTTTTAAAACTGTAGATCTATTTACTAGGTTGAAAGTTTGAAAAATCATACCAATATCAGAACGTATTTCTTTTAATTCTTTTTTTGAAGCTGTTGTTACATTTCTAGAATCTACATATACATTTCCTTTAGTAGGCTTAACTAAATTGTTAGTAGCTCTTAATAAAGTAGATTTACCTGCTCCGGATAGACCAACAATAATTAAAAAATCTCCTTCATTGACTTCTAGATTAATGTCCTTAAGAGCTTCAACACCACCAGGGTAAGTTACGCTTATGTTTTCAAATTTTATCATAATAAATAAAAAAATAACCGGATTGAATTAAATCAACCCGGTTATTTACAAAATTACTCGTCGTACAAACCAAATTCTTGAGCTGCTTGTTTAACAACATCAAATTCAGAGTTAACTGCAGGAACTAGTCCTGTCCATCCATAGATTTCATCCATAACAGCTAAACCTTCATCAGTTGCAATATAGTCGCTTAGAATTGTATATATTTTATCCTTAATATCGGCAGGTAAGTCAGATCTTACAGCAACTACATCATTTGGTATTTCTTCAGTAATTGCAAAAGCTATAACTTTTTCTCCAACATCAGGGTTTGTTTTTCTCATAGTTCTTCTTGCATCATCATAAGTAACACCAAATTTAGCGTCACCATTGTACAGTCCGGAAATTACTCCATCATGAGATCCTGCATATCTTTGAACTATGTCGCTTGTGTAGCTAATACCAGCATTTTTTAATTGCAATGAAGGATAGAGATATCCGGATGTTGAACCCTCTTCAACAAATAATACTTCTTCACCAATCATTACAGATAAATCTGCTTCACATGCTAGTCCAGGACTAACAGTTACTTCAGCTCCATCAATTGTTCTAACTTCTGGGATCATACCATCATCACCAAAGCCCCAACCTACTTGTAAAGCTGCGACATCAGGTGGCATTGTTGCTGAACCTTCAACAAGAGTAGGAACACCATCAATGTTTTCAAATGCTCCTATCACAGGTGTGGACTTACAAACACTTGCATCTGTAGTCCAGAATGTTCCGTGATACGAACCTGATCCATATCTAACAATTTTAGCTATTGCTTCTAACCGAGTAGGAAAAGCATTTAGTGCATTTACGTAACCTAAAGTATTAAAGGCACCAACATCAGCTTGACCTGAACCCATAGCAACTAACAAACCAGAATAATCGCTTGTAACAAATCCTTCTACTTCAATACCCAAACCTTCTGATAAAACTTTCATTAAAGGTTGTATATTGTCTTGAAGGTCTGTTTGTTCTGCACTTGGAACAAAGCCAAAAATAATTTTATCTAGAACAGGCGCAGTAGTAGTAGCTGGCTTATCTAGTGTTTCGACTTCTTCAACAACTGCAGGTTCTTCTACAACTTCTTCTGTTGCTCCACCACAAGCGGTAAGCACCATAGTTAAAGAAAGTAGAATAAGAAATGATTTTTTCACATTTTCCTCCGCTTAGTTACTTTCTTATATTACTTATCTTGAACGGAATGTGTTTGATATTGTATAAATTATTAGAAATCAGTTACAGGTATATAGCCATACTCTCTAAAAATAATTTCACCTTTTTCATTTAAGATAATTGTTATTGGTTGACCTATAACTTTATATTTATCTCTAATTTCTTGTGTTGAAATACCAATAGTTAAAATATTTTTAAGATTGTTTCGAACCCAAGAATTAGTTGAATTTATATCACTATGAGCTAAAGCTATGACATCGTATTCGTCATTAAAGTTATTTAAATTTGCTTCTAAGACAGGCAACTCCTGTCTACAGCTACCTCAATAATCTGCCCAAAAAACAATAATTGTCTTTTTGTTTGTAAGATCTTCATTTACATATTCACCATCTAAGTTTTGATATGTAATTTCAGTAATAAACTCATCAGAAAAATCACTATTTATAGGTGAAGAGCAAAAAGTAAAAAGAATAAAAAGTAATATTAATTTTTTCATATATAAACCTTAATAATATTACACAGTAATATTGCTAATCTAAAATTATGAAAATTGGATTATTAACTGTAGGAACTGAAATATTATTAGGAGACACACTCAATACAAACTTATCTAGTTTGGGAAACATATTATACAATTCAGGATATAACTTAAATACAGAATTAACAGTTTCAGACAATGAAGAAGAGATAATAGGTGGGTTTAAATATTTAGAAAACAAAAATGATTTAGTAATTATATGCGGAGGATTAGGTCCTACTGAAGATGATATTACAAAAGAAGTAATTTCAAAATATTTAAATTTGAAATTAATCCTTGATAGCAAACATGTATCTTATATGGAAGAGAGATGGAGCTCAAGGGGTTTAAAAATGCCTGATATAAATATCAAACAAGCATTAGTACCATATGGAGCTAAAAAATTAACAAATACAAAAGGAACAGCACCAGGTCTACATATAGAAATTGATAATAAGAATGTATTCATACTACCTGGCCCACCAAATGAATTTATTCCTATAGTTAATGACGAGTTAGTACCATTCTTAGAAGTTAAATACAAAGGTAACAAAAGAGATTACAGATTTATATTATTTTACAATCAAGCAGAATCACATTTAGCGAGTGAAATAAATAAATTTAAACCTAAAGATATAGATATTGCATATTTAGCAAGTAAAGGAATCATTAAATTAAGGTATGATAAAAATTCAATATCAAAACAAGATCATGAAAAATTCTTATTAGATATTAAAGAATGTTTTAACGAAGATATCTTAGCTTATGAAAATATTCATATTTCTTCAATATTATTTGATTTACTAAAAACTAATAATTTAACAATTACTACTGTAGAAAGCATCACTGGAGGGTTAATTGCTTCTAAATTAACTCAAAATCCAGGGATAAGTAATAATTACCTTTCTGGAGATATAGTTTATTCATCATTAGCCAAATCAAAATTGTTAAATGTTGATTTAGATACTGAAGATTGGGAAGAACTTAGTATTGAGTTATGTTTTGCTTCTTTAAAAAAATATGGTTCTAATATATCAATTTCAATATTGGGGGAGGCAGGCCCAATAACAAGTAGTCAATATCCAATTGGAAAAATATTTATCTGTATATCTAACATCGAAAAAACGCAAGTAACAGAACATAAGTTGAATGGAAATAGAACTGAAATAATTGAAAGAGCTTCAAATAAATCTATATGGGAACTTATTAAATTCATTAAATCCTTGTATTAGAACAAATGTTCTAGTAAAATATGTCATATAAAGATGTTTTAATTAAAGTTAATTAATCTATAAATAGGAGATAGAAATGGATAAAGACAGGGCAAAAAAACTAGATACAGTTTTTGACCAAATAGAAAAGCAATTCGGTGAAGGTTCTTTAATGAAACTTGGAACTGATAATGTAAAAAAGGTACCAGCAATATCAACAGGTGCTTTATCGATAGACTTAGCCTTAGGAATAGGTGGAATACCTAAAGGAAGAGTAGTTGAAATATATGGTCCTGAAAGTTCCGGTAAAACAACTCTTTCTTTACATGTTGCTGCTGAAGCTCAAAAAGCTGGTGGAGTAGCAGCTTTTATTGATGCAGAGCATGCGTTAGATCCTGTATATGCTGCAGCTCTTGGTGTAGATATTGATGAATTGTTGGTATCTCAACCTGATACTGGAGAACAAGCACTAGAAATAGCTGATATGCTTATTGAGTCTGGTGGAGTTGATATTGTAATAATAGATTCAGTTGCTGCATTAGTACCAAAAGCAGAAATTGATGGTGAAATGGGTCAATCTCATGTTGGCCTTCAAGCAAGGCTTATGTCTCAAGCATTAAGAAAGTTAACTGGATCAATTAATAAAACACAAACAACAGTTATTTTTATTAATCAAATAAGAGAAAAAATAGGTGTTATGTGGGGTTCTCCTGAAACAACAAGTGGTGGTAGAGCATTGAAATTCTACGCATCAGTAAGAATAGATATCAGAAGAATTGAAACACTAAAAGTAGGTGCTGAAATGATTGGTAACAGGATTAGAGCAAAAATTGTTAAAAATAAAGTTGCTCCGCCCTTCAGAGAAGCAGAATTTGACATTATGTTTGGAAAAGGAATTTCAAGAGAAGGAAGTCTTCTAGATGTAGGAGTCGAACACGGTATTGTCAGAAAAGGTGGTGCTTGGTTCACATATGATGAAGTACAACTTGGTCAAGGTAAAGAAAATTCTAAAAATTACCTACGTGAAAATCCTGATCTAGCATTACAACTAGAAAATGATGTTTATAAAGCAGTTGGAATGGTAGATAGTGAAGATACTACTAATGTAGATGAAACAGAAGATAATTCTAAAGAAAAAAAAGAAACTAATAAGAAAAAGTAGTATTTATTTAATTAAAAGTTTCATATAATTTAAATGTGAAGACTACATTAGAAATTAAAAGAAGTAAACAAATAAGACCATCTCGATCTGGTTTAAAATACTTTATCAAAACATTTGGATGCCAAATGAACGAGCATGACTCAGAACGAATTGCTGGTTTATTTGAACAAGATGGAATGATAAAAGCTACTTCTATTGAAAATAGTGATATATTGTTCGTTAATACATGTACTATACGTGAAAATGCTGATGATAAATTATATGGAACTTTAGGTCAGTTAAAAGTATGGAAAAGTAAAAATATAAATAGAAAATTACTAGTTGGTGGATGTGCAGCTCAAAAAGATAAAGAATTAGTAAGAAACAGAGCACCATGGGTTGATGTAGTTATGGGAACTCACAATCTTACAGATGTAGTTCATTTACTTAATCAATCAGAGGACTGGGGACCAATTACTGAAGTAGCGGACAGTATAGAAACACTTCCTACTGATGCACCATCAATTCGGGAATCTGAAGTATCAGCTTTAGTAACAATTCAAATTGGATGTGACAATTCTTGTACATTTTGTATTGTACCAAGTGTTAGGGGACCAGAAATTAGTAGGAGACCATCAGATATATTAAATGAGGTAACAAAATTAGTTGATTCAGGAATAAAAGAAATTACTTTACTTGGTCAAAATGTAAACTCTTATGGAAGAGATTTAAAAATTAATGGAAAATCAAAACCATATTTTTCAGAGTTACTTTATATATTAAATGAGATAGACGGTTTAAAAAGAATACGTTTCACCTCACCTCATCCTAAAGATTTTAAGGATGTAACTTTAAATGCAGTAAATACATTAGATAAAGTAACAAAACAAATACATATTCCTCTTCAAAGCGGTAGTGATACTATATTACGAAAAATGCAACGTGGTTATAATAAAAAAAAGTTTTTAGAAAAAGTAGACTCAGCGATTATAAAAATAGATAATGTTTCACTTACAACTGATGTAATTGTAGGATTTCCTGGTGAAAGTGAATTAGATTTTGAAGAAACACTTTCCGTTCTTAAATATGCAAAATTTGATGCAGTGTATATGTTTAAATTTTCACCAAGGCCAGGTACAAAAGCTGCAGATTATAAAGATGAGTTTATTGATCAAGATGTAATCAATGATAGGTTTATGAGGCTTAAACAATTGCAAACTGAAATAAGTCATAAAAGACTCAAAAGATTTATAGGAACAACACAAATGCTGTTAATAGAAAATTATTCGAAAAAAACTAATGAATTTATGACTGGAAAAATTGATGGTGGACATACTACACATATTTCATCAAAGAATATAAACATAGGGGATTACGTTACTGTGTTAATAAATGATGCTACTCCTTTTGCTTTAAAATCTGAATTAGTATAAATTGTTATATTTTTTAACTGGTACAACGGCATCAGGCAAATCTGCTTTAGCTCATAAAATAGCAATAGAAAAAAAAATACCAATCTTATCTTTAGACTCGATGGCTGTTTATAGAGGTTTAGATATTTTAACTGCTAAACCAACTGAAGTTATGAGAGCAGAAGTTTTATATTATGGACTTGATATTGCTGATACAGATCAGAATTTTTCGGTAGTTGATTATTTGAATTACCTTATAGAAAAAAATATTCCTCAGTTATCTTTTGAACAAGACATAATTGTTGTGGGTGGAACAGGACTTTACTATAAATCTATTATTGATAGTTTTGAATTTAGACCCACAGATCCAACTATTAGAGCTGAATTAGAACAACTAAATTATGAACAATTATTAAATTTTCATAAATTACATAATATCGAATTACCTATAACAGAATTAAATAAAAGAAGACTCATAAGAAATATTGAAGATAATATTTTAGAACAAAGTAGATATATTTTCCCCCCAATCAATGTTAAGAAGAACACAGTTGGTATTTTTTGGAACAATCCTAAATATAAAGAAAATATAATAAATAGAACAAATGAAATGATTAACGATGGTTTAATTTCAGAGATTAATAATATCAAAAATCCATCTAAAACAATTCTTCAAGCGATTGGTATGAATATAAATAAAGATATACAAGAAAACATTAATATTAAAACTATGAAACTTGCTAAAAAACAAATTACTTGGTTTAAAAAAGAACCAAGATTAAAAATGATAGAATCTGATGATGAATCATTTGTTTATAAAAATATGATGGAAATAATTGATGAATAATCCACAATACATGTCAGGTACAGGAAATAATTTTCTTGTTAGTGAATATGAAAAAAGTAAAACTGATTTAGAAATCATATCAATAGTTGCTGATTCGTTAATTGATATAGATGGAGTAATTTTTGTAGAAAAAATAAGCTCTAAAACAGTAAAAATGTATTACTACAATAATGATGGATCAACTGCTGAATTATGCGTTAATGGAATTAGGTGCGTTGCTAAGTATGCAATTGATAATTCTATTGTTGATAGTAACGAATTAACAGTGATTGCTCCTATTGGAAATATAAAAACTATTTCAAATGGAGAAAATATTTCAATAGAAGTAACAATCCCAACTTATGATCAAAATAAAATAATAATAGATAATAATGAATGTATTCATTCAAAGATAGGCAATCCCCACTTACTGGTTCAAGTTAAAAATGTTGAAAAATTTAATTTAGAAAAATTTGTTAATAAAGTATATCAATCCAAAAAATTTGATAATGGAGTAAATATAGAAATATATAATATGATCGATAAAAATATAATAAATGCGCGTGTACATGAAAGAGGCGTTGGTGAAACAGATGCATGCGGGTCTGGTGCAATATGTATGTTTTATTATTTATATGACACTAATCAAGTTAATAATAATTCTATAATTCTTTATCCTGGTGGAGAATTAGAAATGAGTATAGAAAAAGATATTGTAACACTAAGTGGTAAAGTTACATATCTCTAAATAAAGAAACAACTTTACCAATCTGTGTAATATTTTCATCTACCTCTATATTGCTATAATTTTTATTTGCAGGAATCAAGTATCTTTTATCTGCGATTGTACCAACATATTTAACTGTTGCTTCTGTGTTGTGTATTAAAAAAGCTCCAATATCTCCATCAGATGGAATTATGGATTTATCAATAACTACTAAATCATCATTATATAAACCAGCATCTATCATTGAATCTCCATTGATTTTCAAAGCTATTAATTCAGTATTAATTTTTTTTCCAAAATACGGTAATTCACCTATATAATTTTCTTCAGCCAAGAGTGGTTGCCCTGCAGATATTTCACCTAGAATCGGGATACCAAATTGTGTGTTAACTGTTCTGCTAGTTATAGATCTTGATATATTATCTGATTTATTTAAATACCCTAAGTTAATGAGTTTTTTTAAATGATATTGAACAGTACTAGTTGATTTCAATCCCACAGCTTCACAAATTTCTCTCACAGTAGGAGAGTAACCTTTTGTATTGATTGTTTTATTAATGTAATTTAATATTTCTTCTTGTTTTTTTGATACCATGACATAATATTAGCACAAATGTTCTAATAAATGTGTCATAGATAGATTCTATATTTAATTTATGAAAGAAAATGTAATCTTAATCTTTTTTATATTAATTTTTTCATATATTTCAACACCATTAATAGATAAAACGTTAAAAAATGCTTTAGATAATGATAAAAATATAGTAAACATAGCTATTGCTGACAATTTTTGGGATTATATAACAAGATTTTCATTAAATAATTAATAAATATTTGATGCGTAATATGTTCATAACTATAATATACAATATATGGTATGCCCATTCTGTAATGCAGAAGATACAGCGGTAATTGACTCAAGAAGAAATTCTGAAGGTTCTTCTATAAGAAGAAGAAGAAAATGTCCATCATGCGATTCTAGATTTACTACATATGAAAAATCTGAAATTGAACTAATTGTAAAGAAAAGAAATGGTAATTTAGAAGAGTTTCAGTACGAAAAGCTTCAAAAAGGTATTGAAAGTGCTTTTGGGGGACAAGAAATAAGTGAGAAGAAACTTAAAGGGCTAGTAGACGAAATATTTATTGAAGTAAAAAAATCCGGTAAAAAAGTTAATAGTGACTCAATTGGGGAGACAGTTTTAGAGTATTTAAAAAAAGAAAATGAAGTAGCTTATTTAAGGTTTGCTTCAGTTTATAAAGAATTTTCTAATGTATCAGATTTTGAGAAAGAAGCTGCAGAATTTAATTAGGGTAAAATAGTTATTTTATTAATTAAATCTGTTTTAGTATTCTTAATTTTCAACAATGAATTATTAAACTCGTTGACTTCTATATCTTTATTCATTTTAATTGCAATTATTAATGAATTAGCTACTTCAATTTCATTATTTCTTAAAGAAGCAATTAAACTTCCATGTAAGTCTTCAGCTGACTCTAGCGTAACTTCTAGTAATAAAGAATGCTTTTCAAATTCTTTAATGGTTGGTAAATTATTATAATTAAGTTTACTTTTAGCTGATATTTCAGAAAGAATGTTTGATAAATTATCAATATCTGTATTTTCATTAATATTATTAAAAATATCATTGTATATTAATATTTCAGAAGCAAGTATCCTATATGTTATAAGATCATCAAGATCATTAATAACTATGAAAATTTGATCTAGATTAGCATTAACCTCTGAAACATTATCAATGTCAACTCTGTTAACTAAGTTTCTTTTATACTCCATAATTGTTGATTCAATTAATTGCAGCTGAGCACTAGAATTAGAAACATCGTATTTTGAGTAAAAACTATCTGTTGAAATAAATATAATATCTTCTATTTCTTTAATAAGTTTATTTGAATCTTCAGATAGAGTTTCGTATAAATTAATTACTTCAATTTCTTGATTTCTATTATTGACAAATATACTTGTTGCTGTTGCTATTAATAATATTGTTACAATGAATAGTCCTACTGGCACAAGCCACATACGTCTTCTTTCAATATCTATCCAAATTTTTTTCATTTGGCTTGTTATTTTTATTGGTTCAAAAGTTCTTGTTGGGGTTGCTTCCAGATTTGTTTCACTCTCATCGTAATTATTACTATCAATCTCAAGGTCAAGAATTCTACTTTCATAGAGCTCTTCATCCAAAGTTACTTGATTATTTTCTATTTCCTGAGAGCGATATTTAATAGTTTCTGGAGATTGAGTTATATAACTATTAGATTCAAAACCTAAAATTTCTAAAATCTTTATCTTATTTGAATTTTTTGCTTTATTTATAAATAGATAGTCTCTAATATTCATCATTGAAAGGTTAGCATTGAATAAAAATATTGATATCAATATTGTATTACTAAATAATGATGCAAAAATACCTCAGAAACAGCATGATTCGGATATAGGGTATGATATCTATTCAGTTAAAAACTACAATATTACACCCAAGAAGGTAACAAAAGTAAAAACGGGTGTATCAATTGAATTGCCTGAAAAATATGGTGGATTTATTTTACCTAGATCAGGTTTAGCATCAAATCATAGCATTACATCAATAAATTCACCTGGATTAGTTGATCCTGGATATACTGGTGAACTTGTAATTCCATTATTTAATCATTCTGATGAGAACTATAAATTGGATAAAGGCGAAAGATTTGCACAGCTAGTAATAATTAATGTAGAAAATATCACATTTAATACTGTTACTCAGTTAAAGAAAACCGAAAGATCTAACAAAGGATTTGGTTCAACAGGATAAATCTTCTATTCCAGTATTTTAGTTTTATATGTTAAAATTTAGCTTGTTGCGGGTGTAGTATAATGGCTATCACACCACCTTGCCAAGGTGGAGACGAGGGTTCGATTCCCTTCACCCGCTCACTGGCGACGTGGCGGAGTGGCTACGCAGCGGTCTGCAAAACCGTTTACACGAGTTCGATTCTCGTCGTCGCCTCAAAGAAATGATTGCAATTACTGGATCTGGCGAGTTTTTACCTACTATTAAATACGTTGATAATGTTTTATTAAGTTATATTAACAATCCATATGTATTAACTTTTTCAACAGCTGCAGGAAAAGAGAGTGAAGAAAAGCAGGAATATTGGGAAAATCTTGCGAATACACATTTTAAATCATTAAATGTCCGCCATAAACATATAAAAGCAAGAAATAAAGAAGAGATTATCAATAATGACGTATTGTATGAGATTTCTAAATCTAATTTTGTTTATTTCTCGGGAGGTAATCCACAGCATTTATTTAATTCAATAAATAATAATAAATTTATAAATGAATTGCTAAGAATTAAAAAAGAAGGAATATTAGCTGGCTGCAGTGCAGGTTCAATGATTATGGGTGAAAGAATGATTAAAGGTAAAGGTTTAAATTTTATTAAAAATTCTATAATAATTCCACATTATGGAGAAAGTTATTATTCCTGGATAACAAACACGATTAAGATACTTAACAAAGGAAAATATAAACTAATTTGCTTAGAAAAAGATACATATTTTGTTATGAATGAATCAGAAATTAAAATAATTGGAAAAAATAATATTCATATAATTTATAAAAAAGATCATCAAACATTTTCTGATGGTGATACATTAGATTTATCAATATTAGAATTGTAAGATGTGTGGAAGGTACTACTTAGAAATATCAAAAAAAGATATGTCTTTTGTAGATAATATTAATAATTATAATTTTGACACAAGTTATAATATTTCACCACAATCTTCTGTTCCAGCAATCATAGACAACAAACTGATTACTACTACTTGGGGTTATTTTCCAAGGTGGTTAAAAAATCAAGATAACCCAAGATCACTTTTTAATTCTAGATATGAGAGTTTGTTAGAAAAAAGAACATTTACATCAGCTTTTAAAAATAATAGATGCTTAATACCACTATCTGGATGGTATGAGTGGAAAACTGAAGCTGAGTCTCGACAGCCTTATTTCTTTTATGAAAAAAATAAGTTACAACTATTTGCAGCAGGACTTTATTGGAATAGATCAAATGGAGATATAGAAATTTCAATAATAACTAAAGAAGCCTTACCTCCTTTAGATAGTATACATAACAGATCTCCAATAATTCTTACTCATACACAAATAGAAGAATGGCTTTCAGATAAGGATGTTAATAAAATATATGATGATTTAAAAGAAATAGATTACAGCAATATATTATTTCATAAAGTAGATAAAGCAGTAAATAATACTAAAAATAAGAATTCATCATTGATAAAAAAATACGAAGAGGTTCCTTTTTGATGAATACACAATCACCTATATACTCACTTAAATTTACAATCATATGGATTTGTGTTTATCTTTTAATTACTTATTTATTATTGCAGTTATTAAATATATTTTTTGCTTTATATATTGGTCTTTGGATTCTTAATTTATTAATAGAAATAGTAGAAAGAATATTTCTAAGATACGGGAGAAGAATAATTACCGTTGAAAATTAATTATTTAAAATCTAGCTATTAGAGTATTATTTAATTACGGGAGATTAGCTCAGTCTGGCAGAGCACTTGCTCGACAAGCAAGGGGCCACAAGTTCAAATCTTGTATCTCCCACAAAATATGAATAAAGAAACAAGATCTGCGATAACGTCAATAGTTTTTCTATGTTGTATATACCTACTTTCATTTTTAGGATCTAATATAACATCAACAATATTTTCAATAAATAGCTTTATATTTTTATTAATTTTATCCGTATTAATTCAAATCATATTTTTTGTTCCTTCATTTATTCTTAAAACAGAAAAATTATATGATCTCATAGGTAGTTCGACATATATAGTTGTGATAACATTTGCGTATTTTTCTCTTTCTGATAAAACAATTACAGATACAATATTATTTTTATTCGTTTTAGTTTGGGGCATCAGACTTGGAACATATTTATTTAAGAGAATAAGTAGAGATAAAGAAGATGTACGTTTTGAAAAAGCAAAAAAAAACTTTTTCTGGTTTTTACAATATTGGATGGGACAAGCTTTATGGGTTTCGATTACTTCATGCGCTGCTGTAATATCAATTTTACAAAATGAAAATGATTATTTAAATATTTACGTAATAATAGGAGTTTTAATCTGGATAATTGGATTTAGTATAGAAGTAATATCAGATTTTCAAAAAAGTAAATTTAAAAAAACTGAAAATACAACTAAAACATTTATTTCAAATGGTTTATGGTCAAAATCAAGACACCCTAATTACTTTGGAGAAATTACTCTTTGGGTAGGAATATATGTTATATCTTTTTCATCATTTTCTGATATAGAATATTTAACTCTTATTTCACCACTTTTTGTATATATTCTTCTTACAAGGATGAGTGGAGTTAATATGCTTGAAAAAATTGCTGATGAAAGATATGGACATTTATCTGAATATGTTGAATATAAAAAAAATACTCCTGTTTTATTTTTAAAAATATGGAAATGATGAAAAAATTATGTCTTACTATATAAAATTCATATAATATATAACAAAATTTGGATCTCAAAACGATTAGAAAGTACTATTTGGACTTCGATAATTGCTTTTTCTTTATAAAAATATATAAAAAATCCGACATTTTATATTAAAAAAAGATAGATTTATATTAATAGATGTTTTCTGTCTTGCGATTTCTGGAGGGGGAACATGTTGAGTAAAGAGGCTATTAAAGCCAAAAACAAATATAAAAAATTAGGTTCTATGATTTCATGGTTAGTTGTTGAGCCTTGGAAACCAAAAATGTGGAAAGTTAAAATGCAGAGACTTAACTTTGACTATATTGTTGGATTAAATCCAAAATCTAAAGGCCATAAAAAAGAAAAGTTAACACTAGCAGGTTTGGATACGTGGAAGATTACAACTCCAAACTCTGATCCTGAAAAGATACTTTTATATTTTCATGGTGGGGCGTATCAGGTTGGAAGCCCGAAAGGTTATTATCCAATGCTTACTCATTTAGCAAGAGAGACTGGTTTTACTATTTATATACCGGACTATAGGCTTGCGCCAGAACATTACTATCCTGCACAATTAGAAGATGGTGTTGCTACATATGAAGCATTGATAAATGATCTTGGATATTCAGCAGATCAAATTGCCTTTGGTGGAGACTCGGCTGGTGGAAATATGTCTCTTGTCACCATCTTGAAGTTGAAAGAAGAGGGAAAGCAACTTCCAGGTGCAGTAATATGCATATCTCCATGGGCAGATCCTGAAGGAACTGGAGAATCCTATAATCGAGAAATGGCAGAAAAAGATCTACTAATTGGACCTATTTTTAAAAGAATGTGGGATGACTATAACCTTAATGGATTCGGCGGATACTTTGTAAAAGAGGAAGACTTAGATTCAGAAAACCCATATATATGTCCTATAAAAGGTGACTATACAAATAGTCCTCCAATAATGATTCATGTTGGTGGTGATGAGTTACTACTTTCAGACTCTAGAACTTTGAAGGATGCCTTAGAGCGTGATGGCGTAGAACATGAATATAAAGAGTGGAAGGATTTATGGCATGTATTTCAAATAGAAGCAGTACTGCCTGAATCGATAGAGTCTTTTAAAATGTTTGGGAATTTCTTAAATAAACATATTGGTGTAAAAGTTTAAGCTAACTTAATAAAATTCTTATAGAAAGAATAATAGAAATAAAAACTATTATTGGTCTAACAAACTTCTCGCCGTTTGTTATGGCAAGCTTTGAACCAAGATATGCTCCAAGTATTTGAGCAACAGCCATTATTAATCCCAATTGCCAGATTATGTAACCTTTATATGAAAATACTAAGAATGAAGCAAAATTTGAAGAAAAATTTAATAATTTTGTAGCAGCAGTTGCTTCCATTAAATTTCTTTTTTTAAAAATTAGAAAAGTTATTACAAAAAAAGTACCAGTTCCAGGACCAAAAAAACCATCATAAAATCCTATGAATAAAATAAATGGAATAAATAAAATAGAGAATAAATTATTAGGTACTTTTTGAGTGTTTTTATTAAATATTATAAATATAGCCGCAGATATTAAAAGTATTGGAATTATATTGTTAAGAAGTTCATTTGACAGTTGACTTACAAGAAGTGTTCCAATAACTGAACCAAAAAAAGAAAGCAAAATTAATAATTTTATATTTTTTTCTTTAAGTAGATCATTTTTATAATAATTTATTGATGAAGTGGCTGTTCCAAAGCAAGATTGTAATTTGTTAGTTCCAAGGGCTGTTAGTGGATTCATACCTAAAAGTAACATTGTAGGTACCACTAATAAACCTCCGCCACCTGCGATAGCATCAATAGCAGATGCTAATAATGCAACAGAAAATAATATAATATAAATAGTTGTATCGTCATATATTAAATTCATTCGATAAAATCCTGTAGAACTATATACATATTTGTTTGATAATAACGATTAATTAGGAATAATGATACAAATAGTAATCTCAAGAACAATACAAGGATTGCTGTCTGGTATTGGCATAAGTACTATATTATTTGAAGAAGATGAATGTATCATATCTACTTGTTAAAAATACTGACAAATATAAATCTTATAATAAAATAAAAACATTTAATATAAAGGGTTATTAAAAAGTAATTATTTAAAATATAAATATGAATTACTTTTCAGCTATAGATCAAGGAACAACAAGTACCAGGTTTATAGTTTTTGATGAAGACGGACATGTAATTGATCAACATCAAGAAGAATTCACTCAATATTTGCCTGATCAATATAGTGTTGAGCACAACCCAGAGGAAATATGGAACAGTGTAGTTAATTGTATAAATTCCGTATTAACAAGAGTTGATGTTAAGAAGATAATATCTGTAGGTATAACTAATCAACGTGAAACTACAATTGCATGGTCTAAGTCAACTGGCAAACCTCTTTATAATGCTTTAGTTTGGCAAGATACAAGAACCCAAGATATTTGTAATGAAATTATAAATAATAATGAATTAGAACAAGAATTTAAAAAAACAGGGTTACCAATAGCAACATATTTTTCATTAAGCAAAATAATATGGTTAATGAAAAATGTTCCAGACGTTAAAAAGTCATTAGAAAATAATGATGTAATATTTGGAACAGTTGATTCTTGGCTGATATATAAACTTAATGAATCATTACAAACTGATGTTACAAACGCAAGTCGTACTTTATTATTTGATCTAGAGTCCTTAAATTGGAATGAAAGAATATTGAATGAATATAATATTCCAATTGATTCTTTACCTGAAATAAAACCTTCATTAAGTAATTTTGGTAACTGTAAGAATATATTAAATAATGTGCCAATAACAGCTGTACTTGGAGACCAACAAGCATCATTATTTGGACAGCAATGTTTCAATAGAGGGTCTGTAAAAAACACATATGGTACAGGTTGTTTTGCTTTAACAAATACTGGTACTGAAATTATCTATTCAAATAATGGACTACTTACAACAGTCGCTTATAAATATGGTGATAATGAAGCTAATTACGCAATAGAAGGTTCAGTTGCAATTGCAGGCGCTGGAGTCCAATGGTTAAGAGATAACTTAAATTTAATTAATACTAGTGATGAAATAGAAAGATTTGCTCTACAGGAAAAAGATAATGGGGGAGTTTATTTTGTACCTGCATTTTCAGGTTTATTTTCTCCACATTGGGATCCAACAGCAAGGGGAATTTTAGTCGGACTTTCAAGATTTTCTAATAAAAATCATATTGCTAGAGCTGTTTTAGAAAGTGTTGCATATCAAAGTTATGAACTGATAGATTCAATGGAAAAAGATATAGGTATAGAATTTAATGAAATCAAAGTAGATGGTGGAATGATTGTTAATAATTTACTTATGCAATTTCAATCAGATATATTTAATAAGAATTTAATAGCAAAAAACATAAAAGAAATAACAGCTTATGGCGCAGGGCTTGCTTCTTATATATTTCTTAAAGGTATCGAAATAAATGAATTAAAAATTGAACAAAAAATTTCTAATACATGGAGTCCAAATATTAGTATTGATAAGAGAAATAATTATATAGATATGTGGTCAAAGGCAATAGAAAAATCAAAAAATTGGATATAGTAAGAATAATTACTTTTGTGTATATAGTATTTTTTGTATATGCAGGAATTAATCATTTTCGACATCCTTCATTCTACGAGAATATTGTTCCATCATATATACCATTTCCTAATTTTACGCATAAGCTCGTTGGTTTATTAGAAATTATTATTCCAATTTTTCTATTAACGAAATATCGATCTACGGCAGCTTTAATAATGATATTTTTTATTATTATCTTATATCTAGGTAATTTACATGTTTGGATAAATAACTTACCTTACGGCAGAAATTATTTTAATAATTATCAACATACTTTTAGATTTTTTCTACAGATTGCATTAATTTATGTTACTTATATTATTTATAAATATGGTAACTAAAATTTTTCCAAAAGATTTTATTTTTGGTACAGCTGTAGCTTCGTACCAAGTTGAAGGTGGTATATATAACAACGACTGGACAATATGGGAAAGAAATAAAAATTCTAAATGTCAAGAAATATGCGCTGAAGCTTGTAAACACTATGAGTTAGTTGATGAAGATATAAAGCTTTTAAAGAAACTAGGAATAAAAGCTTTTAGATTTTCTATTGAATGGAGCAGAGTAGAACCTCATAAAAATAAGTTTGATCAGAATGCAATTGAACATTATGTAAAAAAAACTCAAAAGCTTATTGAATATAATATTGAACCAATAATTACTTTTCATCACTTCACAACTCCAGAGTGGGTATTTAAAGAAGGTTCGTGGGCAAATCCCAAAGTTGTAGAATATTTTAATAATTATGTTGATATGATGATGAATTCACTACCGAAAGAGATTACTTACTTTAATACCATTAACGAACCAGGAATATTTACTTTTTTTGGATACTTCTCAACTAACAAATTCCCACCTGGTATAGCTAACGAAGATGTTTTTATTAAAAGTTCTTCCAATGTAATCAATGCTCATAAAGAAGCCTTACAAACAATAAAAAAACATAATAATAATTCTAAAGTGGGAATGACGCATGCACTGCAAGAATGGGAAGATGCTGATGAAAATGAATTAAAGAAATATATTAAATACCACCTTGAAGATAAATTTCTAGAGGCCTCTTTAGATGATGACTTTATTGGATTGCAAACATATACAATTGTAAGAATCCCACAAAGCATTCTATTAAAAGTTTTTACACCAGTTTTGTTAAACATAAAATTTATAAGAAAATATATATTACCAAGAATTCTTCAAATATTTGCTGGAAGAAACGGACGTATAGATAAAGATACAAGAATTACAAAAATGGGTTATGAGTACAGACCACAGGCTGTTTTATATAACTTAAAACGAATACATAATATGTATCCAAATAAAGATATTTTTATAACAGAAAATGGTATAGCTACAGATAATGACGATGAGAGGATAGAGTTTGTTTCTGATGTGTTAAAAGATATTCATAAGTATGTTACAGATAACGAAAAAGTGATAGGGTATTTATATTGGTCTTTGTTAGATAATTTTGAATGGGATTTGGGTTATCAAATGAATTTTGGTTTGGTTGAAATTGATAAATCAACATATGAAAGAAAACCACACAAATCAGCTAAATGGTTTGGGGCAATTTCTAACACTAATATTTTTTCTTATTAATTGATATCTAATTTAAAATAAAAAAATGGTTTATATAGTAGCAGGAGCAACTGGCGTTTTAGGTAGTGCTATTGCAGAAGATTTATCTAAAAACAATAAAAT
The DNA here is from genome assembly GCA_004214055.1 of Candidatus Actinomarinales bacterium. GTDB lineage: Bacteria > Actinomycetota > Acidimicrobiia > Actinomarinales > Actinomarinaceae > Actinomarina. Next base: position 5,765 of record SGYT01000007.1, on the reverse strand, counting down.
CTTTTTAATTGGTAGAGATAAAGAAAAAATCGAAAGTATGTCTAATAAATATAATTGCAGTTATGCATTACTTGATTTAAATAATCCTATTCCTCAGAGAGAATTTAAAAATGTGATTAACTCTGAGATAGAAATAAAAGGATTAGTAAATTGCATTGGTTCAGTATTAATAAAGCCACTTCATGGAACTTCAATTGATGAATTTTATAAAATTATCAATACTAATCTATTTTCCTCATATTATCTTTTAAGCACTTTTGCTAAACGGATGAAGAATGGGTCAGCAATATTTTTTTCATCAGTTGCAGCTTCATTAGGGTTATCAAACCATGAATTAATTAGTGCAGCAAAATCAGGTATTGAAGGATTTGTAAGATCTTCTGCAGCTTCATATTCAAAAGATAATTTAAGAATTAATGCTATAGCTCCAAGTATTATGAAGTCAAATATGAGCAACAAAATATTATCAAGTGAACAAGCTGTAGAAATTTCCAAATCTATGCATCCAATTCCCAAAATTGGGACATATAATGATATACTTCCTGTTGTAAGGTTGTTATTGTCTGATGAATCAGAATGGATAACTGGACAAACTATAAACATTGATGGTGGTTTATCTAAAATTAAACCAAGATAGGAGACAATAGTGACAGAGAAAAAGTATCTAGAAACTCATGAATGGTTCTCAATTAATGATAATGAAATCACTGTTGGGATCTCTGACTTTGCTCAAAGTGAATTAGGTGACATAGTATTTGTAACATTACCATCAGTTGATGAAACCTTTTCAAAAGGAGAAGGTATGGTAGAAGTTGAAGCAACAAAAACAGTCGCAGAAGTTTATGCACCCATGGATATAACGATATCTGAAGTCAATAATAAATTAGACTCTGAACCAGAACTTATTAACAGCGATCCATGTGGTGATGGATGGATCATAAAAGGGACAATTAAGGAATTAGAAAACATTGGAATGAGCTATCAAGAATATGAGTCGTTTATCTCTTAATGGACAAGCTTCTTACTACTCAGCTATATAAATATCATTTAGAACAAAAATCAAAGTTAATAGATTTTGCCGGATGGGAAATGCCTTTTTCATATGATGGAACTTTGAAAGAGCATAATTATGTTAGAAATAGTTGCGGTTTTTTTGATGTATCTCATATGGGTAGATTAATAATTAATATCGATGAAATAGATAATATAAGTAAGCTAATTTGTTCTGATATTATAAATTTAGATAACTCAAAAGCTTTATACACAATATTTACTAATAAAAATGGAAAATCATTAGACGATGTAATATTTTGGAAATTTGAAGAAAAATTAGTATTGATTTGTAACGCTAGCAATAGAGAAAAGATTTCTAAGCATCTCAATATTAATGGTATAAAATTCGACGACCAGACATTCGACACATGTTTAATTGCCATACAGGGTCCAGATTCAGAAAAATTAATGAATAATTTAATAGATTCGCCAGCTCGTTTTTCAGCTATTGATAATGGTAATTACATATATGCAAGAACAGGATACACAGGTGAAGATGGTTTTGAAATTATGTTTAATAATTCAAAACTTAATGAAGTTATGAAATATATTAATGATAAAAATATTAATCCATGTGGGCTTGGATCACGTGATACATTAAGACTAGAAGCGTCACTTCCATTGTATGGTTTTGAATTATCAGAAGAAATTTCACCAATTGAAGCTAATTTGAAATGGGTTCTTACCAATAAAGAAGATTATTTAGGTAAAGACAAAATTGAAGATGAACTAAATAATGGAAAACATAAAATTTTAAAAAAGTTTATTATTAATTCTAAAAAAATTGCTAGAACAGGAACAAAAGTTAAAAATAATAATATTAATGGGGTAGTAACATCTGGAAACTATTCACCAATCTTAGAAAAATCAATAGGCTATGCATTGTTTGACAGTAACCCAGAATCTGATTTAATAGAGTTTGATATTCGTGGTAACTTTATAGAAGGAAATATAATTAATAAAAGGTTTTTAAGCTAATGTTTGTTCCACATTCTGATATAGATTTAAAAAAAGTTTTTAATGAATTATCTATTAATTCTTTATCTGAACTTTTTAGTCATCTACCAAAAGAATTAATATTGGAAAACGGTGTTAATCTACCTGATTCAATTTCTGAGTTAGAAGCTATTGAATATTTCGAATCCATTTCAAAAAAAAATAAAGAAAATTTAATTTGTTTTGCTGGAGGTGGTCATTATGACGTATATCTACCACACACAGTAAAAACTTTAACAATGAGACCTGAGTTTATGACATCATACACTCCCTATCAAGCAGAAATATCCCAAGGAGTACTACAAGCATTATTTGAATTTCAATCATTAGTTTGTGATTTAACAGAAATGGAACTAGCAAATGCTTCACTGTATGACGGCGCAACATCAATAGCTGAAGCAATATCAGTAGCTATAAATAAAACAAAAAGAGATGAAGTTGTAATTTCTAGCGGTTTTCATCCAAACTCTAAAGAAGTTGTAAACACATTAATTGATAATGAAAAATTTAAAATTAAATATATCGATTTAATTGATTATAAATTTCCAAAAGATTATAAATTTAAAGATACAGATGCAGCTTTTGTTGTAAGCTATCCTCACTTTGAAGGAACTGCTGAGGATCTAACTGAGCTTGTTACTAAAGCTAAAAGTAAAGGTATAGTTACAATTTGTTATGTAGATCCTACACTTCTGGGTATTTTAAAAACTCCTGGGAATATGGGATTTGACATCGTTGTTGCAGAAGGTCAGTCAATTGGAACGCCATTATCATTTGGCGGACCAACAGTAGGTTGGTTTGCTACAAAAAAAGAATTTGCAAGACTTGTACCGGGTAGAATTATTGGCGAATCACGAGACAGCAACAATATAAAAACATACGTAATGACATTAAGAGCTAGAGAACAAGACATTAGAAGAGAAAAAGCATCTTCTAACATATGTACAAATCAAACATTAAATGCAATTGGATCTGCAATACATTTATGTTGGCTTGGTCCAGAAGGTATATACACAATGGGTTTCCAAGCCATGCAGAAAGCCAATTATATGAAGAATAAACTTATTGAAGAAAACATAGAAGTATTGAATAAAGATACATCAATACGAGAATTTTTAATAAAAACAGAAAAGGATGTAGACATTGTTATAGACAAAATGGCTGATGATGGTTATTTAGCTGGAATAAAATATAGTAATAATCAAATATTAATTGCTGTAACAGAGAAAAGAACAAAAGATGAAATTGATAGATATGTAAATACATTAAAGAAGGTTTTAGATGAGTAGTGGAGGTAACGCAAGTTCATTACCATTAGTTGGAGGTATGCCAGAACCTACTATTAAAGAATTATCAAAGCCTGGTAGGAGAGCATTTAATTATCCTAAATTAGATGTACCCGAAGAAGTAATTGAGCATGAAGCTATTAAAACAGAAAAAGCACCTCTTCCAGAAGTATCAGAACATGATTTAGTAATGCATTTTTCAAGATTAGCACATAGGAACTTTGCTGTAGATTTAGGTTTTTATCCTCTAGGATCATGCACAATGAAATACAATCCAAGATTTGCTGACTGGGTAGCCTCATTACCAGGATTTTCAAATATTCACCCATCTACTCCATCTCACCTAAGTCAAGGCATACTTGAAATTCTTTATATACTAGAAAAATATTTAATTGAAATTACTGGAATGGATTATGCTAGTTTCCAACCTCCAGCTGGAGCCTCTGGAGAATTAACAGGACTATTAATAATAAAAGAATATTTACAAAGAAAAAATTTAAATAATAAGAAAAATATAATTGTTCCTGATTCAGCACATGGCACCAATCCTGCTTCTGCAAAAATGGCAGGATTTAATGTAGTTGAAGTATCCACTGATATTAATGGTTTAGTCGATGTTAAAGAATTGAAAACATTAGTAAATGATGAAACGGCTGGTTTAATGTTAACTAATCCAAATACTGGAGGATTATTTGAGGAAGAAATTTTAGAGATATCAAAGATAATACATAGTGTCGACGGACTTCTTTATTATGATGGAGCAAACTTAAACGCAATTGTTGGAGTCTGCAGACCAGGAGATATGGGATTTGATATAGTACATTCTAATTTGCATAAAACTTTTGCTACTCCTCATGGAGGTGGTGGACCAGGATCTGGCCCTGTTGCTGTAAAGGATTTCTTAAGGGAATATTTACCTGGACCAATAGTTGAGAAGAGTGATGATAAATTCTCTTGGTACCAACCTAAATACTCTATAGGTCGAATGCATGGGTATCATGGCAACTTTTTAGTTGCTTTACGTGCACTTGCTTACATGAAACTACTTGGTAAAGAAGGCCTTGATGATTTAGGATCTTACGCTGTATTAAATGCAAGATATTTAGCTTCTGTTATTTCCAAATCATTACCACTTGCATACGCTAAACCTTGCATGCATGAATTTGTAGCTACTGTTAAAGATTTAAAAAAATCTCATAAAATTAAAGCATATGATGTAGGTAAAGCACTTCTGGATAGAGGCTTTCATTCTCCTACTATATACTTCCCTTTAATTGTTGAAGAAGCATTAATGTTCGAACCAACTGAAACTCAATCTGTAGACACACTAGATGACTTATCAGAAACAATATCCATTATTATTGAAGATTTAAAATTAAATAATCAAAATTTAAATACTTATCCAAAAAATTTACCAGTTGGCCGCCCAAATGAGCTAATACCAGCAAAACACCTGACAGTTAACTGGGGAGATTTTGAACTTCTGGAAATAACTGAATAAGATATAACTATGTCATTAACTAAAATTGATATAGATAGAAAAATAAATTCATTAAGAATTAACTCAAAACAATTCGCTTCAATACAAAATTCGGAACTCATCAGCATGTTTGAAGAATGTATACAGAATATTAAGAGTGTTGCTTACTACTGGGCAAATGTTGGATCAGATAATAAAGGTGTTACAGATACGCCAGCGGAAGGTGAAGAATGGTTAGGAGGTCCTTTTGCCTCAGTTTTTGGATTGCAATATTACATTGACACTCTCAAAGATGTTAAAAAACCATTAGATGAATCTTTACTTAATAAAGAATTAAATACATATAAAGTATTTCCTAACAACTTTTTAGAAAAAGTATTTTTCCCTTTTATTTCAGCAGAAGTTAAATTTAATAAAAATCTATCATTTAACGATATTCAAAAATATCGTGGATATGCAATGAGATATTCACACGAACAAAATGTTACTTTAGTATTAGGAGCTGGTAATGTTTCATGCATTCCATTATTAGATGTAATATATCACATGGTTACTAAGAGATCAGTTGTATATTTAAAACTCAATCCGGTAAATGATTATTTGCTACCAGTTTATGAGAAAATTTTTAAAAATTTTATCTCACGAGGTTTTATGGTTGTATCAAAAGGATCATTAGAGGAATCAGAATATATGGTTCAGCATAAAGGAATAGACCATATTCATCTAACTGGATCGGATGAAACTTATGAATTAATTGTTTATGGTAAAAAATTAAATGATAATGAAAAAAAATTAAAATCCTTGAAGAAATTAAATCCAGTTTCATTTTCAAGCGAGTTAGGAAACGTCACTCCAATTATTATTCACCCAGGTAAATGGAGTACAGGTGAACTAAAATTTCAAGCTAGAAAAATTGTAACTGCGAAGTTAAACAATGGAGGTTTTAATTG
>SGYT01000006.1 GCA_004214055.1 Candidatus Actinomarinales bacterium | reverse complement strand
GCTCCCGATAAAGAAGCTTTTTCAATAACAGATGTTTGAGTTTCTTTGTTAATTGATACTTTCATAAGTAAAACTTCAGATTCAATAGTATTATCTGGATCTAATTCAACAATCTTTATCACATTTACTAGCTTGTTTAATTGTTTTTTTACTTGCTCTACTGACTCAAGTTCTGTAACTATCGTCATCTTTGATCTACCTTCAATATTTGTTGGCCCCACAGATAAAGAATTAATATTGAATCCTCTTCTAGAAATAGTTAATGCAACCCTAGCTAATACTCCTGGCTTATCTTCAACTAGAACGCTTAGGATTCTTTCACTCATATTTTCTTCAAGTCATCTTCATTTAAAAGTACTACATCATTACTACCGCCTGCTGGAACCATTGGGAAGACCATGTCATCGGGGTCTACAACACAATCAACTAGTACAGGCCTATCATTAACTTTGAACATTTCTTCGAACACTCTATTAACATCCGATTTTTCAACCATCCTAAGCCCAACTGCTCCCATAGCTTCAGCAAGAGCTACATAATCTGGCGTATGATGAGTTAGTTCAGATGCTGAGAATCTATGATCATAAAATATTTTTTGCCATTGCCTTACCATTCCATGATTTCCATTGTTAAAAACTACTATCTTTAATGGTATGTTTTCAGTAGATGCAGTAATTAACTCTTGGCAAGTCATTTGGAAACAACCATCTCCATCTAAAGCAAGAACTTGCTTCTCAGGAAATGCAGCTTTTGCTCCAATTGCTGCAGGAAGTGAATAACCCATTGTGCCTAAACCGCCAGAATTTAACCAAGTGTTAGGGGAAGTAAATTTCCAATGAAGAGAAATCCACATTTGGTGTTGGCCAACTCCAGAAACAACTATGGAATCTTCTTCTGACATTTTTTGTAGCTCTTCTAGAACATATGGAACTTTAAGTGGACCTTTTTCTTCTTGGTCATAACTTAAAGGATAACTTTTTTTCATTTCTTTTATCTCTTTAAGCCAATCTTTTGTATCTACTTTTGTATCTCCTAATGTTTCAATCAAACCTTTAATTACACTTTTTGCATCTCCAACAATAGGAACTTCTGGTTCTCTTACTTTCCCTATTTCAGCAGGATCTATGTCAGCATGGATGACTTTGGCTTTTTGAGCAAAAAATTTAGGATTTGCGGTAACTCGGTCATCAAACCTCACTCCTAAAGCAATAAGTAAGTCAGAATTCTGCATAGAGGTTGTTGCTGTATAATTACCATGCATACCAGGCATTCCTATACACAAGTCATTGCCATCTGGGAAAGCTCCTCTACCCATAAGAGTTGTAACAACAGGTATATTATATTTTGTAGATAACTCAAACAGATCTTGGTTGGCTTTTGAATGTATTATCCCTCCACCAACATACAGAATTGGTTTTTTAGAATTTTTTATTAATTCAGCTGCTTGTTGAATCATCCTAGGGTTTGCTTCTAAAGTTGGTTTATAACCTGGTAGTTCTTCTAACTTAGGTTCTACCCAACTTGTTTTGTCATTCAAAATGTCTTTAGGAATGTCCACTAAAACAGGACCAGGCCTACCTGATGTAGCAATATGTTTAGCTTCAAGAAGTATCTGAGGAATTTCTTTCACATCAGTAACTAGATAATTATGTTTTGTTGCTGAGATGGTTAACCCAACTGTGTAAGCTTCCTGGAAAGCGTCGTTACCTATTGCTTCTGTTGCAACTTGTCCAGTTATGGCAAGCAATGGGGTCGAGTCCATTAAAGCATTGTTCAATGAGGTTATTAAGTTTGTTGCACCAGGTCCGGAGGTTGCTATTACTACCCCAAGTTCTCCTGTAGCTTGTGCATAGCCTTCCGCCATATGGCCGGCACCTTGTTCATGTCTTGCTAAAATGTGTCTTATAGGGCTGTCATACAACGGATCATAAGCAGGCAATATTGCACCACCTGGGAGTCCAAAAACCGTAGAAATTTTTAAATATTCAAGGGTTCTAACTATTAATTCTGCTCCAGATAACGTTTCTTTTGTCATATCCATCCTCAAAAAAAAACCTCCTTAGTTCAAGGAGGCGCTCAATACATACTAATGAGCGCTACATAAGCACTAGCACTAATAAAGTAATTAAGATTTCTAATTTTTTCATTAGAATTAACTATAGTAAAACCTGATAGAAATGAAAGATATAAATCTATTAAATTATTTATCTGAAAATAATATAGACATACCTGATGGGTTTAATATATCTGTCGTCAGACTCCCTTCACAATTGAATAAATCCTTAGAGATAAATAGAGCAAAAGAAGAAAATAGACATGCAAATATGAAATTTACTTTCTCTGATCCAAATTATTCAGGATTAGGAGATAAATTTGAGTGGGCTGAATCGTGCATAGTTGTCTCATACTCATATATAACCGAAAATTACTCTAACTTAGGGTTTTTACCAGGCAGAGGCTCGATTGCAAGATTTGCAAAAAAAGATTATTACATACCATTAAAAGAATTCATAAATCAAATCAAGGAACATTTTAAAAAAAATAATTTAAGAACAGCAGAGTTTATTGATAATCCAAAACATTATGACAGATTATTTTTTGAACAATCAGGTTTAGGCTGGCAAGGAAAAAGTACAATGATGCTTTCTCCAGGAAAAGGCCCGTGGCAATTAATTGGAAATATATATGTAGAGAAAAAATTTGATCTAGCGGCTGAAAAAGATTATTCATGTGGAAGCTGCAATCTTTGTCAGATTTCATGTCCTACAAGTGCACTAGATGAGGAGTTTATTTTAGATTCAAATAAGTGCATTTCATATTGGCTACAATCACCAGACATCATTCCACATGATATGAGAGCACAAATTGGCAACAGGTTTTATGGTTGCGATGAATGTCTCATATCTTGTCCACCAGGACAAGGAAGTGTAATGAATATTAATACTGACACATCTGTTGATCTTGTACAAGTTCTTAATAGTGAAAGCGACGATTTAGTTAGATTATATAATTGGTTTTACATTCCAAAAAGAAATGGTGATTATTTAAAAAGGAATGCAATTATTGCTCTAGCTAATAATCCATCTAGTGATACTAAAGAGATATTTATTAGTTTATTAAAATCTCATTCTGATCTTATAAGATTTTATTGCATTTGGGGCTTATGGAAGATAGGAGACTTTGAGATCGTAACTCAATATCTAGATATCAAAAATGAAAAAAGTGAAATGATTTTACAAGAGTATCAAAGATTAAATGAAATGATTTACTCAAACAAATAATCTATCCTTAATCTATGGTTAAATTTTCAGATGATGTTACGCAGGGAGTAGAAAAGTCAGCTGCTCGTGCAATGTTGAGAGCTGTTGGGCTTAAAGATGAAGATTTTCAGAAGTTTCAAGTTGGTATAGTTTCTGCAGGAAATGAGGTTACACCATGTAACCTAACTGGTCCAGAACTTTCTGTACATGCAAAAGAAGGTGTTAATGGAGATATTTCAGCTGGATTAATTTTTTCAACGATAGCTGTCTCAGACGGTATATCGATGGGACATGAAGGAATGAGAGCATCTTTAGTATCTCGAGAGGTAATTGCTGACTCTGTAGAGTTAGTAATGCATGCAGAAAGATTTGATGGGATGGTAACAATAGCTGGTTGTGATAAATCTTTACCTGGAATGCTGATGGCTTCAGCACGTATAAATAGACCAGCCATATTTCTTTATGGAGGAAGTAGCTTACCAGGTGAGTATAAAGGTAAAGATATATCTATAGTCGATGTCTTTGAAGGAATTGGTGCATTGGAAAAAGGCTTAATCTCAGAAGAGGAACTATATGAAATAGAATGTGCTGCTTGTCCAGGGCAAGGGTCTTGTGCAGGAATGTTCACAGCTAATACAATGGCTTCAGTTGGTGAGGCTATCGGAATGAGTCTTCCAGGAACAGCTTCAATACAAGCCGAAGATCAAAGATTGAGAAAAGCAGCTAAGGAAACAGGAAATCAACTCAATTATTTGTTAAAAAATGATTTAAAACCTAGAGACATAATGACTAAAGAAGCTTTTCATAATGCAATAACTACAGTGCTGTCTCTTGGAGGAAGTACGAATGCAGTATTGCACTTGTTAGCTATTGCTTATGAAGCAAAAGTTGCTTTAACTATTGATATATTTGATGAACTTGCAAGAGATGTACCACACCTTGCAGATATGAAACCATTTGGGAAATATCATATGGTCGACCTTGATAAGATTGGAGGGGTTCCTGTTGTATCAAAAATACTGCTCGAGAATAAATTAATAGATCCAAATTGTTTAACGGTGACTGGAAAAACAGTTGGAGAGAACTTAGAGAATATTGAAATACCTAAAGATCAAGATGTTGTTTATTTTCCGGATAATCCAATTTCTAAAGAGGGAGGTCTAGCAATATTAAGAGGATCTCTGTCACCTAATGGATCAGTTGTAAAGGTTGCAGGTATAGAAATTAATACATTCAAAGGACCAGCAAATGTTTTTGATAGCGAGCAAGAAGCATTGGATGCTCTTTTTAATAATAAAATTAATAAAGGAGAGGTTGTTGTAATTAGAAATGAAGGGCCAAAAGGGGGACCTGGAATGAGAGAGATGTTACAAATAACTGCCGCAATGAAAGGAGCAGGTCTAGGTAAAGATGTATTACTTATCACAGATGGAAGATTCTCCGGTGGGACAACTGGTTTATGCATTGGACATGTTACTCCTGAAAGTTTCGATAATGGACCGATTGCAATTTGTGAAACTGGTGATGAAATAAGCTTGGACTTAAAAAAAAGGGAACTAAATCTAAATGTTGATGAAGACGAAATAGAAAAAAGATTAAAAAAATATACAAACCCTGAGCCAAGGTACAATTCTGGAGTTCTAAATAAATATTCTAAATTAGTTACAGGTGCTGATAAGGGAGCTGTAACAGGTTAGTTATTATACATGCTATTTATTTCTGATGTTCATCACGGTTTAGATTCGTTAAAACTTCTTCCAAAAACTGAAGAACCATTAGTTATATTAGGAGATTTAATTAACTGGATTGATTATAGGAATGGGGATGGAATAGCTAAAGATGTTTTTGGAGATGCTAATTTAAATAGACTTATTGAATTAAGAAAAGACCATAATTTTGACGAAAGAAAAAATCTATGGCAAGATCTTTTTTCAGACGATCCAAAAGGAAAACAGCAAAAAATAGAAGATGCAATAGAAAGACAATACTTAGAAGTATTTGATGTTTTAAAAGATTATGAAGTATGGATGATTCCAGGAAATGTTGATTCTCTCAAAATATTTGAATCAGTAAAGACGAGTAATGTAACGAATGTTGATGGTCAAATTCATAAATATAAAGATAACAAGATAGGTTTTGCTGGAGGCGGTGTTCCAACACCAATAAAAGCCAGAGGTGAAATATCAGAAGAAGATTTTGAAGTTAAATTAAATAATTTAATTGATGTTGATATTATATGCACACATGCTCCTCCGCTAGTAGATGAATTAATTATTGATGTAATTACAAATAAGAGGGAGCAGGGATGGAAAAGTTTAGAAAAATATATCCGAATAAACCAACCTAAACTTTCATTATTTGGAGATGTTCATCAACCAAAAGCTACTAGATGGAACTTAGGTGAAACAATATGTATGAATGTCGGATATTTTAGAGCAAATAATCATTATTTAGAATTATCATCATTAGATATATGAATGTTTTAGCATTTGATGTGGGCGGTACCTCGATTAAATATGGTTTAGTTTCTGATAATTTAGAAATAATCAACAAAGACAAGTTTCCCACTCCAGAAAATGAAGAAAAATTAATTGATTTATTTTCTAAAATTATTGAAGGTAATTTATCAGATATATCAAAAGTTTCAGTAGCAATGCCAGGATACGTAAATGTAGGAAACAATAAATATTTGTACGGCCCACATTTAAAATATGATATTGATTTTTCAAAGTTATCAAAATTTTCAGAGTATGAATTTTACCTAGACAATGATGGCAATGTGGCAGCTTATTGTGAATATTTTCTAAACTATAAAAACAAATATTCAAATATAATTATGTTAACTTTTGGTACGGGAGTCGGTGGGGGAATAATATCTGAAGATAAATTATTAAGAGGAAAAGGAAATGCAGGAGAGATTGGACACATGCTTACCTCAAATGATAGAGAAGTCGAAGGCGATAGCGGAAAAAAAGGTAGTTTTGAGTCATCAGTTGCTGCATCAGTGTGGACAAAGAAATGTATGGAACTAACTAAGAAAAATCAAGATTCAGATCTTGCCAAAATATTTGCTATAAAAAATGTTGGTTCGGTACTGTTTGACAATACATTGAGCTTAACAAACTCAGAAACTGCTGTAAGAGATGAGATAATTCAAAACATCTCAAATGGGCTGTTAAGTTTATTTGAAATATTCGATAATGAAGCTTTTGTTCTCGGGGGAAGCATGTCGTCTGAACCTTATGATTTAATTAAGCTTATACAAAGCGATATAAAGAATAGATACAAATTTCCATCTAGAAATTTTCCTGATATATTTATTGCTTCTCAAGGAGAAGATTCCGGAATAATTGGTGCAGCGATTCTTGCTTTGAATGATTAATCAAAAAAAATCTATTCTACTGCCTGGCTCATTTTTTGAAAAAGATAGCCAATACAAATTAAATTATTTAAATTTAAAGAATCTCCATACAGTATATGTTTTTGATCATACTGTTAATCCAGCTGATGATAAATTAGCTATGTATGAAATAAAGAAATCAATAAGTTTATTAGTAAGTTATGAAGATAGAAATTTTGATATTGGAACAGCAGTGCTAAACATAAATAAAAGAAAACTTAATAATTTAATTACAGAATACTTAAATCCTTTTTTAGAGATTGAAAACTTTAAGTTAGGACTTGGTGTGGGTGACAATAAATATCAGAAAAATTTACCAAATTACTCAAACAACTTAGAAGAGGTTATTTCTTATTTAATAGAGAATTTTGATATATCTAAAGAAGGTAAGAATATATTTTTAGGTGGCAATTCAAATCAAAATATACAAATAATGAAAAAATATTCAGTTGGTATTAATCAATGGCTAGGTTCACTAAGTGAACTTTACAAAACAAGAGAGCTCTATAAAAAAATCGATAGACCAATGGGATCTATTAGCTTATGTATTAATAAAGATTTATATTTAAAAAACAGAAAGATTTTTGATGATATCGAATTAATTTTTCTTATTAAAGAAGGATCATCAGATAATTTTCTCTCTCAAATTGATCAATTTTTTAAATGAGTATTTCAGAATGATAGAATGACATATGATAGATTTACGTTCAGATACAGTCACTAAGCCTTCTAAAGAAATGTTAAATGCAATACTTGAATCAGAAGTAGGAGATGATGAATACAAAGAAGATCCGACTGTTAATGAATTAGAAGATTATTGTGCAGAACTTTTAGGATTTGAAGCGGGCTTATTTGTTAGTTCGGGGACAATGGGAAATCAAATATCTTTACTTAATCATACAAACCCTGGTGAAGAAGTAATCACAACTTCCGATTCTCACATAAAGAATTATGAACATGGTGCTGCCTCATTTTTATCCCGTATACAATTTAGGGATGTTAATAATGTAGATGGTGTGATTAGTGAAGAAGATTTAATTCAAACACTTGAAAATTCAAAAGTACACAAACCGAAAATATCATTAATTAGTATTGAAAACACACATCTAGCCTCAGGAGGAAGTATTGTTCCTTATGATAAAATAAAATCAATTTCTTCTATAGCAAGAGAAAATAATTTAAAACTACATATTGATGGTGCAAGACTATGGCATGCTATCTTAGAAGAGGATAAAGGTTATGACTACGGAGAATATTGTGATAGTCTCACTTTTTGTTTCTCTAAAGCATTAGGGGCCCCTGTAGGCTCAATGTTGCTTGGTACAAAAGATTTTATAGAGAGTTCAAGAGAGTACAGAAAAAAACTTGGGGGAGGAATGAGACAAGTTGGGATTATTGCTTCTGCGGCAAAGTTTGCTTTAATAAATAGAGAAGAAATACTTAAAGATCATCAAAAAGCTCAATATATATATAAAAAACTTATTGAAAATAATGATAAAAAGAATCTAATTCATGAGATTGAATATAAAGGAACAAATATGATATTTTTTACTTTTGAAGAGAATACTTCAGCTAATAAATTCCTAGAAAAACTAGAAGAAAAGAATATTAAAGCAGGACTAATTAAAAAAAATATTGTAAGAATTGTATTACATAAAGATGTGAATGAAAAAGATTTAGATGAAATAGTAGAGACCGTTAACTATTCTTCTTCGTAGCTACTTTCCTCATTCCATTCAGTGATTGATTTTTCTGATAAATTAATTAAAACATACAGCCCTAATAAGGTAACAAGGTTAGTAATTAATATATTTAAAAATATTGTAAAGGAGCAATTATCTAAACAAAATGCATTTCCAAGGATATATCCAATATAAGTGGAGCATCCTATAACTAATGTATAAAAAATTAATTTTGTTTTCTTGCTAAATATCATATGGATATTAAGTTTACCTTAGTATGAATTTTGTTAATCCTTGGCTATCATTAATGAGTTTTGTTTATTTTATAGTTGCTGGCTTTGTTTCTTTTACTTTAAGCAAACGTATAGTCGAAATGTATTTAGAAAAGGCTGAAACAAAATTCTTAAAATCTCTAGAACCAATTATCGGGAGTATCACTTTTTGTGGTTCTTTTGGAATTAGTTTGATTATTTTATATAATATACTTACCTAAACAAGGTAGGTATGTATCTTAATTTTATTATTTTTAATTTCATGAATAGCACAATGTTCAGGTTTATTAACATTAAATGATTTTTCTTTTAGTTCATAGTATGTAAAAGATCTTATTGTATCTTGGTGACTAACAAAAACAGACCTACTAGATTGTTTATAAATTTCTTGAACTCTTTTATATACATTTAAATAAGTCTCCTCAGCTGAAGTTATATTTGTAGGATCATCTACATATAATTCATATTCTTTTGTTTGGCTAAATTCTTCAAAAGTCTTACCTTTCCAAATATTTATACCACCCCACTCAATTAAATTATTTACATAAGTAACGTCAACCTTTAAAAGATCAGACAGAGGTTTAGCTGTTTGTCTCGCTCTAAGAAGAGGAGAGCAAAAAATATATTCAATATCAAAATTATCCGCAATGTATTGTGCTGCTTTGTTAGCTTGCTCTTGTCCTTTTTTGCTTAATTGATATCCTGGCAAGTCACCATAAAAAATATTTTCTCTGTTGTCTACTTCACCATGCCTCAAAAATAATTTGCTCATAATTACAGAGTAGTTTGTAATTATATTAAAATCGTCATATGGGTTTGAATAAAAAAGAAGAAGAAATTTTAAAACAAATTGAGTTGGGATTAAGCGTAGATGATCCAAAACTTGAAAAGGCAGTCGAATCTTTGACGCTTTCTAATTTTTCCAGAAGTAGGTCTATTATTTCAGGATTTACGTTTCTAATTGGTTTTTTAATAATGATTGCTTCTTACATTCCCCAGCCGATTGTTGCTGTTATGGGTTTTGTTTTAATGGCTCTATCAGGTTATGTCTTTGTGACCAATACAAGAGCACTTCTTAAGGCTGAAAATATTAACGAATGGAATTTTAAACAAATTTTTAATCTTCTAAGAAATAAAGATAGCTCTAGACAAAATAAATAGAATAAATTAAATTTAATAATACATCGTTTTTTAAGGAGTAAGGATTTTGAAGAAAGATGCATTTACATCTAAGCAAGCTTGTTATTTATCAGGCTGCACTTCACATCAATTAAGATATTGGGATAAAGTTGGGTTAGTTTCTCCGGCTATTCAATCATCTAAAGGGAAGCCCGGAGTTCCTAAGCTGTACTCATTTAGA
This sequence comes from Candidatus Actinomarinales bacterium, assembly GCA_004214055.1. GTDB lineage: Bacteria > Actinomycetota > Acidimicrobiia > Actinomarinales > Actinomarinaceae > Actinomarina. The sequence goes on along the minus strand of SGYT01000006.1, from coordinate 29,473 downwards.
GATATAGTATCACTAAGGGTTATCAAAACATTATTAGATAATGGTATGAGTATCCAAAGAGTTAGGAGAGCATGGAAGTATTTGACAAGGAATGGGAATCTTGAAAACCAACTTTCAGAAGTAAAACTTGTATCAGATGGTGACACTATATACTCAGTAGAAGAAGATCTAGTTTTCGATGCTTTAAAATCTGGACAACTTGCATTTTTTGAAACTATTGATGAAGTTACAAAAGAAGTAACAGAAGATGTTTCGAAATTTGAATTAGATAAAGAAAGATTTTTAAATTTGCTGACTAAAGTAGAGGAAGATGTACTTAGTCAACAAAAGCAAGCGTAGCAAAAATAGAATACTCAATTTCTATTTATGACTAATTTTAATTATCATCGTACTCTTATCTTAAATTCTACTTTCCAACCCCTTTCAGTTGCTTCCGCAAAAAGGTCTGTAGCTCTTATGCTTGCAAAAAAAATAAATGTAATAAAAACATCAAAACTAGAAATTCGTTCAGAAAATAAAATAATTAATGTTCCAAAAGTTGCTTTACTAACATATTATGTAAAAGCTCCCTATGCAAGACGAGTGGCACTCAATCGTTCAAATATATTTATAAGAGATTTTAATACATGCCAATATTGCGGAAATAATGCAGAATCTATTGACCATATAATTCCAAAATCAAAAGGAGGGCAACATGAATGGTCAAATGTCGTTGCATGTTGTAAAAAATGTAATCTTGTTAAGGCTGATAAATTATTAAATCAAACAATCTTAAAACTAAAAAATTTTCCTACCAAGCCAGAGGGAAATTTCTGGATTAAGACGATAATTGGGTCTAACCCAGACCCTGAATGGAAAGAATACCTAATTTCAGCATAATTTTTTTTCTTTTTTTGTGTTGCATTGTGTCATAAAGTGTCATATAATGTGTAAAAGTGGTTCAAGGCACGAAAGGCGGAGAAAAGTGTTCCTTGGTGAATTTAGACATACAATGGATTCGAAGGGAAGGGTAGTAATACCTTCGAAATTTAGAAAAGAGCTTCAACAGGGCTGTGTGGTCACTAAGGGACTTGATAACTGTCTTCAAATACTCACTAAAACAAATTGGTTGGATGAATCTGAAAAGATGGCTTCCCTTCCTTCTACTGAAAAAACATCAAGACAATTACGTAGGGCTTTATTCAGTGGAGCTATAGATTCTAAATTAGACTCAGCAGGAAGAATACAAATACCTGAAAATCTTAGGAAATATAGTGAAATCGGTATAAATGATGATGTAACCGTTACAGGATCCGGTCCTGTTATTGAAATATGGTCAACAAAAGTTTGGAAAAAAATTCAAAATGATGCTGATAAAGCGTTTGCCAATATTAACGAAGTGAAAGGATAGATTCATAGCCAGCTCTCTAGACAACTAAATTGGAATACCCTTACTCCGCCCAACTTTCCAATTGGTGCCAGTACTAGAGAGCTGGGTATGAATACAAACAGGGCCGAGTATTTGCCACATAAAGGCGTGATGGTGGAAGATGTTTCTTCTTTACTCGCAGATGTCCCAGGTGGTAATTTCATCGATGCAACATATGGTTATGGTTCTCATTTTAAATTATCAGAAAAGCATAATCATTTAAAATTTATTGGGTTTGATAGAGATTTAGAATCAGTAAAGAGTAGCAAAACCGAGCATGATGTTAACCATCTAAACTTTTCTGAAATTTATAATTTTTTGCTTATTAATGAGTTACTGCCTATTAGTGGGATTTTATATGATTTTGGTTTATCTTCTCATCAGATTGATTCGGATCATAGAGGATTCTCTTTTCAAAAAAATACACAGCTTGATATGAGGATGGATAGTGAACAAAAATTAACAGCAGAGTATATTTTAAATAATTATTTGGAAGAAGATCTTGCAAGAGTTTTAAAATTTTATAGTGAAGATAAATATTATTACAGAATCACTAAAAAAATAGTTGAATCAAGACCTATTTTGACAACAAACGAGTTGGTTGAAATAATAAAAGAAGCGATACCTAAACAAAATCCTATCTATATTGAAAAAACTATCCGAAAAATATTTCAAGCCATAAGAATTGAAGTTAATAATGAGTTAAACGAAATTAAATCTTCTTTACATTCGATTAAAGAATCTATAGTTGCAGAAGGAGTAATAATTTGTATTTCTTATCATTCCCTAGAAGATAAAATAGTTAAAAGCTTTTTTAAAGAAATTACTACAGATTGCATTTGTGATCCGAGTTTTCCTATATGTAAATGTGAAATTAAACAACAATTTATTCATCCTAAGAAAAAGAAATACACCCCTTCAGAGAATGAAAAAAAATCAAATACTAGATCAAGATCGGCAATTATGAGGTACGTGATAAAGCTATGAGGAAACAATATTTTTACAATATTCTCTATCTATGTATTTTTGCTTCTTTAGTTGTACCTTTAATTCTCAATATAAAAATAAATGAAATCTCAAATCATATTATTGAAATTAATAATGAAATATTAATTCTTGAAAGAGAAAGAAATTCTATCAAATTAGAACATAACGAAGTCTTTTCTATTGCTAATATTGATAAATTATCAAAAGTTAATTTATATGAAAGGCTTGATGTTGCCCAAAAAATAAATAAACTTGAAATTCCTTATAAGTTAAATAATCGTGAAAAAGAAAAAATAACAGTTTTAGGTTTTGGGAAATAAAGATGAAATATAAAAAAACAAGAATTTCATTTTTATTCTTAATTCTAAATTTGTTCGTACTATTTTCCTCTGGCTTATTTATTGAACAAGTATTTAAATTACAATTTTCTAATTCTGACTATTTTAGAAATCAAGCTTTGTCTTATCGTGAAAAAACAGAAGTTATTGAGGCAAAAAGGGGTTCAATATTAGATAAGAATTTTAATGAAGTAGCCGATACAGTTAATGCGTTTAATATCGGGATTAACCCAAATAAAATAGTAAATAAAAAAGAAATTTCAGATATCTTATCGCCTCTATTAAAGGTAGATAGTAAATTAATTTTAAAAAGACTTAATGATAATGATAATTATTTCTATCTACAAAGGAATGTAACTTTTGATATCGGTATGAAAATTAAAAAATGGGGTTATGAAGGAATTATTATTGAACCATCAAATAAGAGGGTAATATACTCTGAATCTTTAAATAAGATTATTGGCCATGTAGACCCTGATGGTAATGGAGTTGAAGGTTTAGAGCTTTATTTTGATAACAGTTTAAAAGGGGTTGATGGTGAGTTAACTTATGAGGCAGCACCAAATGGATCAGTTATTCCTCAAGGGGATATTAGAACAATAGACCCCATACACGGAGAAGATTTATTGCTTTCATTAGATTCTGATCTTCAATACCTTTCTGAAGAACTGTGCGCTGAAGCTTTAGATAGAACAGATGCATTTAAGTGTTCAGTAGTATTTGCAAATGCTGAAACAGGTGAAATAATTATTTCTGCTGAGAAATCAAGTAGCAATAACAAATATTTTAATATTAACTTAATAAGTGGTAGAGCATTATATGAGCCAGGTTCTGCATTAAAAATATTTACAATAGGATCACTTCTTGATGAAGGATTGCTAAATGAAGATGATAAATATATTGTAGAAGATCAAATTGAGATTATTGAATCATCATGTGAAAGTCTATATGATGGTTTGAGGGGTTGTTTTAGTGATTTTCTCAAACATGAAACTTACGAATTATCAGTTAAACAAATTATTGAAAGATCTTCAAATGTTGGAACAATAAAAATAACGAAAGATTCTAGTGTTCTTAAAATTGAGGAGTATTTGACCAAGTTCGGTTTCGGTCAAAAATCAGGAGTTGAATTAACAGGAGAAGCTAAGGGAGGCTTTGTCAGTTATAAAAAATGTCTTACCTGTCTAAGTTCACTTTCAATTGGTTATTCAATAAATGTTTCTCAATATCAAATGATTAGAGCTTATAGCATAATTGCAAACGGTGGCAAAGATGTAAAATTAACTTTAGTGCAGAAAGAAAAAGTTGATACTCAAAGCAATACAATTATTAGCCCTGAGATGTCAAGTCGATTAAAAACACTACTTATAAATGTTGTAGAAGGTGAAAATGGTACAGGAAAATCTCTCAGGAAAGAAGGTTACATTATTGGTGGTAAAACGGGAACTAGTAGAACTCATTTAGAAGGTGTAGGTTATTCTGAAGACAGATTTAATACCTCCTTTACTGGTTTTGTTGAAACAAAAGATGGACCAGTTGTTGGATCTGTGCTTCTTTGGGGGGCAAAAACTAATCCAACATCGGAATATGTAACTGGAGGCTCTACAGCTGCTCCAATATTCAAAAAAATCATTAGTTACTTTGTTCCAAAGGAATAAATATGAGTTCATTAAGTATTGAAGACCTAACTTCCAGTAAAGATTTTAATACTAACAAAATAATTAACAGTACTCTTGATATATCTAAGAATTCAATACTGCTTTTAAATCACAAATCATTAAAAAAGTTAAATAAATTAATTAGTGAATCCTTAGAGCATAAATTAAAAGCAATTATAACTACAAAAGATTGTTCAATCTCAGACGAAAAAATAATAAAAGTAAATAATTATGATCAAGTGTATAGAGATTTTTTAGAAAAAATTTGCCCTAACTTCGAAAATAAAACTTTCTACGGAATAACAGGAACAAATGGAAAAACAACAACTGGATTTTACTTAAATCAGTTAATTATTTCAAAGTCCCTATTTATTGGAACTACTGAGGCAGATGTATTTAAAAAAATTACAAATGAAGCACACCTCACTACACCAAAGTTATTTAATATCATCAAATTTTTAGGTCTTAAAGAAAATAGTGACATTAATGATATAGTTCTTGAAGTTTCCTCGCATGCTTTGGACCAAGAAAGAATAAAAAATTTAAAATTTAAAGTTTCTGGGTTTACAAATCTCTCTCAAGATCATTTTGATTATCATAAAACTATAGAAAACTACTTCGATTCTAAATTAAAACTTTTTAGTAATGATATATCAGAAAAATTAGTCTATATCGAATCTGAGTGGGGTAATAAAGTTAATTCATTAACCAACATATCTTCGTTTAGCATTGGCATGAATAAAACAAACAATTTATATATTAAAAATATAAATTTTGCAAAAGAAAAATATAATATAAATTTTGAAATTGAGGGAAGAGATTATGATATTACGGTACCTTTATCGGGTCCAAAATCTCACCTCAATTATTTGTTGGCTCTTTCAATGGCCTATTTTTCAGAAAAATATGATTTAGAATCGTTGTTAGAAGCATCTATAAGTTTAAAAAATCCTAAAGGAAGATATGAAATAATTAAATATAAAAATAATAATGAAATAATAATAGATTTTGCACATACACCCGAGTCTATTACTCAAGTAATTAATTCTGTAAAAAACAAATACAGTAAAGTTATTGTTATTTTGGGAGCTGGTGGAGGAAGAGACAAAGAAAAAAGACCTTTGATGGGGAATGCAACTAATTTAGCTGACAAAATCATAGTAACAAATGACAATCCACGTCATGAAGACGAACAAGAAATAGCAAAAGATATATTAAAAGGAATTGAATTAAACAAAGATACAACACTAATACTAAATCGAAAAGAGGCAATAATAGAAGGAATTAATAATCTTGAAAAAGATTCTGTATTATTAATACTAGGGAAGGGGCATGAGAGTATTCAAGAATTTAAGGATACTTCAATAGAATTTAGTGATCAGAATATCGTTAATGAACATATAAAGGAAAATTTATGATTGGAATAATTGTTGCCGGAGGTATCAGCTTTTTATTTGTTTTACTTTCTACTTCAATTGGAGTCAATTTCTTTAAAACTAGAAATATTGGACAACCCATACGTGAAGAACTAAATTTTCATGAGCATAAAAAAGGTACCCCAACAATGGGTGGTGTATTTATAATTTTAGGAACTTTTGTTGGGTTTATATTATCACACATAAATTTTTGGACTATTGGAAAAGGTTTCAAGGTTGAGTTATTATCAATTAATTTTGAAATTTTTAATCTGTTAATTTTAAGTACATTAATGGGCTTCGTAGGTTTAATTGATGACTATTTAAAAGTGAATAAAAATAGAAATTTAGGACTAAAAGCAAGAAATAAATTTTTATTTCAAACACTTGTAGCATCAATAGCAAGTTACTACTTTTATTTTTTAGACGATTCAACTATTTTCTATCTTTTTAGCGGTTTTGGTTTAGATGTTGGAATTTTTAAATGGTTTTTAATTGTTTTTATTATAGTTGGAATTACTAATGCAGTTAACTTAACTGATGGTTTGGATGGCTTAGTTGCAGGAAGTTCTTCAGTATCATTTGGCGGTATACTAATAATTGCTTTCTGGATATTCAGACATCCAGAATATTATTCTAATTTTATAAATCCTGTTTTTATATCGGTTGAATTAGCTGTTTTAATATCATCTATTGCAGGTTCTTGTTTAGGTTTTTTATGGTGGAATACTAATCCAGCAAAAATAATTATGGGTGACGTTGGCTCACAATTTATCGGCTCTATATTTCCGTTAGTACTATTTGCAATTGGAGCTGATACCCTTATTTTATTTTTCTGCTTCCTTTATATTGTTGAAGCTATGTCAGTAATAATTCAAGTATTATCTTTCAAATATAGAGGAAAAAGAGTATTTAAGATGACTCCAATACACCATCATTTTGAAATGAGCAATTGGGCAGAAACGACAATTATCGTTAGATTTTGGATTATAAATGGAATTGTTGTTGTAATAGGGCTAGGTCTTTTCTATGGTGATTGGGTCTTGTTTGGTAATTAAGTGAAGAAACTAATTTTTGGATATGGGGCAACAGGAAAATCTGTAGAAGCTTATTTTCAAAAAAATAACATTGAGTATTTTATATATGATGATGATAAAGAAATAGAAATACCAAAAAAACAGAAATTTAAAGATAATACATTTGATGAGATAGATGAAATTATAATCTCACCAGGAATAAAACCAACACACCCTCTTATATTAGAAATAAATTCAAAAAAAATTAATGTAATAACTGATATAGATATATATGAGCGTGATCGAATACACAATACCCCAATAATTGGAGTTACTGGTACTAATGGAAAAACAACATTTGTAGAATTATTATCGGATTTTATTAACTCACAGGGATTAAAATCTTTAGCAGTAGGGAATATAGGTGATTCACCATTAAATTATATTGAAGAGAAATATGATTATATTGTTATGGAACTTTCAAGTTTTCAACTACATTATATAAAAAATTTATCACTAGAAGTAGGAATAGTACTAAATATTGAAGAGGACCATTTAGATTGGCATGAAAATGTACAAGAATATACAGAGTCTAAAAAGAAAATATTTCAATTTTCAAAATCCAAAATAGCCACGGGTAGATTACCAAATTACTTATCTATGAATGAAGGCTTAGCCGAAGAGCTATATAATAAACCAAAGTTTCCAAAAAATTTTTCTATGAATTTTATGAGGTATAAATACTTTGATGATTTTCTAGACGCTTTTTTTATTTTAGTTCCTCAATTAAATTTATCCGTAACAAAAGCATATGATTATTTAAAAAATACTAAAAGTTTAGAACATAGGTTTGAAACTATTGACATAATTAATGGAATCACATATATAAACGATTCAAAATCAACAAATTTTCACTCAGTATCAGAAGCATCAAAGAGAGTAAAAAATGGATTGTTAATTTTGCATGGGTTAACAAAACAAATGTCTGGAAGCAGCTTAAATATATCAAGAGAAAACATAGGGTTGGTATTAGTTCCTAAAAATATGAAGTATGAGTTAAATAGGTTTGATAGTTTTGAAAAAGAATATTATGAAAGCATCTTTGATTTAGAGAATGAAATATTAAAGTATTTAGAAGTCTGGAAGAAATCTAAAGCCCTACAGCGTGGAAAAAATAGTGGTGTTTTTGAAACAGTTTTATTTTCTTGTGGGGGAGCAAGCTTTAATGATTTTAAGAATTATGAGGAAAGAGGTAATTTCTTTAAGTCAGTTGTTTCAAATATCAAGGATAGAAATGTATAAATTAAGCCAATCCACATTCAAAAAAATCAATATAATTTCCATCTCGTTTCTTATTACTTTTGGTATTTTGCTTAATTTATCTGCTTCATCTGTTCGAGGAATGAATTTGTATAATGACAATTTTCATTTAATTAAAAGACATATGGCTGCAATAATTATCGGTTTATTAATTTTTAATATAGGCAAAAAAATTAATAATGAAAATTATAAAAAATTAGCTAGTACGGGAATGTTTACAATTTCAGTAATATTATTTTTAGTACTTACATATGGGGTTGTAGCTGGAGGTAGCAGAAGGTGGATTAATTTAGGAGATGTTTATTTTCAACCGAGTGAATTTGCAAAGCCTATAATAATTTTATTTGTAGCCTATCATTTATCAAATTTAGAAATAAACAAATCAGATTTTTATAATTTAAAAAAAACACTCATTTTACCTGCTCTTTCTTGTGTTTTAATACTTCTTGAACCAGACTTTGGAACTACATTAATTATTTCAGGGATAATTTTATTTCAATTATTATTCTCCGAAGTCAAATTAAGGTATCCAATAGGAATTATTGCAATTTCTCCATTGCCAATTTATTTTGCTATAAATTTAATGGGTTATCGTGAATCTAGATTTGTTACATGGTTTTCTAAAATATGTGAGGGTACAAATGTTGACCCGGTAGATCTTGCTGGCAGATGTTATCAACTTCATCAAAGCAAGGTTGCAATAAGTTCAGGTGGATTATTTGGATTAGGACCGGGAACATCAAGAGCTAGGTGGGGTAGTCTACCTAATTCATGGTCGGATTTTATAGCTTCAATAGCTGGAGAAGAGTATGGCTTTTTTGGTTTATTAATATTAATTATTGCCTTGATGTTATTAATAATTTCTTTTTTTGGCCTTGGTTTAACAAGTAATACTGAATTTAGTAGATTGTTATTTGTAGGGATGGGTTCATGGGTCTTAATTCAAACAGTATTTAATTTAGGTGGAATAGTTGGACTTTTGCCAATAACTGGTATTGTTTTACCATTTATAGCATATGGAGGTTCTGCTATGGTAGCTATTTTTATTGGGCTTACTATTTCATATTCTCAAGAAAAAGCAGATGAATTATGAAAAAAATAGGAATTTTTTGCGTAGGAACAGGTGGGCACGTATTTCCAGCAAAAAATATGATTAAAGAATTAAATGATAAAAATATTGAATTAGACAATATTGTAGTAATTACTGACAAAAGGGGAGCACAGTATTTTGATAATTTAGAGGTGAAAGTACATATTGAAAATATTTATAGATCAAATAATGGAATTATAGGATACATTCTCAACATTAAGAAAATAATAAAAAACATAAATAATATTAAATATTTGATTAAAAAAGAAAAAATAGAGGTTATCTTTTGTACCGGATCATATATTGCTCCAGTCGCTTCCTTTTTATGCATGTTACTTAATATTAAATATTTTGGTCAAGAACAAAATATTTATGGTGGATTGGGAAATAAATTTTCATCATATCTCCCAGGTATAATATTTACGTCTTACCCAGATACTAAAAATCTACGAAAGAAAAACATTAAATTTGTTGGCCCAATTTTTAATAAAAATCTATTTCAAGTTGATAGAAAAAAACAAAATATTGTAATCGGTGTTCAGGGAGGAAGTCAAGGCTCAGATGAAATAAATGATTTTATTTATAAATTTTTAGATACCAACAATTTAAATAAGATTAGTTTTATTCATATAACAGGTAAAAATAAATTAAAAAATGATAATCGTTATGAAAACTATAAACAATATGATTTTATAGAAGATATGAATATTTATTATTCTAATATAAGCCTTCAAATTGGAAGAGCAGGTGGTGGATCATTAGAAGCCGCTTATTTAGAAATACCACAAATACTTATACCATACAAACATGGAACAACCTCATCTCACCAATCTTTAAATGCAGAATATCTTAATAACCTTGGCTTAGCTGAATTAGTTAATTCGTACAATGAATTTGAAAAAACATTGTTAAAAATAGTAAATAATTTTGATGAATGGAAAAAAAATAATTTACATAAATCAAATATTCAATCTGGAAATGAGAAAATAACTAAATATCTAATGGAAGCAATTTATGAAAAAAATTGAGAATGTATTCATTTTAGGAATAGGTGGTTCTGGAATGAGCTCTATAGCTAAATATTTAGCTCAAAAAGGTATGAAAGTTGAGGGTTACGACCAAAGAAAATCTTACATTACAAATCAACTTGAACAAGACGCAGTTAAGGTTTATTTTGATATAGACAATTTTATATATTCTCCTAATGTTTTATACATTTATTCTTCAGCAGTACCAATAGATAAGACATTTTTAAAAAACAATTTAGCAAATAATAATGTGCAATCTAGGGCAGAGTTTTTGGAGAAACTTTCTTATGAGAACAAAATTATTGGGGTAACAGGAACACATGGGAAAACATCAACAACAGCGTTATTAGCTCATATTTTCCATCATAACAATATAGACGTATCTTATATTTATGGTGGATCAACATCTTTTCATGGAATTGGTGGTCATTATGGAAAAAAAGATTTACCTATAATATTGGAAGTTGATGAAGCTTTCAATACATTTAAAGACATAAAAATAGATGATTTATTAGTAACAAATATTGACGAAGATCATTTAGATTATTTTGAAACATTTGAAAAATTAATTGAGGCATTTAGAAAAGTAATATTAAATTCTAAAAATAATTTAGTTTTAAATTATGATGATCAAAATATTAATGATTTAAAAATAAGAAATAAACATACTATATTTTCTTCAAAAAACGGTGCTGAATATAAAATTAATTATCCAAATAAGTTTATTCACAATAGTAAAGAATATGAAATTGTTTCTAATTTAATTGGTTCTCATTTTGTTTCAAACATTACTGGAGCAATAGCTCTTGCTTTTTTAAATGGAATTGAGATTGAAGAATCTTTAGAAGCTATAAAATCTTTTCCTGGAGTAAATAGAAGAACAGAATATCTTGGAACTGTTAGAGGCATCAAATTGTATGATGACTACGGTCATCATCCAACAGAAATAAAGGCTACAATTACAGCTCTTAAGGAAATTACTAAAGGAAAATTATACGTCATTTTTCAACCTCATAGATATTCTAGAACAAATGAAAAATTTGAAAAGTTTAAGGAAGAGTTGGAGTATGCTGATTTTTCAATAGTTGTTGATATATATCCTGCTGGTGAAAAACCAATACCCGGAGTTACTAGTAAAAATTTTGAATCAAAGAATATAAAGTATTTAAAGTCAATAAGAATGATCCCTGCCTACCTTTCATCAAGAGTTAAAGAGAATGACATTGTGCTAACCTTAGGTGCAGGTGACATTACTTTATTAGGACCTCAAATAATAAAATATCTAGATGAAAAATAAAATTAAGCTTTCAAGTGTGACTACCTATAAATTTGGTGGTTTCTGTAATAATTATTATGAACTTAATGAAACTAATATTAATGAATATAGAGAAATATTTTCAGATAATGATAATTTCATATTAGGTAAAGGGTCTAATGTTGCCTTCTCAGACAAAGGTTATGCAGGAAATGTTATACATCCAAAGTTTAAAAAAATATCTTATGATGAAAACACCTCCGAAATCAATGTAGGTTCTTCTGTCTATTTGCCTGATTTAGCAAGATTTTGTAAAAATAATAATCTAATTAATTCAGAGTTCTTAATAGGAATCCCTGGCTCTGTAGGTGGTGCTATAAAAATGAATGCAGGTGCTTACGGGTGGGAGTTTTCAGATTTGTTTGTTTCCCTTGAGGCGTATAATTTTATTGAAAAACATTATGAGACCTTAGATAAACAACAAATTAAATTCGGTTATCGCATGTCTAATAATCTAGAACGAAAAATTATTGTTTCTGCAAAATTAAAGGGGATAAAGGGAGACCCGAAACTAATAAAGGAACGCTTAAAAGAATATACAACTTATAGGAAAAACACACAACCTGCTGGGATTTATAATGCGGGAAGTGTATTTAAAAACCATAAAGAATACTCTGCTGGAGAGCTAATTGACAAGGCTGGACTCAAAGGTTACGAAGTCGATGGAGTTAGAGTAAGTAGTAAGCATGCAAACTTTTTTATAGCTCCAAAAGGCTCAAAGTCTTCTTCTTTGTATAAGTTAGTTAATCATGTAAAAGACGTTGTTTACAATAAGTTTGATGTCTCATTAGAAAAAGAGATAATATTTGTTGGCAACTTTGATTAATTATGAACTATAGCGACATTGAAAGGCAAACTTTTAAAACATTTTTAGCTTTTTCTACCTTGTTACTGACATTTATATTGATATTCTTTAATCTTTCTTCGACTGTTTATAGAGTCTCTAATGTATCATATATTGAAAATGAAGATCTCGATTTTAGTTCCATTGAAAGACTAGTTGGCGTTTCGATTTGGCTTGTTGATGATTATTATTTTCAGGATTTCTATGACGACAACCCTACTGTTGATAGTATCTCTATAAGAAAGGAACTCCCAGATACTTTAATTACAAATATAATCATGTCTGATAGAATCGCAGCTATAGAAGATAAAAGACAGGTTCCTTCAGCTATATCAGTTCTTTATAAAAATCTCTATTTAGAAAGAGACAAAGATATAGATACCTTGGCAAAAGTAGTGATAGAAAATGGACCGGTAAGAGAGGGGTTCTACGAAGAGATAATAACTTTTGTTTTAACTTTAAAAAAATACTCGGTAAACCTAAACAACATAGACGTCACGTATGATGGGGAAGGCCTCTATTTATCCCATTTAGATACTGAAGTATCAATGGGACCTCCTTCAGATCTTGCAAGAAAAGCATCAGTTGTTGGCTACTACATTGCTGAAAATCCATGCTCTGGGGAAATCAGACTTATATATAGTGAGGATGGAAACGAGATTAGAGCTGTAACTAAGTGTAAATAATCTATATCTAAAGTATAGATATAGAAAAAAATGATAAAAAATATTGTTTTAGTTATATTTCAATGATATTCTTATCTTCAAAATAAGGATTTATAAAATGGCTACAAAAAAAAATAATACGAAAGAGAGAGGTGTTAATTTAAATATGAGACCAAGAAATTATTCAGCTGTAATTAAAGTAGTCGGTGTTGGTGGCGGAGGAACCAATGCTGTGAACAGAATGATCAAACTAGGCATTAAGGGTGTAGATTTTGTTGCATGCAATACTGATGCTCAAAGCCTGCTCGGATCAAAAGCAGATTTAAAATTAGATTTAGGAAGAAAGTCAACTAGAGGATTAGGCGCTGGAGCAAATCCTGAAATTGGAAGACAAGCAGCTGTTGACTCAGAAGAATTAATTGTTGAAGCTTTAAAAGGCTCTGATATGGTGTTTATTGCTGCAGGAGAAGGTGGAGGAACAGGTACGGGAGCATCTCCAATTCTCGCAAATGTAGCACATGAATTAGGAGCCCTAACAGTAGGTGTTGTAACTAGACCTTTCGGTTTTGAAGGAAGAAGAAGGTCAGTACAAGCTGAGGAAGGAATCCAAGCTCTAAGGGATGTTGTCGATACTCTTATAGTTATACCAAATGACAGATTGTTACAAATAAGTGATAAAGATATTAAAATTAGTGAAGCTTATCTAAAATCTGATGAAATTTTAGCTAATGGTGTTAAAGGAATAACTGGTCTGATTACAAATCCCGGAGTTATAAATGTTGACTTTGCTGATGTAAGAACAATATTAAAAGATGCAGGAAATGCCGTTTTAGGTATAGGTAAATCTACAGGAGAACAAAGAGCTCCAAATGCTGCTCAAGCTGCTATCTCATCACCCCTACTTGAAGCTAATATGGATGGTGCAGAAGGTGTGCTTATAACAATTGCAGGTTCAGAAGATCTTAAGTTACAAGAAGTTAATGAAGCTGCCAGAGTTATTACAGAAAGAGCTGATGATAATGCAGAGATTATCTTCGGTCATCTTGTTGATGATACTTTAGGCGATGCTGTAGAAGTGACAGTTGTAGCAGCGGGGTTTGGCCCAAGACCTAATAGGCGTCCAACTGGCTTGGATGAGGGTGATGAAGGTAGTGGAGGTGATGGTCTCCCTGATTTCATCAGAGGATGATCCATTCTAAACTAATCTCAAACGGACAATTTAACGAAGCATTCGATTTCGAAATACCTACTGGTTTAGAATTAGCAACAATGGAACAATCACATAGTGATGTTTTTTTAGAAATTGACGAACCAGGTGATTATCAAGCCGATGCTTTAATTACTAGAGAAAAAAAATTAACTTTAATAGTTAAAACAGCAGATTGTATGCCTGTTCTTATATCTGATGAAGAGAAAGTTGGTGTAATACACATAGGTTGGAAAGGATTAGAAAATAATATATTCTATAAAACTATCTCAAAATTTAATTTATCAAAATTAAAAATATCTATAGGACCACATGCGCAAGAGTGCTGTTATGAAGTTAAAAAAGATTTAGAAACAAAATTTAAAAAGCAATGTTGTACGTACAACAATATAATTTATTTAAACCTAAGTAAAGAAATAGAAGAGTTTTGCGAAAAAAATATTATTGACTTAGAGATTATTGACAAATGTACTATTGAAGATAAAAAATATAACTCATACAGAAGAGATAAAACGAACAACAGACAATGGAGTTTTTTATGGATTTAGAATCTTTAGACAATATAAGTAATTTAGTTAGAAAATACGATGCTCAACTATTACCTGTAATAAAAGATAAGAAAATTGAAGATATTGAAAAAATATATAATTTAGGATTCAGAGAATTTGGTGAAAACAGATTAGAACAATTACTAGAACATAAAAAGAAGATAAAAGATGGAAAGTTCCATTTTATAGCTCCCTTACAATCAAGAAAAATATCAGAAATTATGAAAAATTGTATTTCTATTCACACATTATCAAGAATAAAAGAAGCAAGAATAATTGATGAAAACTATTTTGGCCAAAAAATATTTGTTCAGGTAAATATAGATAATGATCCTAACAAAAGTGGAATAAAGATAGAAGAAGTAGATATGTTTTTTAGCATATTTGATGAATTTAGTTATTTTCCTGTTGGAATAATGTGCATACCTAGTTTAGAAAATGAATCGAATATTGCATTTGCTAAAATGCAGAAAATTAATCAGAAAATTAAGGATAACTATAAAAACTATATTGGAGAGCTTTCAATGGGTATGTCTAATGATTATCAAGTTGCTTTAGATTATGGTGCTACAATAATTCGTGTAGGTAGTAAAATTTTTAATTAATGTTAGAAAAATTTCTTATTTCAATAGGTTTGAAACAACCCAGCTCAATTGAGCAGTATATTGACGAATCTACAACAACAGTAAGGCCATCATCAGAAAATAGATTTGCAAGCGAAGAATATGCAGGTGATTTAAGAATACATCAACCAAAGGACGAGGTTGAAATTAAAGTATTAAAAAATTTTTCTGAAATACATAACCTTGGTGACGCTATAAAGGAAGAATTTATTGTTGCTATGGATATAAGAGATATAGAAGACCAAATTGAGAGAAGACGAATATTAGATTTTGTTACTGGGATGGCTTTTATAAGCAATGCAAAGTTAAGGTCAATTAATAGAGATGGTGTTTTTTTAATTTTGCCTTCTAATTCTTCATTACCTTCTGATGAAAGAGAGAGGCTACAGGAATTAGGGCTATATAAAATAAATGTGTAGCTTACTTGAATTATCTTATAATTTATTTCGTTACTCTTTATTTTTATGGATTATTCTATCTTGGGTACAAATTCCACAAGAACACCCAATTGGACAAATTAAAAGTATATTGGATCAATTTTATAATCGAATTTTAGCCCCAATAAGATCTGTAATACCAACAGTTAGAATTGGTATGGCTGGTCTAGATTTATCACCGATTATTCTTATTCTGGGGGTTGGTTTTATTTACCCAATGGTTTTTAATTTTCTATGTTCTTAGATTTTCTTTAATTCAGTATCTACAAAATAATCTAGAATCTTATTTCCACCTTTATTCTCAAAAGTGTGGAATTCTTTAGTAAGTGTTTCATTCAGAATATAATCTTTAAATTTTTCAATAGAGGATAGTACAATCTCATCTTGTGTTGAGATATTAAGCACAATTCTATCAGTAATATCAAAACCCATATCCTTTCTTTGTTTTTGGATTGTTGAAACTAGTTCTCTCGACACTCTTTCTAATAACAATTCGTCATCAATTTCAATATCAAGATATACAGAAAAATCATCTACTACTTCTTGATTTATCTTATCTTCTTTTTTTGTAAGTCTTATATCTATATCTGTAATGCTTATTTTTTTATCATTAAAATATAAATAATTAATATTTATTAATTTTTCAATATCGTCCTCACTTAATTCAGATAAAAATTTTGAAAATTTGGTAATTTCTTTACCAAGTTTTGGACCTAAAGAAGCATAATTAGGTTTACATTCATACTTAACCCAACTTTGATAATCATCATCAAAAGATATATCTTTAATATTTAATTCGTTAAGAATAATATCTTTTACATTTGTTATCTGGTGTATCTTTTTAGAGTCTTTGGTGACTATTTTTAAATTTTTCAATGGTTGTTTATTTGGAATGTCTACATTAATTCTAATGTTTCTAACTGATTTGATAATATTTTTAGCTATATCCATTTCTTTTTCTAAATCTAGATTAATTAATTCATCATTTGACTCTGGGTAGTTCTCAAAGTGGATACTTTTATTTTTGTCATTTGTTAATCCTTGATAGATTTCTTCACAAATAAAAGGTAAAACGGGAGCCATTGTTTTTGAAAAATCTATTAATACTTCGTGCAATGTTTTAAATGCATTTATTTTATCTAAATCATCCTTCCCTCTTTCCTTCCAAAATCTTTTTCTATTTGACCTTACGTACCAATTCGTTAATTCATCTATAAAGTTCATTAGAGGTGGAATTACTTCATAAAGATAATAATTTTCCATTTTTTCGTTAACCGTTTTAATTAATGATTGAAGTGTTGAAATAATCCATTGATCCATTAAAGGTCTTTCGTGGACAGGAGATGCTGAAGAAAGTTCTTCTAATGTAATTTCATCGGCATTAGCATAGTTTGAAAAAAAGGAATAACTGTTCCATAAAGGAAGTATTACATTCCTTGTAACTAGCTTTACTCCTTCTTCCGAAAACCTTAAAGGCTCTCCTCTAACCACAGGTGAATTTATTAAGTAAGCTCTAAGACTGTCGCCTCCATATGTATTTAACAATTCTTCAGGATCAGGGTAGTTTTTTAAACTTTTGCTCATCTTTCTTCCATCCTCAGCAAGAATCATTCCAGTCGTAATACAATTCTTAAAAGCAACAGAGTCAAATAATGCTACTGAAAGAACAGTCAGGGTATAAAACCATCCTCTTGTCTGATCTAGACCTTCTGCAATAAAATCAGCTGGAAAACCTTCCATGAATAGGTCCTTATTTTCAAATGGATAATGTTGCTGGCCGTAGGGCATTGAGCCCGACTCAAACCAGCAATCTAATACTTCTGGTGTTCTTCTATAAGTTTTTCCATCTATTTTTAACTCTACATCATCAAGAAAATGTTTATGCAAGTCAGTAATTTTTTCACCACTTAGTAACTCAAGCTCCTCTATAGACCCTAAACATATCAAATCTTCCGGGTCTTCTATATTAATCCAAACTGGGATACAGCTTCCCCAATACCTATTTCTACTAATAGCCCAATCTCTTGCATTTGCTAACCAGTTAGAAAATCGCTTTTCTCCTATAAAACCAGGAACCCAATGTGTACTATTATTAAGTTCAACCATCCTTTCTCTAATCTTTTCTACACTAACAAACCAAGTTGGTATAGCTTTGTATATTAATGGTTCACCAGTTCTCCAACAGAATGGGTATGAATGTGTCTCAGTTGTTCGGCTAAATAATAAATTCCTTTCTTCTAGTTGCTCCATAATATTTGTATCAGCATCTTTAACAAACTTATTCTCTAAGCCTTTTATTGTTTCATCAAACTTTCCAGAAAGTGTTACGGGATCAACAATTACATCAATACCTCCTTTTTTTAAAGCATAAAAATCACTTTCACCGTAAGCAGGTGCTTGAGAAACCAATCCAGATCCAGACTCAGTATTAGTATCATCGCTATGGATAATTCTGAAAGCCCCATTTAAATATTCATTTTCGTACTCATCATAAGCTGGAATGTATTCACCACCTACTAATTCTGAGCCAATCGACTCATCAACTATTTCATAATCATGTTCTTTTAATTCTTCAAGCCTCTCAGTAGCTATCCAATAATGTTTTCTGTTTAATAAAACTCTTGAATATTTTATATTATTTCCGATTGCAATTGCCAGGTTTCCAGGGATACACCATGGAGTAGTAGTCCACACAAGAAACTCATCATCTTTTTTTATTTTATTGTGATCGGTTCTTGCTTTTAGGGTAAAGAATATAGAAGGATCCTCAATATCTCGATAATCCATGTTTGCTTCGAAATTTGAAAGAGGAGTTGCAGCAGCCCATGAATAAGGTAAGACTTTATAATCTTTATAAATTAAATTATTTTCCCACAATTCTTTAAATACCCACCAAACACTTTCCATAAAATCAAGATCCATAGTCTTATAATCATTATCGAAATCAACCCATCTACCAATTTTCCTTGTTACTCTTTCCCAGTTTTCAGTATTTGTTTGGACTTGAGATCTACATGCTTCATTAAATTTATCAATTCCATAATCATCAATTTGTTGGGGATCCTCAAGTCCTAGTTCTTTTTGGACTTCCATTTCAATTGGTAATCCATGTACGTCCCAACCAAATCTTCTCTCAACGTAATAGCCCCTCATAGTCCAATATCTCGGCACGATATCTTTAATGACTCCTGCTAATAAATTCCCATAATGTGGACTTCCAGTGGGAAATGGAGGCCCATCATAGAATCTAAATATTTTTGCATCTTTTCTATTTTCAATTGATTTTTGGAATGCATTAATTTCATCCCAATATTTAGCTGTTTTATCTTCATTTTTTGCTAAATCAATGTTGTTATCAACTCTTTTGAACATATCTTTAAGATTTTAAAGGGTTTATTGAGAAAAACACTGTTTTAATTAACAATTAAATAATTTATATAATTTTCTTATTTTTAAAAATATTTAGTAAGATACATTAATTAACAAGAAAAATATGGCTAGAAAACTTGCACCAAATACTATAAAGAAATTTGAAAAAAGACTGTTAGCTGAACGTGAACAGCTTTTAACAATGTTGGAACAACATCAACAGGAAAGAGAAAATATTAGAATTTCTGAAGCATCAGCTGAAAGAAGCCCAGATCCAACTTCAGCTGATGGTGGTTCCATGGCATTTGAATTGGAAAAAGAGTTAACCCTTGATGAAAACACAAAACATTTATTAAACCAAATTGATCATGCATTAGTTTTAATAAAGAAGAAAAAGTACGGAGATTGTGAAAATTGTGGTGAACCTATTCCAGTAGCTAGACTTGAGGCTCTCCCTTACGCAACCTTACGCAAAGAGTGTGCAGAATTACTTGATTCTTAATAAACTATTTAAACCGCTAACGCTATCTTTTTTACTGGCTTTAATAGACAATTATATTAAATATTTTGTACGACTTAATAATATTCAAGAAACTGTAATTATAGAGAATATATTAGTTATAGATCTGACTTTTAATACTGGCATAGCTTTTGGACTTTTTAGTGACAAAACAAATATTACATTCGTTGTTTCGTTGATGGTTTTATTTTGGCTAATTACACAATTCATTAAAGTTGAGCCAAAATCAATGGAATTTTATTCTCTTATTTTGATACTTGGTGGTGCAATTGGTAATTTAGGTGAAAGAGCTTATAATTTAATAACATCAAATGATGGAAAAGTTACAGATTTTATTGAACTACTTTTTATTCCAAGCTTTAATTTTGCGGATACATATATAACTATTGGTATATGTTTATTGATACTCTCGGAGTTAAAAAATAAATAATATAGAAATAAAATTTCAAAACGATGACTTTATAGTTTTTAACAAACCTAATGGTTTATTAACTCATCCAAATAATAAATCTAACGAAAAAACGTTAAGAGATTATTTGATTGAAATTAAACCAGAAATAAAAGATTGGGGAGAAGAAAATAGGGAAGGAATAGTGCATAGGTTGGATAGAGTAACATCTGGACTTATAGTATGTGCATTAAACAATGAAACATATAAATATTTGAAAAATGAATTCAAAGATAGAAAAGTTAATAAAAAATATTTAGCGATAGTAGAAGGTCATCTTCCATCTGAAACTGGAAAAATAGAATTACCCTTAAAACGGTCTGAATCAAATAGATCAAAAAGAGCTGTAGCTAAGAATGGAAGAATGTCAATATCTGAATATGAGATTATTAATTCGACACATAAGCATTCATTAGTTTTAATCGACTTAATTACTGGACGAAATCACCAAGTAAGAGTTCAAATGGAGTATTTAAATGCTCCAATAGTTAATGACACTTTATATGGTGCAAAAAGAAATGATCTAATTAATTCTTTTGCAATTTGCCTACACTCCCATGTATTAAATTTTACTTTATTTAAAAAAAACTTCAGTTTTAAATCATCACCACCAGAATTTTATAATAAAGTTATGGAAGTGTAAATTTATAAAAAAACATTTACAATAAATCTATGAGCAAATCATTTGTACATTTACATGCACACACTGAGTACTCAATGTTAGATGGTGCAGCAAAAATCGAAACTTACCTTGATAAAGTTAAAGAACTTGGACAACCTGGAGCAGCTATTACTGACCATGGAAACCTTTATGGGGCTTTAGAATTTTATAATTCGGCAATAGATAAAGAGTTAATCCCGATAATTGGTTATGAAGCATATGTAATTAATGACTCAAGATTTGAAAGGCCTGATAGAGAGAATAATAAGAGATACCATTTAACACTATTAGCTGAAAATACAATTGGATATTGGAATCTAGTTAATATGGCAAGCAGAGCATTTACAGAAGGTTATTATTATAAGCCAAGAGTTGATTATGAATTACTAAAAGAACACAGCGAAGGAATAATTGCTTTATCTGGATGTCTTGGAGGTGAGATATCTCAGTTTCTAGCACCTGATGGCTCTACTGAAGAAGGTAACAAAGAAGGAGAAAAGAGCTACTCTAAAGCTCTTGAAAAAGCTAAATTTTATCAATCAATTTTTGGTGAAGAAAACTTTTATATTGAATTACACAATCATGGAATAGAACAACAAAAGCTTATTCTGCCTGATTTACTTATGATTTCTAAAGATCTCGGCGCTCCTTTAGTAGCCACCAACGATTCTCACTATGTTAATAAAGAAGATAGTTCAGCTCACGATGCTTTGCTTTGCGTGCAAACAAATGCAACATTAGATGACGATACAAGATTTAAATTTGATGGATCTGGGTACCATGTTAAGTCTTCAGAAGAAATGAGAAAACTATTTCCTGAAAATATATACCCTAAAGCATGTGATAATACATTAGAAATTGCAGAAAGAATTAAATACAGCTTTAGTTCTCCCAAGTATTATCTTCCTGCATTTCCTGTTCCTAAGGAAAATACATCGGCAGAAGAATACTTAAATAAAAAAGTATTAGAGGGTGCGAAAGAAGTATATCAAGACATTACAAAAGAAATTAAAGATCGAATAAATTACGAACTTGAAGTTATAAACTCAATGGGTTTTGCATCCTATTTTCTTATAGTTGGTGATCTTATTAATTATGCAAAAGAAAATAAAATAAGAACAGGAGCTGGAAGGGGTTCAGCTGCAGGTTCAATAGTAGCTTATTGTCTTGGTATTACGGGTATAGAGCCACTTAAATACGGATTATTGTTTGAAAGATTTCTTAATAAAGGTAGAAAAGAGTTACCAGATATTGATATGGATTTTGATGAAAGATATAGAACTGACGTCATAAATTACGTAATTAATAAATATGGTGAAGATAAAGTTGCTCATATTATTACATTTGCAACTATAAAAGCTAAACAAGCAATAAGAGATTCAGCTAGGGTTTTAGGACTTCCTTATTCATCTGGCGATAAAGTAGCAAAAATGATGCCACCAATGATACTTGGAAATACTGCGACAATTTCAGAGTGTTTAAAACTAGATGAGGAAAACAAGAGCGGATACAGTAAAGAATTTTATTCAGCATCATCAGAATTAAGAGACCAATATAAAAAAGATGAAGAAGTAAAAAAAATAATAGATATAGCACTTGGTTTAGAGGGGCTTAGGAGACAAGACGGTATTCACGCGGCTGCAGTTGTTATTTCACCAGACACTATAACAAAATATTTACCAGTTCAACAAAAAGGAAAAGAAGCAGAATTAGTTACACAATTTGAAATGCACGCAGTTGAAAAATTGGGACTTCTAAAAATGGATTTTTTAGGATTAAGGAATCTGTCAATTATAGATAGAACCCTAGAACTTATAAGTGATAAAAATTTAAATATTGATAATGTTCCGTTAGATGATGAAAAAACTTTTGAGTTATTTGCTGAAGGAAAAATGACAGGAGTATTTCAATTAGAAAGTAGGGTTGCTCAGTCAACCTCTAGAAGTTTAAAAACAAGAAACTTTGAAGATATAGTTGCATTGGTAGCTCTTATTAGACCCGGGCCCCTTGGCGCGGGTATGCATAATGAATTTACTGATAGGGCTACAGGAAGAAAAGAAATTGAATACTTACATAAAGACCTTGAGGAAATACTTTCGGAAACTTATGGAGTGATTTTATATCAAGAGCAAGTAATGCAAATTGCTGAAAAAATATCTGGCTTTGAATTAAATGAAGCAGATGAATTAAGAAAGGCAATGGGAAAAAAAATACCTAAAGTAATGGAAATGCAAAGAGAAAAATTTAAAAATGGTGCGGTTAAGAATGGCTACTCTCAACAATTTGCTATAGAACTTTTTGATCAGATTGCTTATTTTGCTGGATATGGATTTAATAAAAGTCATTCAGTTCCTTACGCGTTGCTTGCTTATCAAACTGCATATTTAAAAGCTAATTATCCAGCTGAATATATAGCTGCTTGTTTAACATCAGTTAAAAGAGATAAAGACAGAACAGCTATTTTTCTTTCAGAAGCGAGAGATTTAGGAGTTAAAGTTTGCACACCTGATATAAATGAAAGTTTAGAAGATTTTTCAGTTAGTAACAAAGAGATAGTTTTTGGTATTTCAGCTATAAGAAATGTTGGTGATGTTACAGCTGAAAAAATAATTAAAGAAAGAGAAAATGGAAGTTTTGAATCTATAGAGGAATTTTTATCTCGTATTGACTCTAGATCCTTAAACAAAAGAGGAATAGAAGCCATGGTACAAGGTGGGGCTTTTGATAAATTTGGATACCCACGAAGGGGAATATTTGAATCAATAGTTGATTTGATTGAAGATGCAAAAGAACTTAAGAAAAATGGACAAAGCTCGCAGCGTTCTCTCTTTGAATTCGAAAATAGTGAGAATAAAACAAAAATACAAAACATTGAGTGGGATAAAAATGAATTATTGGATAGAGAAAGGGAAATGCTTGGCTTCTTTGTAAGTGAAGATCCGTTAGACGGATACGGAGAAGTACTAAGGTCAGATTCTTCGCATTCCGTTATTGAATTATTAGACTATACAGATGAAGATGAGATTAATGTTGTTATTGCAGGTCTTGTTTCAAATGTTCAAAAAAGAGTATCTAGAAGAGGCAATCCTTGGATTCAATTAGACATACAAGAAATAACAGGGTCTGTAGGAGTTTTACTATTTAATAAATTAGTTGATAAATATAACTCAACTTTAGATGGACAACCTTATATAAAAGTAACAGGTACATACGTAGGAGGCTCAGAGAATATTATAAGAGCAAGAGATATAGAAATTATAGAACCATCGAAGATGGTATTAGATCAAGATAATACTCCATTGAGAATATCTGTATCGGAAGAAATACTTGATAAGAATAATTTAATATTGTTAAAGGAATTATTACAGAGACATCCTGGAAATTCAAAAGTTGAGTTAGAAGTAAGTTCTACTGAGGGTTCAAAATTATTAGAACTAAAGTCAATTAATATTAAAAAAACTACTGAATTACGAAACGAAATAAATACTTTACTTTCAAACTAATTACAATCTAATTATGACATTTAATATAAGTGATTTTCAAAATAGATTTAAGGAAAGAGCAGAAGCTGTAAAAAATAGATCTATACCACCAGTAGGAGGTGATGAAAGGCTCGCTTTCATAAAGCAAGCAGAAGAAGACTTTCAAGACTATATGCTTATTTCTGAATCAGAATTTGAAATTGTTGATAATTATTTAGTATTTAAATATAAATTAGATTCTTAATTTAATTTTTCCCCATAGGAAAAATATTATTAATAACTTCAGCACATGCATTAGCTATCTCCATATGCTCTTTTTGTGTTCCGTTAGCAGTTCTAAGTTCTATATAATGTATCCAACTTCTTAAAGTTCCATTCATATATAATTTACTTACTGTATTTCCTTCCGGGAGCACAGATCTTGCTTGTTCTTTTGCAATACCTGATTCAATAGCCCAGTTGTATGCTTTTGTTGCAATTTCAATAACCTCATTTTGCTTAGAATTCCATTCGTTTACAATATCTGAATTATCAGTCTCTATAGAATTCTGCCTGTTCTTTGGATCTTGTAATCTTGCTTCTCTTGTTACAAATTCTAAGTCTTTAACTGGGTTTGCGTATCTTTGACTGAATTCTTGAAAACTAAAAGATCTATGTCTTAACATTTGTCTTGCAATGTCTCTAGTTGTCTCTATTTCTAAACAAGCACTTACCATTTCTAGAGGAGACCAGTGAGCATTTTTAATAAGGTAATTTATAAGTTTTTCGCTTGTTTCAGTATTTAATTGATTAGATGGGTTTGAAACTCGTGCACAAAAAGCAACTAATTCTTGAGCATCCTCAATTCCTTCACTATTAACTTCTTCAGTTGGTTTTGAATAACTTATTAATTTAACTTTCATTTATGTAACTATATTAAAATAAAAAAAATATGTTTTTATTAAGAGTTATAGTTTTTTTTATTCTAGTTTCATTAGTATCGATTCTAGGGTATCCATTAATAATTGTTTATGACCTATCTAATGGGGGCAATGCTTTTGGTTTATGTGAAGACCTAGTTAATTGCAGCATACCCATAAGCGAAGGTCCCAGACTTCTCGTATTTTTAATTAGTGCTTTTTTCTTATTAGTATTTTTACTTAGATTAATAATGAGATATATGAATAATATTCAAAAAAATAATTCTATTCTTTAATAACATAGTAAATAGAAAAAAGAACAATTATTACTCCTAACCAGTTTGTCATATTTAATACTTCATCAACATAAAATACTCCAATTAATAAAGCGAAAACTCCTTCTAGTCCGAATAATAAAGATGCAGTAGATGCGTTTATAAATTTTTGACCGAACAATTGAAGATAAAAAGCACAAAAGTTAACAAGAAGTCCTAGAAACATAATTGGATACAAATAATCAATGCTTTTACCAAGTTCATTAAATTCTAAAAAAGGCAAACAAAGTAATGCACCAACAGATGATTGTATAAACATTAGTTTGGAGATATTCTTATCTTTTATATACCTCTCAACCATTACTATATGGAGTGCATATCCCGAAGCACAGATTAAAGTAAATAAATTTCCAAATAGTTCATCAATATTATTTATTGCAATTAAAAATATACCTAGAAAACCAAATGTTGAACCAATATAATTTTTCTTCTCAATGTTTGTTTTATTTATAAATTTTGAAAATATAGGTGTAAGAACAATATAGAATCCAGTGACTATTCCTGAATTTATTGTTGAAGTTGTAAGTAAACCTTGAGTTTGCGTAATATATCCAATCCATAGAAAGAGTCCCATAAGTAAACCAGGTTTTATATATTCTTTGTTTGGAATTCCTCCAGAAAAAAGAAATAATATTGATGCAATTAAATATCTCAGAAAGACAACAGTTGTTGGAGATAAAGAATCTAACAAGTTTTTAACAATAATAAAGGTTGATCCAAACAATAAAGCTGCAAGGATCAATGCGTTAACAGCTATAACTCTTTTTTTCTTAAACATCTGAATAAGTGAACATTAATATATTGTATAAAATAATTATATGAAAAAACAACTTAAGGTAAAAGAGATTCAGAAGATATTAGATAAGAAATATCCAAATCCACCTGTACCTTTAAACCATAAAGATCCTTACACCCTTTTAATAGCTGTATTATTATCTGCTAGGTGTACAGATAAAAAAGTAAATGAAGTAACTCCTGAATTATTTAAACTTGCAAACAATCCTGATGATATGGCAAAAAAAAGTATAAATAAGGTTCGTAAAATTGTAAAACCTTGCGGTTTGTCTCCACAGAAATCTAAAGCAATAGTGGGACTATCAAAAATACTTGTTAATAAGTATGACTCGATTGTTCCTCAAAAATTCGAACAGCTAGAAGAATTACCAGGTGTTGGCCACAAAACCGCTTCAGTTGTTATGAGTCAAGCATTTGGAGTTCCGGCATTTCCAGTAGATACACATATTCATCGCTTAGCTTGGAGGTGGGCATTATCTACAAGGAAAAGTGTAGAAAAAACAGAAAAAGATTTAAAACGTTTATTTCCTGAAGAATCTTGGAATAAACTACATTTACAGATGATATATTTTGGTCGTGAATACTGTCCAGCTATATCACATAAAAAAGATTTATGTCCTATTTGTAGCAAATATGGTCGTAAGGGAATTAAATAATATGGAAATTAATTTATTTATAGCGTTTATTTTTGGAGCATTATCTTTTTTCTCACCTTGCGTACTCCCTTTGGTCCCTGGTTATCTTGCAATATTTTCAGAAATAGAAAAAAATATTCGGGCACGCTTGATTGGTTCAATACAATTCACTTTTGGCTTTACAATTGTTTTTATTTCTTTAGCTGCAATAGCAACCAACATAGGATCTTTCTTTTCTCGAAACTCACAATCTTTATCAATGATAAGTGGATTAATTATAATTATTTTTGGTTTAATACTCTTCTTTCCAAATTTGAATCAAAAATATTTTTACACCGCAAATTATGTAGATTTGAATAAATTTAAAAGTTTTAAAAATTTTATTTTGGGTTTAACTTTTGCTTTTGGATTTACTCCATGCATAGGTCCTGTTTTAGGTGCACTACTTACATTATCATCAAACAGACAAACAGTAAGCGAGGGTATATTTTTATTATCTGCTTATTCATTAGGACTAGCTATTCCATTCATATCAATGCCATTACTTTCAACAAAAGTTAATCTTAGAGGTAGGTTTTTTACTATTTTTCAGAAATATTCAAATAAAATATCTGGAAGCATTTTAGTTTTTATAGGCTTGTTAATATTCTCGGACAGGATGTACGTTCTTGCTTCATTATTTCAAAACTTATTTATTTATTTAAAACTTGATTGGTTAAGTACAATATAAGAATGGAATACATAAAAGTAGATAAAGTCTTAACTTTTCAAGGAGAAGATGCAGTTTCATTTTTAGATTCGCTAATTTCTAATGAATTTGTTGAAGGAAAAATAGTACCATCTTTTCTACTATTTCCTGATGGAAAGATAAATTATTGGTTCTTGACTGAGCAAAATGGTGAAGTAGTAAATATATATCAAAAAAATGAAGAATTAGTAAAAATAAAAGAAACTTTTGAAAAATACAAAATAAGAATTAAATGTGAAATAGAAATAAAAGATATAGATGTTAATTTAAAAATTGATTCAGATACATTTGAGGCAGGATTTGATTACAACTATAAAGGAAATGATTTGTCGACTTGGGATGAGATTACTTTAAACACTGAGCTTCCGACATTAGAAACTATAGAAAATGGGTTATTACCCAATGAAACTAAATGGCTCCTAACTTTTCTTAATTTCGAAAAAGGATGCTTTCTTGGTCAAGAACCTGTTTCTAGAGTAAATTTTAGAGGAAGACCAAGACGTAAATTGATAACAAACAAAACCGGTGCTCAAGAATTTATTAAAATTTAATTACAAGCTATAAATTGTACCCTTATCATATCTTTCTAAAGCAAACTGAACTATTGGACCAACTGTCAAAACCATAACTACTGTTCCATATCCGTAGGAACCACCAAGCAGGACACCAATAATGAATGCTGTAAAATCAATTGCAATTCTTGTATTTCTAATACTTGGTCCCTTTCTAGATATTCCTGTCATAATTCCATCTCTTGGGCCCGGACCAAGTCCAGAACCTATATATATTCCCACACCCATAGCAAAAACAACAGTACCAAAATATAGATACAAATGTCTAAGCCAAAATAAATCAGGAGATGGTAAGAAATACATAGTCAAATCAATTACATTTCCGATTGTAAGTATATTAACTATTGTTCCAATGAAAGGTTTTTGCTTTAATGGAATCCACCCAAGAAGCAAAATAAACCCTGTAACGACTCCAGCAAATCCTATCTTTACATTTATCAATTGACTAAAACCATCATGAAAAACATCCCAAGAATTTAATCCCAATTTAGCCTCAATTGTAAAAGCAAGTCCAAAACCACATAAAAATAGACCAAACAATAATTGAGGTAACCTCTCTAAAACTTGTTTATTCATTGTTTCCAAATATTCCTTCCATAACACTTATGTTTTCGGGACATAATTCATAAATAGACTGAAATCTTAAAATTGGAATTATTCTGTCTTCTTTTTTTACATCTATACCATTTTGATGAAGTATGTTTTGGACTGAAAGTAAAGATGTTTCTTCATCGCTCCAATTTTTTGCTTCATTACAGACCGATTTACCAATCTCAATAGCGATTTCATTATTTAAGGTTTCAAGAGTATTATCAGCATCCGCTACACGTATTTCTTCTATGTAGTTATCTCCATAATTTTCTGCAGTAGTTATTGAGTAAATTATTACTCCAGTCACAAAAATAATAAATATTAAGAAACTAATTTTTGATATATTATTCACAACTTCATTATTAACTTGATCAGTATTTAAACCTAATTAAAAATAAAAGTACCCGGAGGGGGAGTCGAACCCCCACATCCGAAGATACTGGATTTTGAATCCAGCGCGTCTGCCAATTCCGCCATCCGGGCTTACTTAAAGATTATATTTGATATATCCAAAAATGA
>SGYT01000005.1 GCA_004214055.1 Candidatus Actinomarinales bacterium | reverse complement strand
TATTTGTAGTGAAAATTGCTAGTAGTATTTTAGATCTAAGTAATTAGAACGTTACTTTAGGTTTTCAGCTGAGGCTTTACCATCTTTTTCTACAATTTCGAACTCTACTTCTTGATCTTCTTCAAGATTTTGCATTCCAGAGTCTCTAACCGCAGTTATGTGTACGAATATATCCTTATCTCCTTCGTCTGGAGCTATAAATCCGTATCCTTTAGTTTGGTTAAACCATTTAACTTTGCCCTTAGGCATGTTTCTCCTTATATTTTTTAGACTAGGCAACTTTACTATACTGAGATTAATAAGGTAGTTTTTTTATAATTTCTTATAAACTTCTTCAGCTAATTTTGTTGCTTCATCCTTAGAAACCTCTCCATCGTTGACTCTTTGCTCATACAAAGCTTTCATAATCTTCCCAACATCCGGTCCTGGTTCTAAGTTAAACATCTTCATTATCTCATCTCCTGAAATAGGTGGTCTCAATTTAGATAGCTCTTCCTTTTCGGCTACTTCTTTTATTCTCTCTTCCATTTCGTCTAAATATTTGTTTATCTCTTCATATTTTGCTTTATTCTTAGTTGTAATATCTGCTCTTACTAAATCGTTTAGCTCTTCCATCAACCCTCCGGCGTCAATTATGTATCTTCTTACTGCAGCGTCTGTCCAACCCATCTTAAAAGTATGTGGCCTTAGGTGGTTTTCAACTAAAAGTGAGACTTTCTTGATTGTCTCATTATCATACTTGAGTCTCTTTAGAATTTTTTTACTCATTTTGGCACCAACAACTTCGTGGTGTCTAAAGTGCACTTTTCCATTCTCAATTCCCTTAGTGTTGGGTTTTCCTATGTCGTGTAGAAGTGCCGACATTCTAGAAACTAGTATTGGGGAAACCCTATCTACAACAATCATCGTATGCTCGTAAACGTCTTTATGATGATGGTTTGGATCTACTTCAATTTTTAATTCATCCAACTCAGGCATTATTAGTTGACTTAATCCGCTTTCAACAAATGCTTTTATTCCTAGTGACGGATTTTCGCCTGTAAGTAGTTTTGTAAATTCGTCTCTTATTCTTTCAGTGCTTACTATTTGTATTCTCTCTAGGTTTTTTGTAATTGCTTCAAACACCTCATTGTTTGGAGTGAAACCATGTGTGCTTATAAACCTACAAGCCCTAAGCATCCTTAGCGGATCGTCAGAAAAAGAAATATTTGGGCTATCTGGTGTTCTTATTATTCCTTTTGAAAGATCTTTTAGTCCACTGTATGGATCAATAATTTTATTTTTACTCATGTCATATGCAAGAGCGTTAATTGTAAAGTCTCTTCTGCTTAGGTCTTTGTCTAGATCTCTTGAAGTTTTAACTACTGGTTTTCTTGAATCTTTATCATAGGTGTCTTCTCTATATGTTGTTATATGAAGAGAACATTCTTCGATTATTGTTTCAATTGTTCCAAAAGCTTTCCCTATTTCTGTTGTTTTATAGCCTTTGTTGCCAAGCAATTCCAAAGAATCTTCTGGGCTCGCGTTTGTTGTAAAGTCAAAATCCTTTGTTTCAATTCCTAAAATTCCATCTCTTACAGCTCCTCCAACAAGATATATTTCAAAGCCAGCTTCCTCGTAAGAGGTCGAAACCTCTTTAAGAAAAGGCTTTTCATCTAAAGCATTTGTCAATGTTGTTGGTACCATATTGTTAGCTTAGAGAATAATTGGAAAAATAAAGTATGAATTCTAAAGTAGATTTTGCAGCAGGCGGAATAGTTCTAGCAGGAAACAAGATTCTTTTAGTAAAAAATCGCCTAAGAGAAGAGTATAAAAAAAATTATAGTTCTGGCTTCTGGGGTTTTCCAAAAGGACATCTAGAAGAAGGTGAAACTCCCCTCGAAGCAGCAGAAAGAGAAGTTTTTGAAGAAACCGGCTTTGAGGTTAAATGCTTAGGAGATAAACCTATAGCTGAATCAAGATATTCAATTGAATATGGAGAAACTATTCAAAAAACAGTTTGGTTTTACGAAATGACAGTTATAAAAGAATTTGTGAAAGAACCAGATCATGAAATTGAAGAAATAGCAATTGTTCCAGAAAAAAAAGCCCTTGATCTATTAACTTATGATGAAGATAAAAAAATTTTAAAGTATGTATTTAACAGATGAGAAAAAATTAAATCTTAAATTAAACGGCTCTTTTTATACAAGAAAATGGAATGAGTTTGTTGACTGTATTTATTTTGAGAAAATTCTTGGTGGGAAGTCTCTATTGAAAAGTGTAAATAAAACATCGCAGGAACTGAGTTTATCCTTTAATTCCTCAATGATAAGTGAAGTAGAAGCAACAAGGTGGTTAGACGCTGGCTGGGTTCAAAAACATAGTTTGCTTATTTGTGAATCAAATCTTAAGGATATTAAACAATTAAATCAAAGTGACTACAAATCAGTAGAGCATACAAAATTTAACTTGTCAGACATAGGGGTCTTGCTAGAAGTAGACAGGAAGATCTTTAGCTCCTATTGGAAAAACTCTTATTCTAATTTTGTTGAAACAATGAAAAGCTGTAATAACAATCATTTGTTTAAGATTTTTTCAGATAACGAATTAAGGGGATATGCAATTCTTGGTGAAACTCGTGGCTTTACCTATCTTCAGAGGTTTGGTGTTCAT
Organism: Candidatus Actinomarinales bacterium; assembly: GCA_004214055.1. GTDB lineage: Bacteria > Actinomycetota > Acidimicrobiia > Actinomarinales > Actinomarinaceae > Actinomarina. Next base: position 38,472 of record SGYT01000005.1, on the reverse strand, counting down.
AAAGACTTTCAAAAACAAGGTATAGGTGACAAGTTACTTAAGTATGTTTTATCATTTGCTAAATCAAAAAATTACAAAAAGATGAAACTAAACACCCAAGAAAACAATGAGGCTGCCTTAAGACTTTATACAAACAACTCGTTCAACATTTCTAAAAAAAAGCTACTAATAATGACCTCCTCAAACTAAAACGAAATTTAAAGAGTTCATTAATAAACTTAAGTGGCTTAAGATAACAATATGGAAGAAGATAGCTTTATAGAATCTATAGATGGTCTAATAAAAACAATAAAAGAACTTATTGTTAGGCCTATTCAGCGTTTTACAGGGTTTGCAAGTCTAGGTTTATTGCTTGTTGTCCTTTTATTAACATCCTTGGTTTTTTTATTTATGGGTGTAATTAAAATAATGCAGGGACTTGGTTTGTTGCTTGGAGTTAACCCAACTGGTTTCGCCATGGCTGCACTTGGTTTGGTTTTTCTATTTTTATCTTTAAACAACTACAGAAAGAAAAGAAATGCATAATCTAGCAATTATTGGTTCTGGTCCTGCTGGTTATACTGCCGGCATTTATGCTTCAAGAGCGAGTTTAGAGCCTGTCCTTTTTGAGGGCTTAGAGTCAGGTGGTCAACTTATGCTAACAACCGATGTAGAGAATTACCCTGGTTTTGATTCAGGAGTAATGGGACCTGACTTAATGCAGATATTTAAAAAACAGGCTGAAAAATTTGGAACCCAAATTAAAACAGAGACAGTAAATAAAATAGAAAAAATTGATGGCGGCTTTAAGCTCGAAACAGGAAAGGGCTCTTATGAATTTAAGTCAGTAATTATTTCATCTGGAGCATCTGCAATATGGCTTGATGTAAAAGGAGAAAAAGAACTTCAAGGCCACGGGGTCTCTTCTTGTGCTACTTGTGATGGTTTCTTTTTTAAAGAAAAAAAAGTAATAGTTGTCGGTGGTGGAGATTCAGCAATGGAAGAAGCTCTTTTCTTAACAAAGTTTGCAACAAAGGTTTATATTGTTCATAGAAGAGACTCGTTTAGAGCTAGTAAAATTATGCAAGATAGAGTTTTAGAAAATGAAAAAATTGAGGTGCTCTGGAGTAAGGAAGTAGCGGAAATTCATGGAAAAGAAGCCGTGAATTCGGTCTCTCTTAAAGACACTGGAGATGGTTCATCTTCAAAACTAACTATAGATGGAGTTTTTGTCGCTATTGGTCATACACCAAACGTAGTTTTTTTGGATGGTTTGGTTGATCTAGATGAAAAGGGCTATATAAAGACTGGTTTTACAACAGATACTAGCACTTCTGTTCCCGGGGTCTTTGCAGCGGGTGATGTAGCTGATTCTGTTTACAGACAAGCAGTAACAGCTGCTGGCACCGGTTGTCAAGCAGCAATTGATGCTGAAAGGTGGCTAGAACATTAATTTAGATTCTCTCTCTTTTGTAGATGAACTTTCAGAAGTAGAATTACAAGATCTTAAAGAAAAATTAAATTACATTGGCTATTCATCAGCAGAAGACAAAACTGAAATTAAATCTATTCTTTCTTTGTTTTTAGAAGACAGAAGCCTTCGAAGCCTTTCAACAAAGGAAGCATTGTGGGTTGAGTTGGTTAACTATGGATATAGGCTGGGAGACAGGATTTTAACAAAAACAAACCCAAACCTTTACGGATCAGACGTGGAAGAGTTACAAGAGCTTTTGTCTAGATTGGGTTTTTATTCAGAACCTATTAACGGAGTTTTTACAAAGGAAGTTGTTTCGTCTGTAATAAAATTTCAAGAAAATAAGGGGCTAGCTATTGATGGAACCGTTGGTCTAAATACAGTTGACGAAATAAAAAGATTAATAAGACCGGGTTTTGATACCTCACTCAATGAGGCTATTAAAACAATTTCACCAAGTTTTCTCTCAGGAAATATTGGTTATTCTGTTTCTTTTAATATTCCAAATATTGGAAACTACAAAGAACAGCTTGTTATTTATGAAAAGGTAAAACAGCTGTGTCTAGAAAAAAACATCCTTCCTTCTTTCGCTTCTGAAGCTGGTGAAAAAGTAGAAGAAATAAATGTAATAAATTATATAAACAACAAACAGCCCACATTGTTTGTTTCTTTTAAGGATTCTGATGATAGTTTTATAGAATATTTTAAAGGAAGTTTTTCAGAAAGTATTATTGGTAAGAAAATAAGTGACTCAATTTCTTCTGAATATAATATTCCCTCTGTCGGAAGGTCTTCGAATCTTTTGAAAAGTACTAAATCTGTTGCTGTATTAGTAAATGGTAAATTTTACCAAATTGATCTATTGGAGAAATTACTTAATTCTCTATTAGATGGGTTGAATGAATCTCTGTCTACTTAAAACTATTAATAAAAACATTAAGATCATCCTCTGTGCGAAAGTTTAATGTTACTTTAAAGTTGTTCTTGTTTGTTTTTATATCTACTTTCGAACCTGTTTTATTTTCAAAAAAGTTTTTATAGTGCAGCAGCTTTTCGGAAACTTTATCTGAGGGGTTTGCTATTTTTCTTACTCTTTCTTCTACTTGTCTACTAGAAAGCTTTAAGCTTAAAATTTCAGTAAGGATTTCGTTTTGCTGATTTTCTTCTAGGTTTATTATTGGTTTAACTTGACCCATTGTAACAAGTCCTTCTTCAAGAGCGCCGTATACTTCTGTACTTAACTTTGATAATCTAAGTAAGTTTGAAACGTAGGATCTGCTTTTTCCAACTAGCTCTGCTATATCTTTAGTTTCAAGATTATATTCTTCTAATAGTTTTTTATATCCTGCTGCTTCTTCTGTTGTTTTAAGCTGCTTTCTTTGAACATTCTCAACCAAGCCAATTACTGCAGCTTCTCTTGAGCTAACGTCTTTTATTAAACACGGAACAGCTTTTAATCCGGCTTCTTTTGCTGCTCTCAACCTTCTCTCGCCAGCAATCAATCTATATTGGTTTTCTCCAGCTTCTTGAACTATTAGTGGTTGTAAAATTCCATTTTTAACTATTGACTGGCTGAGCTCTAGCAACTTACCTTTATCAAAATTTGTACGTGCTTGTGTGTCGCTTTTTTTTATTTGAGATATTTCTATCTCGATAGCCTTGAACTCCCTTACGTTTGTATCTGTTATTAGCGAGCTAAGTGATCTCTTCATTTTTATCAACTCTTTCTATTATTTCTTCTGCCAGTTTGTTAAATTGAATTCTTGCCTTACTCTCCTTATTAAAATCTATCACAGTTTTACCATAAAAAGGGCTGTCTGCAATTTCTGTGAGATGAGAAATTTTAGTCTTGAAGAGTCTGTCTCCAAGTAAATATTCTAATTCTGATAAAAACTCTTCATAACTAGCTCTTCTTGTTTCAACCTGATTTAGTAAAACCCCTAAAAATATAGCATTTACGTTTGGTATGTTTTTTAATGTTGTCTTAGCAAAACTCATGGCTTGAGCTACTCCTTCAATAGCTAAAAATTCCGGCTTTGTTGGTATTAAGTAATAGTCTGAAGCAGCAATTCCTTCCTGAACCAAGGAACTCATGGTTGGCGGAGTGTCTATGAAAACAAAGTCAAACTCATTAAAAAGACCATATTTTTTCAACTTACTAATTTTTGCGCCTCCAATGATTTTTTCATCGTTATATCTGGCTATTTCTTTATTTGAAGGAATAATTGAAAGATTTTCGCTTAATTCGCCTGTAAAAATTTCTGTTACACCGCTTAATAAATCAATACTACTTGTAACATTTTTGGTATTTTTATCGAAATTTAGATATGTTGAGACGTTTCCCTGGGGATCTAGATCAATAATTAATGTTCTATAACCTTTTTTTGAAAAAATAGTGGATAAGTTAACAACTGCTGTTGTTTTTCCTACTCCTCCTTTTTGACAAATTATTGAAATTGTTTTCACATACTTGTTATAACATCAATAAATCGATAGTCGTTTTTATTGATAAGAAATTTTTCTTGTTTCACGTGAAACATTTTATCTGTTTTGATATTATTTTTTTTATTGGAAGAGACAAGATATATATTTTTATTTAATTTTTTTGATTTCTTTAGTGTTTTTTTTGTTTCTTTAATCAAACTTGAGGTGGAAAGATAGCAACGTAGTGTAAAAATAGCGTTTTCCTTAGTTTTTATAAGCTCAATTGCGTTTTTTTCTTTAGCTGCAACACCTTCTATCTTTAGTATTTTAATTAGCCTATCTAGTTCAAATATTCTGCTTTTTTTATTATCAACTAGTACTACTTTTGTGCTGCTTACAATAGATATTGGTACCCCCGGAATTCCCCCTCCAGTTCCCAAATCAAAAATACTACTTTTTTCTACTCCAAGATCTTCAATTATTTTATAAAAATATAAGGAATGAACTATAAATTCATCCCAAATATATTGGTCTGTTTTTTGACTTATTAATCCCGTCTTATTTCCTGTAGTAGATAACCACTTATGATAATTAACAAGTTTTTCTTTTTTTTCCTCTAGATATTTTTCTCCCCACTTTGGAATTTGGGGATTATATGTCATTCTTCTTCTTGTTCGCTTGGAGCAAAAACAACAGACCTATAGGGTTCTCTTCCTTCAGAATAAGACCTTATACCTTTTATTTCAGAAACCGCATCATGTAGTGTTTTTCTGTCAACCGAGTTCATCGGCTCTAACATAACCTCTTGCTTGTCTTCAAGTATTTGATTTGTTAATCTTTCTGCATAAATTGTTAGTGCTTCTTTTCTTTTTTCCGCGTATTCAGCTACATCTAACCTTAACCTTGTTCCGGCACCGGTTTTTCGTTGGACAACCGTTCTTGTAAGTTCGTGTAAAGAGCGAATAATATTTCCCTTTTCGCCAACAAGAGCCTCTGTTTGTTCTCCGGAAACCTTTACTACAAGGTTTCTTTCATTCACCTCGCCACTTACTACTCCCTTTAGGCCGAATGATTTTATTAATCCTTCTAAAAAGGATATTGAAACTTCTAACTGTTCTTTGGGATCAGCCTCTACTCGCGGCTTTCTTGTGTCGAATTTTTCTCTTCGGTTTTGTGGTCTTTCATTTCTGTTTCTTTGTTTGTATCTTCTTCCGTTTTTGTTTTTAAAACCGCTTCTAACAGAGATTCTAACTAGAGCCTTTGTTCCTCCAACACCAAAAACCCCTCCTTCGGGTTCTCTTAATATATTTATGTCAGCCTCGGTTGCATCATCGAGTTCTAATTCTTTTAGGCCTGCCTTGATTGCATCATCTATTGTTTTTGCTTCAACCTCTACCCATTTATTAGGCATTATTTTCTCCTTCTTTTTTTTCTTTTTTTACGAGAATCGTTGACTATAGGTCCTTCATTGTTTTCTTCGTTTTCCAGATCTTTTTCTTTCTTTTTCCCGTTTTCTTTACTGCTTTTGTCAGATTGATTTTCCTCAAGCTTAACTATTAATGCTTGTTGTCCAATTCTAAAAATATTCCCCGTTAAGAAATAAACAACCAACCCAGACGGAAGGGTCCAGGATATAAAACCAAAAAATATTGGCATAACCTTTCCAATCATTTGCATTTGTTGTTGTTGGGCGTTGTTTGACTTTCCTTGCTTCTTTGTTAGTTGGTTTTGTTGTATTAGTGCTGTTCCTACAACTAATAATATTAAAATAATGTATGGAAACCTCTCCATCCAGTTACTAATAGCCGATGCTGGAATTTGTAAATCCATGTTGAAATATAAAACACTTAGAGGATCTTCAAGTGCCGAATAAAGGCTCGCTTCTTTTGGTATAAATAAAAGGGGCTCTCTTAAAACCCTAAATAGTGCAAACCAAACTGGCATTTGAACTAAAAGCGGAACAATGCAACCAAGGGGGTTTATTCCTTTTTCTTTATAGTATTCTGCGACCTTTTTGTTCATTTCTTCTTTGTCGTCTTTGTATTGCTTTTGCAACCTTTTAAGTTCTGGTTGGGCGTCTTGCATTCTTTTTGTAGATTTTGTTTGTCTTAAAGTAAGAGGAAAAATTATAATGTTAATAATTATTGTCAATACAACTATTGATATGCCGTAAGAGACACCAAAATCGTATATATAGGAAAGCAGGAATCCTATAGCTTCTGCGAAAGGTTCTATTATTGCCAATTTTTACCAAATTTTCTATATATCGGATTACAAATATAAACCCTGTGAAAAACCAAAGGTAAAGCTCTAATATAGCCATTTTCGTTTACTTCTTCGCTTAGAACAGAAGAACAGGTTGGGTAATACATGCAGTTTCCTTGACCAAAGCCAAAAAAACTTAGCATTGATCTAAATATTAAAAATATTAAACTTCTAATCTTCAATTCTTTTTTAGTCTTGGGTGAGATGCAATAATGTTATTTAGTTCTTTATATTTAAGGTTGCTACCTTTTTTTGTTCCAACAATATATATATCAAAACTTTTTTTTGCCTCTAAACCTCTAACTACCTCTTTAATCTTTCTTCTAAATTTGTTTCGCTTAACTGCGTTTGCTTCTGATTTGGGGATGCTTATCCCCAGCCTTGACAGCTCTTTTTCGCTGTCTTTTATGTAAACTCTTAAGCCTTGTTCAGTTAAACAGTTTTCTTCTCTTTTCAGGTCTAAAAAATGTTTGCTATTTTTAAAAGTAGTAAAATTTACCAACTAGTTATGCAGAAAGAACTTTGCGACCCTTGCTTCTTCGTCTTTTAAGGACTTCACGTCCCGCCCTGGTGCGCATTCTTGTTCTAAAACCGTGTTTTCTGCTTCTTTTTCTGTTACTAGGTTGATAAGTTCTTTTCATTTTTTACCTGTGTATTCACAATAAATGAAATAATTAATTAAACAAAGTAAATAAATTATTTATTTGAGTGTTTGGTAAAAATAAATTAGCTTCGCGAAAAGTATATTAACTAGCTTTTGTAATCTATTTTTTTTGGTCTTGTTTTTGTTGATTGTTTCAAATAAAACTTAAGTAATTTAGGCTTTTTTTCTAAAATTACTTTTTCTTTTTTTGTTTAGTTTGTTTTTAGCACTCTATGTTTTTTTTTACTAATAAATTAAATTACTATAAGCATGAAGCAAGAACTTGTAGATTTTAAAGAAAAAATACTAAAAGAGCAGTTGTCAAAGACAGACATGTATTGGTTGGATCAAGTTGATTTTCGCACAAACAAAGAAAAAGAGCTAAATTTATTTGTAAATTCTGAGTTTGTTAAAAGCTCTATTGAAAAAAGGCTTTATAAGAAAATTAAAAGCGTTTACAAAGACGTTTCTGGTTCTGAAGACTGTGTTTTTATCTTAGATAGAAAACTTAAAAATGAAAATTCCTTCACCCCTTCTGCCGCTGAACCTTCTGAGGAAAGGTCTGTGGATGGAAAAGTAAAAAAGGATAAGCCAGTTCCAAATCTTTCTGTTTTTAATGATCTTTTGGTTGGTGTTCCCAACAACCTTGCTGTTACAGCAGCAAAAAATGTTGTTTTAGATCCAGGAAAAAGGTTTAACCCTCTTTTTATTCATGGTGAGCCAGGTGTTGGTAAGACCCACCTGTTGAAAACAATGGAAGAGTCTTGTTTTTCTTCTTACTATATAGATTCCGAGTCTTTTCTGGAGTCTTATGTAAGCGGTATAAAGAACCAGGATATTGATTTGTTTAAAAATAAAATTAGATCGGTAGATGTTCTTTTAATTGATGATATTCAATTTTTTGTTGGTAAAAAAGGTGTTTCTGAAGAGCTTTTTCATACAATAAATTATTTTTTAAACAACGAAAAAGCCGTTGTTCTTGTTTCAGACCAAAAACCACAAAGTCTTTTGGGTTTTCCAGAACGACTTATTTCAAGAGTTTTGAACGGCTTGGTTACAGATATTGGAAAACCAGATAAGAAAATGTTTGAAGAAATGTTGAAACTTAAAAATGAAAGTTTTAAAGATGTTTTGTTAACAAAAGGTGAAATTCTAGAGCTTGTTGAGGTTGAGGTTGATAGCTTTAGAGATATAAACGGAATAATCAACAACTTGGTTATCAATAAACAAACAGGTCTTGGAAACTCTGAATATATCAAAAATATTTTGGGAGATTCAAAAAAGAACCTTGTTTCTTTCTTGACACCGGAATTTATTTTGGATTACGTGTCTGGCGTTTACCAGGTAGATAAAAAACTAATAGTTTCTAAAAACAGAAGCGCAGGTGTTGCTGAGGCACGAAATCTTTGCGTTGCTTTGCTTAGAAAACATACGGAGCTTTCTCTTGTTCAAATCGGTATTTTTCTCGGTGGACGATCTCATTCAACAGTTTTATCTTGTTTGAAAAGGTCAAAAGAATCAACTTTGTTGTTGAAAGAAATGAACATTTTTGACAATAAAATAAATTTAGTTGGATCTTCTTAGTTGTTGGTTTTATATGTTTAAAGTTTTAAACACTGTTTTTCATTTAAAAGGGTTCTTTTGTTGTGTTTTAAACACTTTCAACACCTTTATTATTATTAAACTTATAAGGAATTAAATTGAAATTTAAAATAAAAATAAAAGACTTGAAAGAGGTTGTTTCCGTTGTTTCTAGGGTTGTAGACCCGAGACCCGCTACACCCTCTTTACAGGGTTTATATCTTAAAACTAAAGGGGATGTGTTGGAGGTTATCGGTTCTGATTTAGATGTTGTTTTAAAAGCAAGAACAGAAGTCAAAACGGAGGTGGAAGGCGAAACACTCGTTAATGCAAGGGTTTTGTCAGAGATTGTTAGGAAACTACCAACAGGAGAAGCTACGTTTTCAGACATAGGATCAGAACTAAAGGTAGAGATTAATAAGATGGCTTTTGAATTAAGGAAGCTAGACGAAAAAACATACCCGGAAGCAATACTTGAAGAAAACAAAAAAGAGAACACAGAGGAAGTAGAAACTTTAGAATTGTTTGAGTCAATTAAAAAAGTAGGAATAGCAAGTTCCCCAGAAGGAGGAAGACCTGTTTTAACAGGGGTTTACTTTAATAACAAAAACAACAAAACAGAACTAGTTGCTACAGACAGCTACAGGCTAGCAACACACAGTTTGTCAGAAGTTCCCATAAAAGATATAGGTATAATTTCATATAGAGCACTAAACGAAACAATAAGAGTTTTTGAAGACACAGACGAAACAATAAAAATAAACTCGAACGAAAGAGAAATTTGTTTCTATAATGAAAAATTTTCAGCCTCATTAAGGAAACTTGAAGGAAGTTTTCCAGAATACGAAAACCTTTTCCCAAAAGAGACTTTGTTCTCAATAGAGGTTAAAAAAACAGAAATTTTAGAATCCCTAGACAGAGCAACTGTTGTTGCTGAGGGTTTTATTCCAGTTAAAATTATTTTAGAAAACAACGAAACCCTTAAGATAACAACAGTTAACAAAGACATTGGCGGAGGAAACGAAGAGGTTGCTGTAAAAACTCTGGGGGTTGACCTTGAGAGCCTTTCTGGTTTTGAGATGTCTTTTAATCCAAATTATTTCATGCAAGGAATCGAAGTTTTAGACGGAGAAACGGTTTATATAAGATTTTCCGGCAACGAAAAACCAGTTGTTATTCAAGGAGAAGTAGAAAACTATAAATATTTATTAATGCCCGTAAGAACAAGTCAGTGAAAAACAAAAAACCTGAAAAAATTAATGTTGAAAACAACAGCTTAGGAATAGACTTTTCTAAATCTAAAAAAATAAAGAGCTATTTTGATAAGAATAAATTTTTATGGTCTGAAGAAACAACCCCAGGTCCTGTTGTGGGTGAGGTTGCAACACTTTATACAACCTCGAAAAGAGCAATGGACTCAATTAAACTCGAGGAACAAAAAATATTGATCGATATTGAAAAAAAAACAAAAATAAAGCTAAATTTGTTGGACGTTCAAATCGAAAATAACCAACAATAACAACGGATTTCGGCTAAAATAAGAGTTCAGCTAGGGCTGTAAAAAACATAAAAAGAAGCGTATCTTAGGAGATCCGTGCCAAAAAAAGATTCAAAAAAGTATGATTCTAAAGACATAAAAGTCTTAGAAGGGCTTGAAGCAGTTCGAAAAAGACCTGCTATGTATATAGGATCAACAGGTCCAAACGGTTTACATCACCTAATTTGGGAAGTGGTGGACAATTCTGTAGACGAAGCAATGGCGGGACGATGTAATTCAATTGAAGTCAGTCTTGAAAAGAACGGATCAGTTACTGTTACAGACAACGGGAGCGGAATACCCGTAAAACCAAGACCGAAAACAAAAGAATCAGCACTTACAACTGTTTTAACAACACTACACGCTGGAGGAAAGTTTGAATCAGAAGCTTACAGCGTTAGTGGTGGGCTTCATGGTGTTGGTATATCGGTAGTTAATGCTCTTTCAGTCTTTGTTAAAGCTGAAGTACAAAGAGACGGATTTGTTTGGAATCAAAACTTTGATCTCGGCAAACCTGTGTCAAAAATTAAAAAAGGAAAAGCTACAAAAAAGACAGGAACAAAAATAAATTTTCTAGCAGACCCAGAAATCTTTGAAGAAACACAAAGGTTCGAATACAACGTTGTATCAGAAAGGTTAAGACAAACAGCATTTTTAAACAAAGGACTAAAAATTGTTCTTGTTGACAACAGAGTAAAACCAGCAACAAAAGATAAGTTTTTATACAAAGGCGGTTTGGTTGATTTTGTTGATTATTTAAATGATGGTTTTGAAGTCCTTCATGAAAAAACAATATCCTTTTCCGACCAAAGTAAAGATTCAGAAATTGAAGTAGCTCTTCAGTGGAAAAATGAAGATGATGTAAATATTAAAAGTTTTGCAAACAACATCCACACACTGGAAGGGGGCACCCATGAAGAGGGCTTACGAACAGCCATAACAAAAGCAATTAATGATTTTGCAAAATCAAGAAACCTACACTCAGACATCTCACTAACGGGTGATGACATAAGGGAAGGAATAACAGGGGTAATCTCAGTTAGGGTAAAAGAACCACAATTCGAAGGTCAAACAAAAACAAAACTTGGAAATACAGAAATGAAGTCAAAAGTGCAGGTTTTAGTAAACAAAGAACTGCCAAAATGGTTATCTAAAAACACAAAAGAAGGAAGAGCTATTGTAGAAAGATGTGCTGTAGCAGCAAAAGCGAGAATGAGTGCTAAAAAAGCAAGAGAACTTACAAAAAGAAAAAGCATTTTAGAAACATCTGGGCTTCCAGGTAAGCTTGCAGACTGCTCCTCTACAAATCCGAGTGAAAGTGAATTATTTATAGTTGAGGGAGATTCTGCAGCAGGCCCAGCGAAGCAGGCTAGAGAATCCAGAACACAAGCAATATTACCAATAAGAGGAAAGATCATTAACGTACAAAAAGTTACAGAAAACAGAGCACTACAGAATGAAGAAATAAGCTCTCTTATAAAAGCTATTGGTACAGGAATAAAAGCTGAATACAAAGGCGAAGAATCAAGGTACGACAAGATAATTCTTTTAACAGATGCTGACGTTGATGGAGCCCATATAAGAACACTATTATTAACATTTTTCTTTAAATTTATGCCTGGGCTTATTAAAGAAGGCAAGGTTTGGATTGCTGAACCCCCTCTTTATAGAGCGAAATCTTCTGGATCGATAAACTATCTTAAAGACGACCAAGCCCTAGAGAGGTTTAAGAAAGAAAATAAAAATAAAAAATTTGATATAAGCAGGTTTAAAGGACTAGGAGAGATGAACGCCGGGGAGCTGTGGGACACAGCAATGAATCCAGAAACAAGAAGCCTAATAAAGGTCAGTATTGCTGATGGAAAAGCAGCAGAAGCTAAAGCAGCAAACATGTTCGAGATTCTCATGGGTAACGATGTTTCAAAGAGAAAAACATTTATTGAACAAAACGCAAAAGACGTTAGATTTTTGGACGTATAATGCCAGCAAAGAAAACAGCTAGAAAAAAACCTGTAGCAAAGAAAACAGCTAGAAAAAAACCTGTAGCAAAAAAACCTGTAGCAAAGAAACCTGTAGTCCAAAACGGAGCGATAGCTGTAGAAGATGAAATTTCTAAATCTTTTCTAGACTATGCAATGTCGGTTATTGTTTCCAGAGCGCTTCCAGATGTAAAGGACGGATTAAAGCCGGTTCAAAGAAGAATTCTTTATTCAATGTATGAGACAGGTATTAGACCAACTGGACCATTTAGAAAATGCTCAAAAGTTGTTGGTGATGTTATGGGTAATTATCACCCACATGGTAATGAAGCTATTTATGGAACCCTTGTAAGGTTGGGTCAACACTTCAGTACAAGATATCCGCTTATCGAGCCACAAGGAAACTTTGGAACCCCAGACGACCCCCCAGCAGCAATGAGATATACAGAATCTAGAATGTCTTTATTGGCGTCACAGCTTCTTGACGGGATTGATGAGGAAACTGTTGACTTTGAACCAAATTACTCTGGAGAAACAACAGAACCAAAAGTACTACCTGGAAGGTTTCCAAACCTACTTATAAATGGAGCAGAAGGAATTGCTGTAGCAATGGCGACAAATATGCCACCATACAACTTACAAGAAATTACCGAGGCAGTTAAATTTACATTAAAAACAAAAGACCCAAAACCACGCGACTACTTAAAGATAATTAAAGGTCCAGACTTTCCAACCGGCGGATTAATCGTTGAAACCCCAACAATAAAAGATGCAATATTAAAAGGAAGGGGCTCAATAAAACTAAGAGCAGTTGCCGACGTTGAAGAACTAGGAAAAGGAAGATCTGCAATTGTAGTTAAGGAGTTACCATATCAGGCGTCAATAGATCGAATAATGGAGAAAATAGCATCTTTAGTACAAGATAAAAAACTAACAGGAGTTTCAGACTTAAGAAATGAAAGCAGTGACAGAAACGGTACAAGGCTTGTCGTTGAACTAAAAAGAGACGCTGTTCCTCAAGTTGTATTAAATCAATTATTTAAACAAACACAACTACAAGACTCGTTCTCCGTAAATTCAGTTGCTCTCGTTGATGGTGTTCCAAAAGTCCTCTCCGTTCCACAGCTTATAGGGTTTTATATAAAACACCAGATAGATGTTATTCAAAGAAGAACAAAACACAGGCTTGAAAAAGCAAAATCGAGATTGCATATAGTTGAAGGACTTTTATTAGCTCTAAACAAAATAGATCAAATTATAAAAACAATTAAAGCTTCTAAAGACGTTGACGTAGCAAGAAAATCTCTAATGAAGAAATTTAAATTATCTCAAACACAAGCTTCACACATACTAGATATGCCCCTACGAAGACTAACCGCTCTTGAAAAAGAAAAACTAGAAGAAGAAAAAAAAGAACTCAAAGAAATAATAAAAGAACTTACATCAATACTAAAAAGCAGAGCAAAACAAAACAAAATTCTTATTGATGAGTTAGAAGCAATAACTGAAAAATTTGGAGATGAAAGAAGATCAAGGCTAGTAGCAGACGTAGGAGAGGTCAAGATAGAAGACCTTATTGAGGATGAAGAAATAATTGTTTCTGTTTCTTCGGGTGGTTATGTTAAGTCTGTTCCTTCCGCTTCTTATAAAAAACAGGGAAGAGGGGGCAAAGGAGTCAAAGCATCTTCTTCAGACGAAGATGTAATTGAACATCTTTTATCAACATCCGTTCACTCGTATTTACTGTTCTTTACAGACCAAGGAAAAGTATATAGAGCAAAAGCTCACGAGCTTCCAAAAACAACAAGGACAGCAAAAGGTTCATTAATACATAACGTTCTTTCAATGGGTCAAGACGAAAAGGTTCAGGCAATAATTGACACAAGAGACTACGAAACAGAGAAATTTCTTTTAATAATGACTGAAAAAGGCACGGTTAAGAAGTCAGCATTTAAAGATTTTGATTCAAACTATAAATCTTTACAAGCAATAAAACTCAAAGATGAAGACAAGGTTGTTTCTGTAAAAACAACATCTGGAAAAGAAGACGTAATACTTGTTTCAAAGAAAGGACAGGCAATAAGGTTTGACGAAACCAACCTAAAACCTCAAGGTAGAACAGCAATGGGTGTTAGGGGAATAAAGCTTAGAGAGGGAGACAAAGTTGTTGGTGCTTCTACGTCAAGAGAAGAAACTCTTTTATTTATTACTGCAAAGGGATATGGAAAGAGAACAAAGCTAGAAGAGTTTAGAAGAGCAGGAAGAGGAGGAATGGGTGTAAAAGCGCTAAAAGTAACAGAAACCAAAGGAGATTTAATAGGCGCAAGGTCTGTAGATGAAGATACAGAGGTTATGCTTATGAGTACGGGAGGAACCGCTATAAGATGTGCAGTAAAGCAAATAAAACAAATGAGCAGAGCGGCCCAAGGTGTTAAAGTTATGAAGCTCTCTAAGGAAGAGGAAATATCTGCTTTTATACCAATAAAAACAGAAGATTAAAAAAATGGTAAGAGTAAACAGAGTAAGAAGAATAATAAGAAAGGTAGATCCTTGGACGGTTTTAAAAGTTACTTTCGTATTAAATTTTGTTGTCGCTCTTACTATTGTTTTGGGCTTTTGTATTTTATGGGTTTTATTAATCAACGCAGGAGTACCTCAGGGCCTGGAAGACATTGCAAGAAGGCTTGCGCTTTTAGATGAAAATGCTTCTCTTGTTGGAAACATAGAAGCACTTTTTTCCTCAGTTGTGTTTTTAGCAACAGTATATTTATTAACGCAGACGGCCTTAGCAACAATAGGTGCTTTTTTCTATAATTTGGTTTCAGACCTTGTTGGCGGGATAGAGGTTGTTGTTTTAGAAGAGTCATATGGGGAAGAAACCGTCATAAAACAAAGAAGAACAAAAAAAGAAAAAGATGAAAACAAAGAAACAGTCTTTATGACACTATCTAGAACAGTAAAAAAAATGAGAGATGAAAGAAACAAAGAAAAGAATGAAACTGCCTATCCAGAAATGCCAAGACCAGACGTACCAAGAGACATTGAAGAGCAAACACTTTCAGAATCTTTTAAAAATATCTCAAACGAAGAAGACGAACAAAAATAATTTGCTAGAATCTTTTAAACAAAGAAATTAAAAAGCGAAGTTAGTGAAAATCTAGCACTGTCCCGCAACTGTAATTCGAAAGATAAGTCAGGTCGACTTTTTAGTTTAACTTAAAAAAAACCCTCGAGAGAAGGGATTGAGTATCAGTCTTTTCTCATGGTAGGAAAGGAAATTATGAAATATAAATTACTAATTCTTGCCACATTCATATCAATGTGTACAGGATCTGAAGACATAAATGGAGAACAAAGAGTTGTTTCATTATCAACAACCCACACAGAGGTTATAAGGGTTTTAGGAGGAGAGAATCTTTTAGTCGGCGTTGACTCATTCTCTGAAACAGAGCTATCTGTTGAGAAAATAGACGCATTTACCATTACTGCGGAAGAATTGCTGAAATTAAATCCAGATTTAGTTGTTGTGGCTTTTGATTTCAATGGAATAGTTGAAGGGCTAGAAGATTTAGACATAAATTACACACTACTTCCACCTGCAAAAAACTTTGAAGACGTTTATTCTCAAATTGAAAAAATTGGAGTTTTAATAGATAAAGCAGAAGAAGCAGCAGACTTGGTGTCTTTAATGAAAAATGACATTGCTGAAATTATTGAAAACTTTTCACAAGAAAACATTACAGTATTTCATGAAATTGGTTTTACATACGGAATATATACGGTTAACGAAAACTCTTTTATAGGCGAAATTTACAATCTTTTAGGAGTTGAAAACATAGCTAACCTAAAAGAAGATCCATTTGGTAGTGGTTATCCTGAATTTTCCGAAGAAGAAGTCATAAACTTAAATCCAAATTTAATTGTGGTTGGCCATTCTGATTATCTGAACAAAGATCTTTCAACAAGAATTGGTTGGGAAGAAATTAGAGCTATTCAGAATGATAATGTCTATTTTTTAAATGAAAACCTTGCAAACAACTGGGGAGTAAGCACAGTTGATTTAATTAATACATTATCTGAAATTGCACAATCTGAAGAAGATCCGGGATTGATTTATTTGAATGAATATTTTGAAGAAATACAAAACCCCCCAGTTTTTGAAAACAACATACTTTATCTAGTACTGTTCATCTTTCTGGGTTTATTTGTATACTCAAGAACAAGGAAACAAAAAGAAACAGTGTAAGGAAAAAGATGAAAGGCTACTCAGAAGATTTATATATATTAGCTTTTGACCATAGAGGCACCATAACAAAAGGACTTTTAGGAGTAGAAGGAAGAGAACCAACTGAAGGGGAAGCAAATAAAGTTAGCGAAATGAAACAAATCATATTTGATGGTTTTCTAAAAGCTAAAGAATCTGGAATAGCAGGTGGAGACCCTGCAATACTCGTTGATGAAACTTTTGGTCTAGAAGTTCAAGAAAAAGCAAAAGAGATGAATATTAAATTTGCTGCACCAGTTGAAAAATCAGGACAGAAAGTTTTTGACTTTGAATATGGCGATCAGTTTGGAGAAAAAATTAAGGAAGTAGGAGCCGATTTTGTAAAAATTCTTGTTCGATGGAACCCTGATGACGAAGAAGAAATAAGGGAAACTCAAGGAAGCAGGATTAAAGAATTGTCTGATTGGTTAAGTGAAAACGGTAAAAAATTTCTTTTAGAGTTTCTTGTCCCAGCAACTGAAGAACAACTTGCATCTGTCGAAAACGATCAAGCTCGATATGATTCAGAAATTAGACCCAAACTAGCAGTCAGGGTAGTTGAAGAAATGAGAGAAAGAGGAGCAGACCCAGATATTTGGAAAATAGAAGGCCTTGATACATCAGAAGATTGTGAAAATGTAGCTGCCGCAATAAAAACAGGAGACAGAGAAAATGTTATGGCAGTTGTTTTAGGCAGAGGTGCAAGTGACCAAAAAGTCAACGAATGGCTGAGGGCAGGATCATCTGTAGACGGATACAGGGGTTTTGCCATAGGAAGGTCTATATTCTGGAATGCACTTAAAGGTTTTC
The DNA here is from genome assembly GCA_004214055.1 of Candidatus Actinomarinales bacterium. GTDB lineage: Bacteria > Actinomycetota > Acidimicrobiia > Actinomarinales > Actinomarinaceae > Actinomarina. Next base: position 21,516 of record SGYT01000005.1, on the reverse strand, counting down.
ACGAGGGAGAAAAAACAAGGGAAGAGGCGGTTAATGAAATAGCTGAATCGTACCTTGGCTTCCTTTCGGTGTATCAAAGCGGGAGCTAAATAGATGTCAGCAGGAAAAGCTGTTATAGGACAATCTGGCGGACCAACCGCAGTTATTAATAGATCCTTAGTTGGCTTTATAAAAGAATCTCTCAATCAAAATTTTGATGAAATACTAGGAGCAAAGCACGGCCTAGAAGGTATGTTGTCAGAAGATTTTGTTGATTTATCATCATTATCTGAATCACAGCTCTACGGAATAGGAAAAAGTCCAGCAGCAGCACTAGGCTCTGTTAGAAAAAAACCAAGTGAAAGCAACATTGAAAAACTTATATCGATATTTGAAAAACAAAACATAAGAAACTTTTACTACATAGGAGGTAATGATTCTGCAGAAACAGCTCATCTAATTAAAAAAGGAGCAGATAGTGCAAATTATGACATGAAAGCATTTCATATACCAAAAACAGTAGACAATGATCTACTTGAAACAGACCATTGCCCAGGTTATGGTTCTGCAGCAAGGTTTGTTGCTCACGGTTTCCAAGGAGATGATGCTGATACCAGAAGCTTAAAAGGTGTAAAAATAAATATATTAATGGGAAGACATGCCGGATGGCTTACAGCAGCAAGTACATTAGGTAAATCTACAGAGGAAGATGGACCCCATTTAGTTTATGTTCCAGAAAAGATATTTAATATAGATAGTTTTGTTAAGGAAGTAAAAGAAGTATATGAGTCACTAGGAAGGTGTCTAGTAGCTGTTTCAGAAGGGGTTCATAATGAAAAAGGGGAATATTTTCTACAAACCTATGCTGATCAATCTGGGTCAGGACTTGCTGGTAAAAAAGACAGCCATGGGAACATTCAATTATCAGGCTCAGGAGCCTTAGGAGACACACTTGCAAACATTGTTTCAGAAAACATACAAGGAGCAAGAGTAAGAGCAGACACTTTCGGGTATCTTCAGAGATCTTTTTTGGCAGATGTTTCAGAGATTGATGCAGACGAAGCAGAAAGAGTAGGTCAACATGCTGTTATTGCCTCAAAAACTGAAAATAGCGGATCTATTATATTAAAAAGACAGCTTTCCGAAAAATATTATTGTGAGGTTGACCTTGTTGAGCTTGAAAAGGTTGCAAAAAATACAAAAGTTATGCCAAAAGATTTTCTTGATCAAAACAAGCCTTATGTTACAAACGAATTTTTTGAATATGCAATGCCTTTAACTGGAGGTATTGAGCCAAAAACTCAGATATTCGTATAACCATGTCAAAGATAGAGGTCACAAAATCAGATTTTACAGTTTTCTGGGAAACAAGGATAAGATATTACGAACTTGATCCACAAGGAATAATGCATAACGCAAATTATCTAGCTTTTTACGACCAGGCAGTTGTTGAATATTTCAGAGACTTAGATTACGACTACGAAAAAGAAATAGAAGAAACAAACAAAGACTTTCATACAGTACAAGTTATTGTGCAGTACAATAAACCTTTGTATTTTGATGATGAAATAGAAGTTGGTTTAAAAATAAAAGACGTAGGAAACACCAGCATGACATGGATAATGGCCATGTTCATAAAAGAAACAGGAGAGTTAGCTAGTGCCTCTGAAATAGTTCATGTTTATACGGACATGAAAACAAGCAAACCGACAACAATTACTGATGATCTTAAGAAAAAGTTAGGAACAACTTAAAAAATGAACAGAAGAACTCCTTTGTTCTTAGTTGTTTTTCTACTAATTTCTTCCTGTTCTTTTTTTAGCAACGATGAAGAACAAGGAGTACTCTCCCTAGAGGGTATGGATTCCACTACAACAACAATTATTACCCCAGAAGAGCGTTCCTGGGCTGATTCAGAGCTATTGCTTGCACAATGTATTAGAGATAATAATTATGAACTAGAAGACCCAAAAAAACCTGGTGATTTAAGAAGAATATTAACTCCTATTTTTGTAGAAATGAATCAAGAAGAGCGAGAAGAATTTTATTCACTAATAGAAAAATGTGCTGAAGAATATGATGTTCCACTTGATGCTAGAGATCAGGCAACCCCAGAACAGCAAGCAGAAATACTAGATGCAGAGTTAGAGATAGCACAATGTATAAGAGAAAAAGGTTTAGACGTTCCAGATCCAACAAGTGAAAACGGCTTAAGAGACACTCTTCCACAATATGTTATAACAGGTGTAATATCAGCAAAAGACCTAAGGGCCATGGTGAGGGAATGCATAACAGAAAATGGATACGAAGTTCCAGAAGACCTCAGGGAAGAAAACGATTAAAGTATTCGCTATATGAGAAAAATAGTATTTCTTTTAATATTTCTTGTTGCGTGTTCTAACAACAAAGACCAAGGTGTAGCGACTTTAACTGACATAAATACTAGGGCTCAAGAAACAGAAGTTATTACTGAGGAAGATTATCCATTAGTTCTTACTGAATGTTTGAACACTAAAGGATACGATCTCCAGACACCTTTTGATATTCAAGATTTAAAATCTATGTTACAACAAATGAATAGAAATGAAGAAGGGAAAGAAAAAGGTAGAGAAGAAGGAGGAGAAATAATGGAGGATGTAGAGAGCTGTATACAAGAAAATGAATTATGGCCAGACAGAGAGTCCGTTAACCCAGAAGAACAAGCAAAAAAATTTGATGAAAGCTTAGAACTAGCCCAATGCTTAAGAGATAAAGGCTTGAATATACCAGATCCCACACAAGACGATCCAAAGCTAAATTTAAGTGAAGCAGGGGAAGACAGAGAAATAATTAAAGAGTATTTAGAGGAGTGTGAACCAGAAAGAACAGCCTCAAGAACAGACAAGTAAGGTAATCTACAACTAAGGGTAAAATTAATAAATATGATTTCAAGAAAAAACATAATTATAGGGATAGTCATTATTACTGTAGGTGCTGCTTCATTTTATTTTGGTTCTCAAAATACAGCCTCCTTATCTACTCAGAAAACCCTTGAGTTAACTACTGTTAAAATCTCTAAAGGAGATTTAGCAAAAAAAGAAGAATATAACGGCACCCTAAGCCAGGTTGATAAGGCAGTGTTGAACTCTTCAATTACTGGAGTTATAACCTATCTACCAGAAGAAGGAACAGTTATTAATTATGGACAAGTGCTTTATGCTGTAGATAATAAACCAGTCATCCTTTTGGAAGGCTCCACACCTTTTTATAGAACTCTTGACTTAACATCAGATGAAGGACCAGATATTAAACAAGTTGAAGAAGCATTAATCTCACTTGGGTATGCCGAAGAAGGCTTTATAGCCGATGAAAAATTTGATGAGACAACATCATCAATGCTAAATAGGCTTTATATAGACTATAAAATTGAAACAAAATCAGAAATAACCCCTTCTGAACAGGTAGCAATCAACGCTAAAAAAGATTCAATAGAAGTAATAGAAGACACTATATCATCAGGAGGAACAACTATTGCTCAAGTAAACGACAAAAAGAAAAAACTAGATGATGCCAAAGAGAGTGCAACAGAAGAAAGCGCAGCATGGAAAGCTGCTGACACCTCCATAAAAGCTTCAGAAGAGTCTATAACACTATTAAGAGACGAGACAAATCCTGAAACAAAAGAAAAAAAAGCAGCAGGAACTTTAGATGGTGAAATAGAAGATCTCGAACAATCTATTGAAAAACAAAAAAGAATAAAAGCTCTGGAAGAAGGAAAAGAGTCCGAAATAGATGCAACAGAAGCACTAGCAGTAGAAACAGCTCAAAAAGCTTATGATGATGCACTTGAAGCATATAACGAAGGGATTGACCAGGAAGCAGAACTAGCAAAGGCAAAAGAGGAACTTGAAGACTTAGAGTTAACAGCAAAATCTGAAACATTTAGCCCTACAAATGCATACGCTTCATCAACTCCTTTAATTGTCGGTTCCTATATAAATAAAGTTGGTGGAGCAGTAACAATAAACGGACAGATGTACAATATTTCTTCTACTGGGATAGAGGTTTTATTTTGGCTTCCTGCAGCAGATCAAGATACTGTTGCTTTAGGCGAAAATGTTGAGATAGAGCTTCCAACAGACGAAAGAACAGACACAACCATTAAATTTATAGACCAAGTAGTAACAGAAACACAAACCGGAAACTTTATCCAAGTTAAATTAGACGTTACAAACCCTGAAGAAATAGATATATATGACCAAGCACCAGTAAAAGTATTTGTAACAACAGAAGTATCTCAAGACGTTCTTTATGTACCAGTCAACGCTTTGATTGCTCTTGCTGAAGGAGGCTACGCTGTTGAAATCTATAATGGAGATTCAGAAACAGAAGTTTTCTCGGGAGAATCTGGAGTTGACAGTACTTATGTAGGAGTTGAAATAGGGGTATTTACGGATGGGTATGTTGAGATAGTTGGAAATATTAGTGAAGGGCAGCTCGTAATCGTACCAAGATGAAATCAAAAACGAAAACAGTAATATCGTTAAACAATATATCAAAAATATATGAAGGCCCACCACCTGTAAAAGCTGTAGACCAAATTTCTTTAGATATAAAAGAAGGAGACTTAGTTTCGATAGTTGGAGAGTCTGGTAGTGGGAAATCAACTTTATTAAATATGATTGGCCTGTTAGATTCTACAACTGAAGGCCATATAGAGATAGAGGGTCAAGATACATCAACTTTATCAGATGATCAGTTGTCAAAATTTAGAGGTGAGAAAATTGGATTTATTTTTCAAAGTTTTTTTCTCCTACCAGGTTTAACAGCACAAGAGAATGTTGCAGAGGGGTTGCTCTACCAAGGAATCAAAAGAGAAGAGAGACTAAAAAGAGCAGCAAAAGTTTTAAAAGAGGTTGGATTAGGAGACAGGCTAACACATTTACCTGAAGAGTTGTCTGGTGGACAGCAACAAAGAGTAGCTATAGCAAGAGCTCTAGTCCAAAATCCTGCATTTGTTCTTGCAGACGAGCCAACAGGAAACCTTGATAAAGAGTCAGGAGATAACATACTTAAGATTCTTAAAGAATTAAATAAACAAGGAAAAACAGTAATAATGATTACCCACAATCAAAACCATGCAAAAAAGTTTAAGAAGGTTGTGAAGTTAGTTGACGGAAAGATAGTGGCATAAGTGAAGCAAAAACTTAAAATTAGTGACTTGTTTATGGTTGCCTTTTATGGAGTTAAAGCAAGAAGAGGAAGAGCTGCTTTAACCTCTATAGGTATAGGTATCGGAATTGCAGCAATAGTCGCTGTTACTGGAATTTCTGCCTCGGGAAGAGCTGATTTATTAGCTACTTTAGAGTCTTTAGGAACAAATCTTATAAAAGCTTCACCACAAGCTGGTTTTTTTGGAACTCAAGAAAATTTACCTGACGGAGTTCTTGGAATGGTAGAAAGAATTGGACCAGTACAAGAAGTAACCTCTACAACACAGACAGACTTATTAGTTAGGAGAACAGATTTTATATCTGAATTTGAAGGAGGCGGGATTTCCACCCTTGTTACTAGATCAGAATTACTAGATGTTGTTGGTGGAAAACTTACCGAAGGTCGTTTTATAAATGACGCCCTTAGTGATATTCCAGTAACTGTTTTAGGTAGTGTAACAGCAACCAGGTTAGGAATAAGAGATCTTTCAATACCAACAAAAATCTTAATTGAAAACGAATGGTTTGGAGTTGTTGGGATATTAGATGAATTAAAGATACATCCGGATCTTGACAGATCAGTATTTATTGGATACGGCGTTGCAAAGACACTATTTAATATTGATGAGGAGCCTACAACAATATACGTAAGGTCCAATCCTGCCTATATTGAAGATGTTGTAGAGGTTTTAGCACCCTCAATGAACCCAGAAAATCCGGACCAAGTAAGCGTTTCAAGACCTTCTGATGCACTTGAAGCACAAGAGGCAGCAGAAGTAGCTTTCACAAACCTTCTCTTAGGCCTAGGGTCTGTTGCTCTTCTTGTTGGTGGTGTAGCAATTGCAAACGTAATGGTTATGTCTGTACTTGAACGAAGAATGGAGATAGGGGTTAGAAGATCCATTGGAGCAACTAGAAAAGAAATAAGATACCAATTTTTACTTGAGAGCGTTTTGTTATCAGGTGTTGGAGGATTAGTGGGTGTGTTACTTGGGGCCGGAATAACGTTAGGCTATACAGAGTATTCAAATATCGTTTTTTCAATACCAATACTCCAAGTTTTAGGAGCAATTGTATTGGCTTTATTAATAGGAGCTTTATCAGGAGTTTATCCCGCTATTAAAGCTTCTAAAATACAACCAGCAGAGGCGGTGAGAAAATAAAAAAAATCGTACTTTTATTGTTTATTAGTTTTTGCACTATAGGAGGAGAAGAAAGCCAGCGTGTTGCAACAATTGAATCAACAACAGAAACAACAGTTGCCGAAGAAGAAATAACCTTCGAAGAAGGAGTGCTTGAGTTTGCTCGGTGTATGAGAGAAGAGGGAATAGATTTTCCAGATCCAACTTTCGATATTGATGGAAATCCAGAATTTAATGAACTTAATATTGAAAACGAAGAAGCATTTGAAGAAGCCTTTACGAACTGTGAAGACATTCTGAGAAGAGCACTTCCTGAGCAGTTTGATTTAGATCCTGAAGTAGAAGCAGCTTTAATTGATGCATCTCTTGAATTTTCTCAATGTATGAGAGAAGAGGGAATAGATTTTCCAGATCCAACACCGGGAGAATTTGGATTTTTTGCATTCAGAGATGCAGACGTAGATTGGTCTTCAGATGAAGTCCAGGAAGCATTTGAAGTGTGTCAACCAGAAAATCCCCTTGAAAACTTAGATGATTAAGTTGAGAAAATGTCTTACTTACCTGTTTTAATTTAAAGTATGGACAAAAAAGAATTAGAAGATTTAAAAGATCAAGAATTATTTGAATTGCAAAATTCTATATCAGAAGTGATTAAACAACGTAACCTTGAAAAAGGAGACACAGATGAAATTATTGATTCTGCTTTTGATGTTGGTTTTCCCAAGATTGACTCTGTAGGTCTTAACCCATGGGTAGAGGGATCGATGATAGTTTGTCCAGGAGCAAGGATTGATAAATCTCAGACCAGGCATATATGTAAATTTGTTGTTGCGGACGATGATTGGTCGTGGGAATCACAACACATGATTAGCGACGTTATTAGAAGAGACCAGTCATCAAAGCACTTTAAACAACACTCAATAACGCTAATTTCCCCATTTGAGGGCATGGTTTTACAGGTTATTTCACAGAAATCCCAACAAGGTAAACATTTAGTTGATGGTATAGAGTCTTTTACATTTAAAAATGGAAAATTAGAAAAAACAATGACAAAGTCATCAAGATCGAGAGACCATTAAACATTCTTTTTTCAAGATTATAATTTAATTAAATGGAAAAAATTATAGTAATTGGTGGTGGATTCGGCGGATTAAGTTTTCTTAAAAAAGCACGAAAAAGTAAAAATGATTTTATCTTGATAGATAAGACTAACCATCATCTATTTCAACCACTTCTATATCAAGTAGCAACAGCAGTACTTTCCCCAGCAGACATTACTGTTCCACTTAGAAACTTATTTAAAAATGACAAAAATGTAAAAACAATTCTTGCTGAGGTAGAGGAAATAAAACGAGAGACAAAAGAGGTTGTTTTAGATAATGATCAGGTGCTAAGTTACGATAAGTTAATAGTTAGCACAGGCTCAAGTTATTCATTTTTTGGAAATAACGAATGGTCAAATTTTGCAAAAGGATTAAAGGTTATAAATGATGCTTTAGACATAAGAGAAAAAATATTAAAAGCATTTGAAAAAGCCGAAAATGAAAAAGATGAAAATAGTAGAAAGAGATATCTTAATTTTGTAATTATTGGAGGTGGGCCAACAGGGGTAGAGCTAGCCGGTTCAATTGCAGAAATTGCATACAGAAATATGACCAAAGAATTTAGAAATTTTAATAGTTCGGATGCAAATATATATTTACTTGAAGCTGGGGAAAAAATACTTCCAGCCTATAGCGAAACCCTTTCCAAGAAATCTCACAAGTACTTAAATGATTTAGGAGTAAAAATAAGAACAAAAGAAAGAGTTGAGAATATCAAAGAATCATTTGTTACTACAGACAAGGACGTAATAGAGGCAGATAATATTATCTGGGCAGCGGGAAATGAGGCAAGCTCCCTTATAAAACACCTCCAAACAGAAAACGATAATGAAGGACGAGCAGTTGTAAATTTAGATTGCTCTATAAAAGAAGATGAAGACGTTTATGTTATTGGTGATGCAGCAAACTTTCAAACAGAAAATGGAGAATCACTACCTGGAATAGCACCTGTTGCTATACAACAAGGAAGATACGTTGCTTATAATATAAAAAATAACATTCAATCATCAAACAGAAGGCCATTTAAATATTCAGACAAAGGAATGATGGCCACGATAGGAAGATTTAAGGCGGTAGGTGTTCTTGGTAATTATGAAATGGCTGGCTTTACAGCTTGGATATTCTGGAGCTTAATTCATTTAATTTACCTAATTGGATATAGGTCAAAGATACTTGTAGCGATTGAGTGGATATTTGCATATTTTTTAAATAAAAGAGGAACAAGACTTATATATAGAGATATTGATTAAATCAAATTTTAAGTTAGGTGTTTTTTATGCCAATTAATTATGGCTTCAAACCTTTGTTTTCTATGAAGAGGCTGTCCGGACCTTGAAAGCTCGTGGCTTTCTGCAGGGAAACGCATCATTGCTGATTCAACATCTCTCCTTTTAAGGTTAGAAAACAACTGTTCACCTTGCTCAACAGGACATCTGTAATCATTTTCAGAATGAATAATTAAGGTTGGAGTAACTATATTATTTGCATAAGTAATAGGACTTTTTTTTCTGTAGAGACTTATATTTTTATCAAACTCCTCTAATAAGTACATTTCTGGGAAGGTTATACCAATATCTGACGTCCCAACCATTGTTTCCCAGTTCAAAAGAGCTCTTTCAACAATAGAAGACTTAAACATTTTCGGATAATGACTAATTACCCAAGCAGTCATAAACCCCCCATAGGAGCCACCCATTATTCCATAGTTTTTATTAGAGATTTTTAATTCTTTTACCATTTGTTTAAATGTAGAGACAACATCATGAGTATCATTAACTCCCCATTTATTTCCACAAACATCTCTTAAAAATTTATGACCACGACCTGACGCCCCTCTAGGATTGCATGCGACTACATTGAATCCAGCTTGTGCATATGTCTGAAATTCATCAAAATAAGTAAAACCATATTGTGCAGCAGGACCTCCATGTATACTCAGCAATGTAGGGTTGTTTTTACCAACGTAAATGCCCCACGCATCAATTTTTGATTTACCTGTATCTATTCTTTTATAAATGCATTCGTATGATTTAACTTTTCTATGAAAACTATAGTTTGCCTTGGAAGGTGTATTTTCCCAATCTTCCAACGCTCCATTTACTAGCTGATATATTTCGTCTTGCTTTGAAAAAGTATTTACAACAACTGCAACCTTTTTTGAATCTACTGCAAAATCAGATATAGTAACTTGATCCTCAATTAGTATTTGAATATTTTTACCATCACCTTTTGCAAGAAGTTGCTTACCAGAATCTTCATACAATATATACATAAACGAATCTTCACATTTAACATTTACTATTGGCCGATCAAGACTTGAATAAAGCAATGTTGTTTTACCTGTATCTTTAATTTGATGGATGCTTATATTAGTTGGCCAATCAAATCTTTTATCTAAACCTATTCCATGCAACTCATTGTTAAAAATAAATAACTTCCCCCACATTCCGTCTTTATGGATAGTTTCTAACTTGCTTCCAGTCTTTTTGATAATTTTTTCATTTAGCATGGAACCAGATTCGTTATAAGAATTTGCAGTAAAATATAGAGAGTCTCCACTTTCAACAATTGAACCAATAGATATAAAGCCTTCTTTATCTCCATCAATAATTTTTGTTTTTCTTTGGTTTGAAATATTTACTTTATACACATGGTTTCTTTTATTAAAAATTATTCCACGAGTATCAAACCTGTATGGTATATTTTCAAGATAAAGGGGCTCCATGTCTTTATCTTCAATACTTTTAAAAGATTTATCCCACTCTTTAGTGACTATGTATATAAAACTATCTTTAGAAGACCAATAATAATTTTGAATCGAATCTTCTGTTTCAAATACAGTATTTATTGAATTTCCATTTTGAATACAAATAGAAGATATAATTTTTTTCTTACTATTTTTTGTAGACTTTATATAAGAAATTAGTTTTTTATTATTGGAATATTTAGGTATAGAAAAATTACTTTTTTTTGATCCTTTAAATATTTTCCATGTATTTTTTGAATATTTCCAAAGCTCATTTTTGTAAGTATTTTCATCAAAATCCATTTTTGTACTTTGTGCTAACACCTCTTTATTACTAGAAGTAATATTTGATATTTTTCTAAAGTCGATTAAATTATTTGGTCTCAATATTGTTCCTAATCCTTATTGAATAAGTTTATTTTGAAATTCTATTGTATGCAACTGTGATAAACATGGAAGTTAAGAAACCAACCAAAAAAGTATTTAAATCAGCTAATCCGTAAAGATCGGTTGGAATAAAGACACCACCAGGATTGTTTGCTAGATCTACGAATAGATACCTATAAATAAATACACACAATAAAGAAAGAATGAAAGGAAATAAAAGAAACAGATCAGTTGACTTAGTCTTTAATTTATAAAAAGCAGGAAAAACTAAACATGTAGCAAATAAGTCAGCTACTAGGAAAACTGAGAATATATTAGTTACTGTAGTTGATGCAATTATTGCTAAAACCACTATTCCTAAAGTTGTATACTCTGCTTCTTTTGCTCCCTTTTTAAGAATATCTAAAGAAATAGTAGATGATATTGCATTTTCAAGAGTATCAATACTGGAAGCAACTAAAAGCGTGCAAAGAACTATTAGCAAGATTGACAAAACTGGACTTAGTTCAAACTGTTCTATAAAGCTAAGAGTTGGGCTTTCTAATCCTTTCCCCGCTCCAACTGCACCAGCAAATCCTAAAAGGAGGATAGTTATAAAAGCACCAAAACCTGCAATTAGTGATGCTTTTTTTACAGTTTCACTATTTTTTGCTGAAAAAGTTCTTTGCCAATAGCCCTGAGAGAATATTTCTGCTGCTGTTACTGCTAAAACTACAGCAAGGGCAGATCTCAAGCTAAAAGTTTCAAAACTGTTTATGCCACCTAATTTTGAATAATTTACTATATCTGCATAAGAATTTTCACTAAACCAAACCCCAAACAATATAAATAGCAAAACTATAATTGCTACTCCCTGGAATCTATCAGTTATATAAGATGCTTTAAATCCTGATTTCCTTATATACGCAAATGTAAATAGTCCAATTAAAACTGCAACAGCAATCCCAGATGTTTCTGAAATAGACGGAAATAAGAAAATTATAGAAGCGAATTCAGCTATTAAAAAAGCACTCATATAAATTATTGCTACTAATGAAACTACTATTTGAGCAGTTCTTCCATAGCGAGATTGGATAAACTGAGGAAGAGTAGCACCATCAGGTGTTAGCTCAGCAATTTTTGAACCGAGAAAATATAGTAATAAAAAAGGGGTAGCTGCAGAAACTGCATAACCTATAACGTCATACCCTAAACCCCACCACGCTACTTCAGCAGGTGCTGTTAATATCCACAAACCCATACCACTTGCATAAAAACTTAGAGCAAGTCCTGCAGTATTTTCAGACCGGCTTAAAACAAAGTATTCTTTTTCAGTTGATGATATTTTTGTTGTTCTTACATAGATCAAAGTTAGAATTACCAAAATTATTATATAAGTTATAAGTCCATCCATTTATATAGTCATTCCTTTATAAAATATTGGGAATAAAGAACTGATTTCCCTACGTTAGAATTACCCAACAGGTTCTTACGGTCGGTTTTTAAAACCCTCTCAGCCTTTGCTCCCGTTTTTACCATTGTACCTAATAGTGTAAGTATTTTTCTTAGTTTCTATTAATGTTAGGCTAACCAAATGGGTAAACCTGAAACTAACGCATTAGAAAAACCATCAATCTTTAAAACAGTTATATGCCTGTTTGGAGCTGCTTTTTTTTGGGCTTCCAGTAATGTCATTTCAAGAAGCCTTCTCATAGAAGGAGTCAACGAAATATTTTTAGTAACAGCTAGAGTTTCTATAATTGGGTCGTTACTTTTTACTTATTATTTAATTTTCGATAAAGGAAAAATTAACAAAACACAGTTAAAGGAAGCTTCTTTTACTGGCGTTTTTTCAATATTTCTTGTAGGTTGGTCATTTATTTTCTCTCTTCAATATATTTCTTCTGGCCTAGTTACCTTAATGATTAGTTCAGCGCCAGTTTTTACTGTTATGTGGTTAAAAATACTACTTAAGGAAGAAAAGATTTCAACAACTAAATACATAGCAATAGCAACAGGTTTTTCAGGTATCGCGTATTTATTTATATCAAGAGAAACAGGTTTACTCGATCAGGGTAATATTTTCTTAGGAGGCTCCTTAGCTTTTATAGGAGTTCAAGGGATTGCTTTTGCTACTGTGTTAAATAGAAAATATGCCCCAAAATATAAAGTAACTAGTTGGTTAACATACCAATATCCCTTAGTAGTGGCTCTTTCTTGGACAGTATTTTTTGTTTCAGGTGTTGGGATAGAGGCTCTTGACACAAGCCAAAAATTTAGGCTAGCGATTCTAGTTATTTTTAATCTTGGGGCTTTCATGACGTTTACTTGGTTGATTCAAAGAGTGAGTGCACTGTTAGTCGCAACGGTTGATTACCTAGTACCAATAATTGGAGTTACAGCGGGTGTGGTATTCCTTAATGAAGTATTTAATAGAAATATTATTATTTCTGGAATATTTATTTTTATATCATTAGTTATAAGTACCAAAGAAGAATTCTCTTCTAGATAGAACTAAGCTCTTTTTTAATTTTTTTTAAGTCCTGCCAAGTTAGCCACTTTGGCTTACCTTTCTCTTTTGATGGGTTTCTAAGCAGGTACGAAGGATGAAATATAGGCATATATTTTATATTATCTTTTTCAATCCACCTACCTCTTATTTTAGATATAGGTTCTTTGACACCAAGAAATGACTCAGTCGCAGTTGAACCTGCTAGAACAATAATTTTTGGTTTTACTAGTTTTATCTGTTCATTTAACCAAGGGATACACTCAGAAACTTCACTTTGCAAAGGTTTTCTATTGTTTGGTGGCCTACATTTTACAATATTTGAAATATAGCAATCTTTATTCGTATCAAGACCAACAGCAGAAAATGCAGTATCTAACATTTTTCCAGCTCTCCCAACAAATGCTAAACCCTGCTCATCTTCTTGCTGCCCTGGACCTTCACCTATTACAAACATTTCTGCGTTAGGGTTTCCTCTACCAAATACTACATTTTTTCTTGTAGAAGATAATGAACACTTGAAGCACGCAGTACATTTTTTTTCTAAGACTTTAAACTTTGTTTGATTCACCATCGTATAAAATATTAGTCAAATTTGCTTAATTGAACACCCTAAGAAATAAAGTTCCTAGGGATTTTTGTATACCAACAAATAAAGGGAACATTTGTTTTGATTACCAAGTTCATTATGTTTTAGTAAATTAAATATTCAGTGAATTTGAGTTAAACAGTAAGTAACTTTGAAAAAGGTCAAGAAATGAGAAAACCCTTGAATTCTCCGCTTCTTCAGTTTCCTGAATTAACTCCTTCAAGGGTTATCTCTAACCCTTCTTGTAATGATTGTCTATAAAGACTTTCTTCACAAAAAGTTAATATAAAGATATTAAAAAACATTAATTTAATCAAAAAATAATTAATCTTTTTTTCCCACTTTTTAAGTTCTTTTTTGTAATTTTAAAAAAACGTTACTAACCCCAACAACCACAACGATTCCTAGAACTGCACTAATTACTGTTGATAGGAAACTATTGTTTAGGCCTGATATTCCATAATCATTTAAAAACAAAACTAGACCATCTGTTTCTAAAAATCCAAAATTTTCAGCAACTGATTCCAGTCCATCAGGAGAGGAGGAAGCATAAGGTGTTATTAATGTAAAACAAAGAAGTAGAAGAATAAACAATCCATAAATTGATGATGTGTTATTCGAGACATGCTCATTGGTTTTTACATAAACTAAATCTGATCTAACCCTAAGAAGAAGAGAGACAATAAGAGCTGTTATTACGCCTTCTCCTAAACCAATTAACAAATGTGTTGAAAGCATTGCTAATAGAACACTGCTTAACGGAACAGCAACTGTTCCACCTAGAGCATACTCAAACACAAATGCAATAGATGAAAAAATAACAGACAAAAGACCAGCAACAATAGATCCTGAAATTATTGATACGTTAGCCTCTCCAAATAGTTTTTTCCAAGATGTAATCACTAACCAACCAACTAGTGAAGTAACTATCGCCATGTTAAAAACATTTATTCCTAAAGCACTTAAGCCACCGTCAGCAAACAATAAAGACTGAATAACAACAACGATAGAGATGCAAATAATTCCAAGATGTGGCCCTAAGACAATCACTGCTAAAGCCCCACCAAGTAAATGGCCACTTGTTCCAGCTGCTATTGGAAAATTTATCATTTGAAGAACAAAAATTAATGCTGACATCATGCCAGTTAAAGCAATCAACTTATCAGCTACTAAATTTTTTGCATTTCTTACATAAGCCCAGAGAGTAGCAAAACTAACTATGCCAGATCCAATAGAGACTTGTGCGTTTATAAAGCCATCAGGTACATGCATAATTAAATTATAAAATAGATAGTACTTATTGCAAATGCTTTGCAAAAAGGTTTTAGATTAAATAATTTTATTTCCCCTTAGCCATTGGTGTATTTCACTTAACGCAAATGGTCTTGTGTCTTGATTAAGTATTTCATGTTTAGAATTATCAACTTCAACAAAAGTAACGTTGTTTAATCGAGAGATTTTCTCACAACCAGAAATAGGGACTAGAACATCCCCCTTTCCATGGAGTACTATTGTAGGAATCTCTAATTTTTCGATATTATTATTTACATATGTTTGTGCTTCTGTAATAGCATTTCCAAATCTAAAAGTGAGGCTTCTAAAGACGGACGGATCATTAAAGTAGTCTTCAGAAACACTCTTATCTGTTGAAAGATTCTTTCTTGTTACAGGTGAAGGCGCCCTTAACTTTGGGGCAACTTTTGCCATTGTTCCAGAAAGATTTCTTATAAATTTTGGATAATTATCTTCAAAAAGAGGAGCTGTCAATATTAAGTAATCTGGTTCTATGAGCTGTTTAAGAACAGCATAGGTAGCAACAAGCCCACCATACGAATGTCCAAATAAAATCCTCTTTTCTTTATTTTCTAAACTTTTAAATCCTTCAATTACAGCTTTACTATTTTCTTCCCATGAGACTAAATCACCTCTATTTTCGACATTATCGCCGTGACCAGGGAGATTGATTAAATGAGATTTTATATTTAGATTTTCAAACCATTCGGCATTAATTCTGTGCCTACCTTTATGTTCGAATAATCCATGTAGCAATAAAACACCTGCATTTACCAATTTTCCTCTTTTCTGTATTAAATTAATATTAATGAATATAGATTTTGTTAAGACACCATTTACAAATAATCCGACAATGAACATACATAAGGGTCCTATTTATAATCAAAATCCTGATGAAGAGTACTTAGAAGAGAAAAAAAGACAAATTGATTTACTAGGAGAAAAACTATATGGAGAAACCTCGATTTCGAAGAACCTGGGTTTAGTCCAAAAATTTTCGAAATTTTGCAACCTAGACAAAGAAAGATCACTTCCTGAAATTACTCTAAAAGTTGAGGAAGATTTTGCAATAATGCATAAAGGAAAAATGGAGGCTGCTTCAATCTGTTTTCCCAGTGGGTGGAGACCCAGAGAGAAATTAGGAAAAAAACTCTCAGTAATACACAAACCAGTTGCTGATAATCAGAAATTAATAAAAGCAAGTAAGAAAATTTCTGAATACATGACAAAAAAACCTATAAAGAGATGGGTTTGGACAATCACCACAAGCAAAGAACTAAGTGAATATCCAGACTACAAAAAACCAGAATTAAGCACATTTGAAAATTTATATTTTAGAGTTGAAACACAGACCACAGCACCAATAGATAACTTAACAAGCTTATTTTTTATCAAAGTGGAGGTCATACCATTAGCTGAAGTTTGGGACATAAGAATATTAGAGAGCATTAACTCAATGACAGAAGATATTTTAAAATATAAAGACCTTAAGAAAGTTAAAGAATTTTTAAATAGAATATAAGTATGAAAAAAGTTTACATAGCTGGACCATTATTTGATGATCATGAAAGAAGTTATTTAGAAAAAATAGCTGAGATTATAGAAAGTTATTCATACGATGTTTTTTTACCTCATAGAGATGCTGGTTTAATTACAGGTGAATTTACTCTAGAGAAAAGGATCAAAGTATTTGATGTAGATATGGAATATTTAGACTCTGCAGATATTGTTGTAGCTTTATTAACAGGAAGGGATGTAGACTCTGGAACTGCGGCTGAGGTAGGCTACTCGTATGCAAAAGGTAAGGAACTACTAGGCATAAACGCAAATAATGTTAAACCAATAAATAATTTTACATGGGGGTTATTTAAATTTGGCGAAAATATTGTTGATGACTTAGAAGGTTTAAAAGAATATCTAGAATCAAGAAATTAAAAGAAATACCTAGAGCCTTTTCTTAGTCTCAAATTTTAGTGTGATCCCAAGAAATAAATTTAGATGGCTTAACAACAACAACAGATCTTTTAGGAGCTTGAAGTTTCATACCCTCTAAATACTGAGTACCATCTTCACCTTTAATATACTTCTCTCCAACTGCTTCCATATGTCTGGTTACTTCTTCTAAACTGTCTTTGCCGCTTATAATTTCAGCAGTTCCATATACAATTATTCCTTGCAAGTCAGAATATTGACTACCTTTTTCTGTTAAAAGTGTGATCCTAGAGTCTCTTTTTAAATTAATAATTTTTTGTGATTTTGTATAAGTATGAAAAATGAATCTACTTCCATCATATAGATACCACATTGTTGTTAAATGGGGACTCCCATCTTTATTTATTGTTCCTATTTGTAGAGATATTTGTTTCTTAAGAAAGAGAAGAGTTTCTTCTTGAGACATTTTTATTTTTTCTCTTAAACTACTCACAGAATCTAATCCTATCAGGAATAAATACTGTTAGATATGAAGAAAGTTTAAATTAATTATTTAAAAAAGTAGATAAAACAAGGTATGCGTGCATTACAAACGCAAAAAATAAAAAAGTCCAAAAAAATATTTTATCTACTTTTTTCATTGTAAACATCTAGCTTTTGTTAGCGTTGTCGTAAGCTTGCCCATATAGAATAAGGGTTGGAGCCCACAAGCCTATATAAATAGCTAAATGAGGTTCATCCATAAAAGCAAATATATAAACTGATACTAGAACAGATACAATACTTGCATAAAGACTGATTCTTGTCATTATTTCCTTTCCTTAACAATTACACACTAGATGAGTTTTTTATTAATAAGAAATTCTCTGTATTTTTTTTGTCTAATACAGGTTTGTATATAAAATTTTATGTATGTCTGAGTTACTAAAAACTTTAATTTCAAATCCGTATTTTATTATTCTTCTCTTTCCAGTTACAACCCTTACTTTTTTTGTAATCGGGTTAATTAGAATTGATCTTAAATACCTTAAAAAAGATAAATAAATCAATTTTTTAGTTTAAACAGGCAGCTATCGCTAGTCACCTGTTTAAACGAGCTATACATGGGAGGGTGTATAAGCTTAGGAATTTATTTTTTCGCCTGACTTAATTCTTGCTAAGCCAAGTACCAAAACTCCAAGACCCACTTTGTTTACAATATCGGCAACGTTATAAAGAAGCTCTCTAAGCGCTCCTAGATCTGATCCCAAAACTGGTGAAATATAGCCTAATGGATAGATTATCCAACCAATAAATATTAAGTTCTTAATTTTATTAAATTGAACTAGCTCATCCCCTGACATTCCTTCACCTTCATTTTGTAATTGAAACATTAGATAAATATATGCAGCCATTGCCAAGACAAAACCAATCCAGTAGTTGGTTGATGATGCCTCAGAGATTTCTCCAAAATATCCAGCTCCTATCATTACAAGACCGGCAAAGCCCCAATCTCTAAATTTCTTTGTTGCAACTGCCCCCACGGAAGTAATTGCAATAATTTCGACGAACATTAACGGTACAGTTAATACCCAGTCAACATATCTCAATCCTGTATCAAATTCACCTGGATTAAGTAAATATGATGCAGTCATTTTGTTGTAGTGGTAATAAGCGATACCCGTTACAAGAGCAGATATGTAAACACCTCTTCTGTATTTAGCATCAACTTCTCTTGAGGCCATTAATAGGTAAACAGTAGCTGCAAGCATTCCCACAGTACCAACCATAAAAAGCCTATATGTTAGCTCTTCCATTTTTTTCCTCTTTTCACATTCTTTAATACATTGTGAAATAATTCACAATGTATAATACAAATATAATATGTTTGTGAAATTATTCACAAAGTTTTAGATTTTTTTTATAATAGGTATATAGATGTTAAAAGTAAATAAAAACAGAATAAATATTTTAAACGATACAGAGCCAAATATTGAAACTGGCGAATACGTTCTGTACTGGCTTCTTATGTATAGAAGAACACGATACAACCATGCTTTACAAAGAGCTATTGAGTGGGCAAATGAATTAAATAAACCACTACTTATATTTGAACCATTGCAACTTCAATATGAGTGGGCAAGTGATAGATTTCAACAATTCATTATTGAAAGCATGAAAGATAATTACGATTTACTTTATGAGACAAAAGCAGGATATTTTCCATTTGTAGAGACTAGTGTAGGTGAAATAAATGGCTTACTTGAAAGTCTTGCATCAAAAGCTTCAGTAGTTATTTCTGACGATTATCCAGCATACTTCATTCCTCAAATGGCAGCTAAGGGAAAAGGAATTGTTACATGTAAATATGAAATAGTTGACTCCAACGGCTTAATGCCTATTCGATCAGCAGAAAAAGAATTTGTAAGAGCACACGACTTCAGAAGAAATATGCACAAGAATATAGCTGAACATTTAGAATCTCCTCCGGCAGAAAATCCAGTAGCTAAATTAAAGAATAGTTTCAATAAAGACTTGATTAAAGCAACTCTAAAAAAATGGGAGCCAACAAACTTTATCGAGATAAATATTCCGGAGTTTGTCAGTGAGCTGCCGGTAGATAAAAGTGTCAAGGTATCGAATATTACCGGAGGCTATAAAGCTGCCAAAGAAAGGATGGATAATTTTCTTGAAAATAGTTTTAATGATTACTCAGAAAGAAGAAGCCACCCTTCAGAAGATGTAGGTAGCGGGCTATCCCCATACTTTCATTTTGGAAACCTTTCTTCTTACGAAGTATTTAAAAAGATTGCAGAAATGGAGGGCTGGAGTAAAGATAAAACAAATGAAAAAAAAGTTGGAAACAGAAGAGAGTGGTGGGGTATGTCTGAGAATGCAGAAGGCTTCTTAGACCAATTAATCACTTGGAGAGAAGTGGGCTTTCATACATGTGTGTACAAATCTAATTATGATCAGTACGAGTCTTTACCAGAATGGGCATTAGAAACATTAGAAGAGCATTCGAAAGACGAAAGAGAGCATATTTATAGTTTTGAAGAGTTAGAAAATTCAAAAACCCATGATGAAGTCTGGAACGCCGCCCAAAAGCAACTTAAAGAAGAGGGAATAATTCAGAATTATTTACGCATGTTATGGGGTAAAAAAATCTTAGAATGGACTGAACATCCTAAAACAGCACTAAATTACATGATTCAACTAAACAATAAATATGCATTAGACGGAAGAGATCCTAATTCTTATTCAGGAATTTTTTGGACTCTAGGCAGATATGACAGAGCATGGGGACCAGAAAGACCTATTTTTGGAAAAATAAGATACATGACATCTGACTCAACAGCTAAAAAATTTAATTTATCAGGCTATTTAGAAAAATGGTCTTAATTTAGATAAAAAAACTATCTAAACCTGGGCAAAAGAATTCAGTATTTGATTTAATCCATCTTTTGCATCAGAAAAGAGCATTCTAGTATTTTCATTTACAAATAAAGGATTTGCAATACCTGCATAACCTGGTGACATTGACCTCTTAATAACCACAACCTGTTTTGATTTATCTGCATCTAATATTGGCATTCCATATATTGGAGAATCTTCATTATTGCGGGCACTTGGGTTAACGACATCATTCGCACCAACAATTAAACAAACATCAGAATTAGAAAAATCTTTATTGATTTCATCCATTTCAATTAAATCTTCATAGTCAATATCAACTTCTGCCAAAAGAACATTCATATGCCCTGGCATACGCCCAGCTACTGGATGAATTGCAAATTTTACTTGAATTCCCATATTTTTTAGCATGTCAGTTAAATCTTTAATAGAAGATTGTGCTTGAGCTACAGCCATTCCGTAACCTGGGACGATAATGACTTTTTCTGCATAACTTAGGCTAATTGCAACATCTTCAGGAGTTGCGGAAATAGGGTCCTTACTATATTCGTTATCTGTATCTGAAACACCTCCAAAACCTCCTTTAAGAACATTAAGAATATTTCGATTCATGGACTCACACATTAGTAGTGTCAGAATAATTCCTGATGCACCCACCAAAGATCCACCAATAATCAAGATAACATTTGAAACTATAAACCCTGCTGACATTGCCGCTACTCCAGATAAAGAATTAAGCAGAGCTACAACGACGGGCATATCAGCACCTCCGATTAACACAACTCGAAGTGCTCCTAAAAGAAGAGCAACAACTGCCAAGTTTGCAAAAGATGCATTGTTAAAGAGATAAAACACTAGCAATGCTAGAAATATAAAGCTGGTGATGTTAACCAACGAGAGATAACCACTCTTAATATTTAATTTATTTCGGAGTTTTAATACTGCTATGAAGCTTCCACTAATAGTTATGCTTCCTAGTATCAAAGAAAAAGCTGATATAGCACTTGATCCATAGAAATTTAAATCTACAAAAGCAATAAGGGCAGATGCCCCTCCACCAAGTCCATTAAAAAGAGCAACCAACTCTGGCATCTCGGTCATTTTAATCAACCTTGCTAACATAGCCCCAATCAAGAACCCTCCTAAGGTAACTAACCAAAACAATAAATTATTAAATTCAATATTTGTATAAATTGTAAGAGCAACTCCTATCAGCATTCCAGTTGCTGCTAATATATTTGCATTTCTAGCTGTACTGGGTTTTGTAAATAA
>SGYT01000004.1 GCA_004214055.1 Candidatus Actinomarinales bacterium | reverse complement strand
CTTTAGACTTAATTCTTTCGACATCTTCTTCAGTTGCCGATTGTTTCATTACTACTATCAATCTTCCTCCTAAATAAAAAAATCGGGCCTTTGCCCGATTTCACACAACGTAACTTTAGGGCAACTTATATGTGCTCGATAAAGTAAAAGTATGTGTTGTTTAATTTCATTGAATTTATATTAGCAGGTATAACTAGTTTGCAAATAGATTTTTACCTGTCTGGACGCAAATTTTTTGCATCATTTAGATAGACATGTATAACTTCGATTTCTTCACTGTATATGACTAAAACTCTTATACAACCATCTATATCTGAAGAAATATTTGGAGCTAAAGTATCTATTGCTGAAATGTATTCATATCCTAAATCTCTTATAGCTTTTGCTGGAAATGCTTCTGTTAAATCATGAGTTGTAGTGAATACAACAGAAACAATTTTTTTTGGATCTAAATTATTTTTTTCTATTATTTCAGAGAATAAATGCTTCGAAGATTCAATAATATCTTCTTTATTATTTTTTACTGTTGCAATTGCGCCTCGTATACCATTCATGTCTCTACTATAAAAAAAAGGTGGACATTGTCCACCTTTTTTTAAAAAATTAAGAAATGATTACATCATTCCTTCCATGCCACCCATTCCGCCTGGAGGCATTGGAGCCTCAGGTTCTGGTTCTTCAGCTATAAGTGCTTCAGTTGTTAAAACTAATGAAGCAATTGAAGAAGCATTCTGAACTGTTGATCTAGTTACTTTGGCTGGATCAATTACTCCATCTTTTACAAGATCTGTCATTTCACCATTTGCTGCATTAAGGCCTACATTTCCTTTTTCACCCTTAACATTTTCAACCATGACACCACCTTCAAATCCTGCATTCTCAGCTATTTGTCTTAGAGGTGACTCTAGTGCTTTTTTAACAATAGCTCTGCCTATTGCTTCTCCCTCAGTTCCACCTGTAATCTTATCTACAGACTCCTGAGCTCTTATTAGAGCTACTCCACCACCAGCAACAATTCCTTCTTCAACTGCTGCTCTTGTGGCTGCTAAAGCATCTTCAATTCTCATTTTCTTTTCTTTAAGCTCTACTTCTGTGGCAGCACCTACTTTCACTTGTGCAACACCACCAGATAGTTTTGCTAGTCTTTCTTGAAGTTTTTCTTTATCCCAATCTGAATCTGATTCTTCAATCTCTGATTGTATTTGTTTAACTCTTCCTTCAACATCAGACTTTTTCCCTTTTCCATTAATAATTGTTGTATTGTCTTTTTTAACAATAACTTTTTCAGCCTCTCCAAGCATGTCTACAGTTGTGTTCTCTGTTTTAAGACCAAGCTCTTCTGAAATTATTTCTCCACCAGTTAAGATTGCAATGTCTTCAAGCATTGCTTTTCTTCTTTCGCCAAAGCCTGGAGCTTTAACAGCAACTGATGTAAAGGTCCCTCTAATTTTATTAACAACAAGAGTTGCTAGAGCTTCTCCCTCAACATCTTCAGCCAAAATTATAAGTGGCTTACCTGAGTTCATGACCTTTTCAAGAACAGGAAGAAGATCATTAACTGCTGTAATCTTTGAATTAACAATTAAGATATACGGTTCTTCTAATACTGCTTCTTGTCTGTCAGGATCTGTAACAAAATAAGGTGAAATGAATCCTTTATCGAACTGCATTCCGTCTGTGAAATCTAGTTCCATACCGAAAGTCTGTCCTTCTTCTACAGTGATAACACCATCTTTCCCAACCTTTTCCATTGCTTCTGCAATTGTCTCACCAATTTCTGGATCTGCAGCTGAAATAGAAGCAACTTGTGCAATTTCATCTTTTCCACCAATTGACTTTGAAAAACTAGCAATGAAATCAGTAACAGCTTTGGATGCTTCAAGCATTCCTCTTTTAACTTCCATTGGGTTCACTCCAGATGAGACAGTTTTCATTCCTTCATTAACCATTGATTGAGCTAATACTGTTGCAGTAGTTGTTCCGTCACCTGCAACATCATTTGTTTTTGATGCTACTTCTTTTGCTAGTTGAGCTCCCATATTTTCATATGGATCTTCTAAATCTACTTCTTTAGCAATAGTGACTCCATCATTCGTTATTGTTGGAGCACCCCATTTCTTCTCTAGAACAACGTTTCTACCTTTAGGGCCAAGTGTAACTTTTACAACATTTGCTAATTTGTTAACACCTGCTTCAAGTCCTTTTCTAGCTTCTTCGTTAAATACTAATGTTTTCTTTGCCATTGATTTCTCCCCTTACTTACCTAGTTTTGCAAGAATATCCCTGCTTGATAAAATTAAATACTCTTGGCCATCTACTTTTATTTCAGTTCCACCATATTTTGAGTAAACAACCTTGTCACCTTTACTAACGTCTGGTTTAATTTTTTCACCTTTATCATTAGGCTCACCAGGACCTACAGCAACAACTTCTCCTTCTTGTGGCTTTTCTTGTGCCGAATCAGGAATAATAATTCCTGATGGAGTCTTCATATCTTCTTCTGACATAGGTTTTACAACAACCCTGTCTCCGAGTGGTTGAAGATTCATTAACATTACCTCCTAAATTTTTTTTCTACATTGTGAATTTAATACTGTTTTGTTTATATACGTATTTTTTTTTATTATTGTTAGGTAATTATTGAAGATAATCTAATGTCTTCAAGCCCTAAATTATTAGTAATTAAATTGTTTTTTGCAGCAACACAAATCATGGCTGCATTATCAGTAGATAGTTGAGGTGACGGTAATAATAACTCTTTGTTCTCGTCCTCTGCAAAAATCATTAATTTTTCTCTTAGTCTTGAGTTTGCCATAACTCCTCCACCTCCTGAGATAGTAGGTACATTTGTCTCTTTTACTGCTTTTTCAAATATAGACATTAAAGAATCGACAATTGCTTCTTGGTAGGAAGCAGCAAAGTCTTTTTTACTTATAGGTTGGTCATCAGGAAGTCCTTGTAAGTAATAAATAGCAGCGGTTTTTAATCCAGAAAAAGAATAGTCAAACTTGTTAGAAGTCTTTGGTCTGGGGAAATCAATTTTATTTTCATCTCCTCCTTCTCCAATTTTTTGAATAGCTGGTCCACCTGGAAATCCAAAACCACAATACCTAGATAACTTATCAAAAGCCTCCCCGGCTGCATCATCAATAGTTGTTCCAATTAAATTATATTTACCCCACTCTTCGACTAAAACAATTTGTGTATGACCTCCAGAGACAAGTAAAGATAAAAAAGGTGGTTTTAAAGATGGGTTTTCTATTAAAGGAGCACTTAAGTGTCCAACCATGTGGTCTACTCCTAAAAATGGTTTATCTAAAGACCAAGCGACAGACTTTGCAAAATTATAACCAACAACAAGACTACCTGCTAAACCTGGCCCATCTGTTGAAGCAACTATATCTACTTCAGAAAGCTCTATGCCTCCCTCATTTAGGGCTGAGTGAAATAAGTTTCTTATCATTTCAGAATGAGCTCTTGAAGCTACTTCAGGAACTACACCACCAAATTTTTCGTGGATATCTACTTGAGAAGATATCTTATTAACTAACAGGTCATCATTTCTCATAATTGCTATAGCTGTTTCATCACAACTAGTTTCAAAACCTAATATGACTTTATTCTCAAGCATAAATTTTTTCCTTTAGATAAACCTCAGCATCTTCATCAACATAATATTTTTTTCTTTTTGATATTTTGTTAAATCCATATTTCTTATATAGCTTCTGAGCAACTGCATTAGATTCTCTAACTTCTAAAATTATTTTCCTATAATCACTCTTTTCAAAATAAGTTACTAGCTCATCCATCAATTCTGTTGCAATTTTTTTCCTCCTTGACCCTGGACTCACTCCAATTCCAAGAATCTCTATTTCTTCTTCTAAAAACTGTATCCCCAAATACCCTTTGATTGAATTCTCAACTTCATAAATCCAATACTTAAATTTTCTATTATCAATCTTTTCTTTAATAATCTCAGAGTCCCAAGCAGTTCCAAAAATAGATTTTTCAATTTCTGTAAGGTTTTCTGCTGTTTTTCTATCGCAATCAATAATTTCACTAATCATAAAAATTTACCATCTTTACTAAATTTTCTTTCGGAAGTGTCACATCTGGTTCTCTCATATAATTAATTTGAATTTCATTAAAATTTGGATAATTATTACTCTGAAAAAGTCTTTCCCCTACATTGAATATGTTTTCTGCAGTAACAAACCTAGGGTCAGCTAATTTTGCATTGCTATCATTAAGTATTTTTTTATTATTTAATAAATCCCAATTACCAACTAATAATTTCTTATCAGAATCTCCAGTAATTTTTATTTCTAGGTTGTCAACAGTAATAACCTCTGGTTCTGTTTCTTTTGCAACGCCTCCTGGTACGGGATTATATGTACAATATGCGTACTCATTTCTCTTAATGTCTACTATTGAACAAATTTTTCTATGACTTGTATGAGCTGCAAATGCTAGAGCATCTAAACCATTAACAGGAACTATAGGAATTCCTAATGATCCACAAATTCCTTGAGAAACTGAAAGACCTATCCTTAAACCTGTATAATATCCTGGACCATTATCAAAATAGATACCATCTAAATCTTTTCTTTTAATATTTGTCTTATTAAAAAGTTCCTCAATCTGGTTTAAAAGTAAACTTGTAGAGCCTTTATCTGATTTAAATATAAAACTACTTACCAATTTTTCATCAAAAATTGCTGCTGAAATATATTGACCTGATGTTGAAAGAGATAGTTTATACATTATTAATACTCAATTTTTCTTGTTTTTTCATCAATCACTTCTATCTTTATTAATCTCCAATTGTCCAAATTAGCAGCTGGGAGAAGATCAGACCATTCAATAAAAAATAAGGTATTTTCTTTAAATAGAGGCAAATCTAAATCATAAAATTCATGAATTGAAGAAATTCTATATAGGTCCACATGATATACATCTAAATCATCTTTCTTATAACTCCTTACAATATTAAAAGTAGGAGATGTGACCATTTCTTCAATTTCTAAATTTTTAATAATATTTTTTATAATTGTTGTTTTCCCAGCACCTAAACTGCCTTGAAAACCAACTACTGATGGAACTGGTAAATCTAATAGATACTCCTTTGTAAAGTTATCTAGTTCATCTAGAGTTACATCAATTTTATTCAACTTCTACTCTCTCAAGTCTTTCAGTTATGTTTGTCAAGATTTCCCATTCAATAGTTTTATTCCACTCTGCAATATCAAAAACAGAGATATTTGACTTGCCATCTTCAGAAGAACCGAGAATCACTACCTCATTATTTACTTCAGCATTGACATCTGTGATGTCGAATAAAATTTGATCCATGGTTACTCTTCCTATTAAATTACAGAATTGATTATTAATTATTACCTTTCCTTCAGGAAAGGAGTTCCAAGGAAAACCATCAGCATAGCCTACTGGGGCAGTTCCAACTATCGTGTCCCTCTCAAGTGTTAAAGCTTTCCCATAAGAAACAGATTCTCCTTTTTTTCTGTGTTGAATATTAGATATTCTTGTTTTGATCTCCATTGTGGGTTTTAATTTATGCTCCACTTCAACAGGAGTTATATTCCAACCATAGACTGCTAAACCTACTCTAGAAAGATTAAAAATTGGATCAAAGTTATAAAAAGTTGATCCTGAGTTATCTACGTGAATTAGTAAATCATTTGTGTCGATATTTGCAATGAGATCTTTAAATAACTTAATCGATTTATCTGTAGGTTCCTTTTCTATATCTGCAACAGGAAAATGTGTACAAATTCCTGCAAGATTTATATTTTCTGAGGATTCAATCTTTTCATATATCTTTTGAAAATCTTCTGGCTCACATCCAACTCTGTGCATTCCCGTATCGATCTTTATGTGTGTATTAAATGAATTATCTGATTTCTTTAATCCCTCAATAAAAAAATCATTGTAAACAGTTAAATCTATATTGTTTGAAACTATTTTATCTATTTCTGATAATGAAGGCTCAGTAAGTAACAAAATACGAACATTATCTGAAACACTGCGTACTTTTATAGCTTCATTAATAGCAGCAACTGCAAACCATTTTACTCCACCTGCGATAGCAGTTTTAACAGCCCATTCAATTCCATGACCATAGCCATTTGCTTTAACAACTAAACAAAGCTCTTTATCTGAAAGACTTTTTAAATAATTTATATTATTTAAATAATTTGTCTTATTGACGTATATATATCCTCTATCCATTACTCAACAGTAACAGATTTAGCCAAATTCCTAGGTTGATCTATTGACTCACCTCTTTTATTAGCAACGTGATATGCAATAAATTGAAGTGGAATTATAGAAATAATAGTTGATAATATTTCATTACTATCTGGCAAAGTAACATATCTATCTGAAATATTTTCTAATTTTTCTGATGAACTATTACCTATTGCAATAACATCTGCTCCCCTGGCTTTCACTTCTTGTACATTGCTTGTTGTCTTATCAAGTAAATGATATTGGCTAGCAGTAACAATAATAGGTGTTCCTTCTTCAATAAGAGCCAACGTGCCATGCTTCAGCTCACCTGCTGCAAGTGCTTCTGCATGAAGATAAGATATTTCTTTTAACTTTAGGGCACCTTCAGCAGCAAGAGCGTAGTCCAGTCCTCTTCCAATAAAATACACATCATTTTGTTTATATATCGACTCTGCAATCTCATTTATTTCTTGCTCGCACTTTAGAGTCTCTTCTATAAGTACTGGCAAACCTTTAATATCTTCAAATGAAACATCTAATTTCTTTTTAGAATCCCAATGTTTAGCTAAAAGGAGCTGTCCAACTAGCATCCCAAGATATGCTTTAGTAGAGGCAACTCCAATTTCTGGACCTACATGTAAATAAAATACACTATCTGCCATTCTCGCAAGAGAGCTCCCAACAACATTAACTAAGGCTAAAACATGAGATCCATTTTCTTTTAAAAGTTCCGTAGCTGCAATGGTATCCATTGTTTCCCCAGACTGAGAAATAACAATACCTAAATCATTCTTTCCAACTATTGGTTCTCTATATCTAAATTCTGATGCAAGCTCTACACTTACTGGAACCCCTAAAACTTTTTCAAATAAATCTTTTCCAAATAGCCCAGCATGATATGCAGTTCCACAAGCAACAATCCATATTTTGTCATATTTTTGTGCTTGTTCTTTAGATATTGGTATCTCTACAGAGTCTTCTTCTAGTCTTCCATTTATAGTTCTTTCTATAACTTCTGCTTGTTCTAATATTTCTTTATACATAAAGTGCTCATGTCCAGATTTTTCTGCTTCTGAAACTTCCCAATCAATTATTTGGATTTCTCTTTCAACCTCTTTTAATTCAGTATCAAATAATCTATAACTTCCATCATGTATCTCTACAAAATCTCCATTTTCTAAAAAAATCATTTTATTTGTATGCTCAAGAATTGCCGCTGAATCCGAAGCTAGAAAAACTTCTCCTTCTCCAACTCCTAAAACTAAAGGACTCATCATCCTGCCTGCAACAATTGTATTTTCCTGCTTAGTAGTTGTAACAACTAACGCATAAGTTCCTTCCAGATCTTTTGCAACATTAATTACTGTTTCTAATAAATTACCATTCCATTGTTTACTGAGTTCAACTGCAACTACTTCTGTGTCAGTATCTGATTTAAA
The DNA here is from genome assembly GCA_004214055.1 of Candidatus Actinomarinales bacterium. GTDB lineage: Bacteria > Actinomycetota > Acidimicrobiia > Actinomarinales > Actinomarinaceae > Actinomarina. The sequence continues at coordinate 34,012 of SGYT01000004.1, read as the reverse complement.
TGAATAATTTTCACTAAGAAGGCTTTCTTTCATTTCTGCATAATTCTCAATTATTCCATTGTGAATAATTGCAAAATCTTGGCTATTGTCTGAATGGGGATGTGCATTTACATCATTAGGGACTCCATGAGTTGCCCACCTAGTATGTCCAATGCCTACATTTCCATTGATTTTTCTATCAGCTAAATGTTCTTTAAGAACATCTAATTTGCCTTCTTTTTTTTCAATAGTTATCTCTGATCCATCAGAGACAGCTATTCCGGCAGAATCATAACCTCGATATTCTAATCTCGATAAGCCTGCTATTAATATTGGAAGAGGCTCTTTTGGGCCTGAGTACCCGACTATTCCACACATATGTTCTCCATTCCAACGAGCAAGTTGAAATAAGACTGCACTAAATTGTCTCTGTTCAGAAATTTCTTTCTGTTTTTAAACAATCTATTACGACTGCAGAGCCGAGTGTGCATCCGCCGAATGTTTCGATAACACACTTCCTCGTCACCTAATCAAAGGCCTGGCGCTAATATTTGCTCGTTATGCAATTATAACTTAAATTCTTTAATTCAGGTAATTATTAATTTTTGTAAGTAATTCATTAGAGAAACTTTCCATTGAATCTTGGCTTCTGGCTTCAACTAAAACCCTTAATAATGGCTCTGTTCCTGAATTTCTTATCAGATATCTACCATCTAAATCTAATTTTATTGACATCTCTAGTGCTATTTGATTAATAAATTCAAGCTGTTCATCGCTAATAGAGTTTTCTAATTCAATATTGGATAATTTTTGAGGATACTCAGTTAGATATTTTTCTCTAAAATCAACTATAGATATACCAAAATAATCTATAGCTTCCAAAACTAAAAGACAAGTAACTAAGGCATCTCCAACTGGTAAATAATCTTTTAATATTATATGTCCTGATTGCTCTCCACCAAGTTTTGCATTATTTTTTTTCATAGCTTCAGCAACATATTTATCTCCAACTGGAGTTTCAATCAGTTGAAAACCAAAATCAGTCATTGCAGCTTTAAATCCATAATTAGACATAACTGTACCTACTACAATATCACCATTTAAATTACCTTTTTCATGCAAATATTTTGACAATATAGTCAATAAAACATCTCCATTAACAACTTGCTGATTCTCATCAATCATTATTAATCTATCAGCATCTCCATCAAACGATATTCCTATTTGCCCCTTTGAGATATTTTTTTGAAGGTTCTCTGGATATGTAGCACCACAATCTTGATTTATATTTTTTCCATCAGGGTTATTAGAAATTAAATTAAAATTAGCTTTTTTATCATTAAGTAGCTCATCAATAATTTTATATGCCGAACCATTTGCAGCATCGATCATTAAATCAAATTTATCTAATTTTAAATTATTAACACTCTTTAAAAATTCAAGATAAACTTCATATCCTTTAATTGAATTATTGACTTTTGAATACTTATCAGGCTCTTTAACATTATTAAGTTCTTTCTCGATTTGAATCTCCATATCGTCATCTAACTTCGATCCATTCTTTCCAATAAGTTTTATTCCATTGTACTCTGATGGATTGTGTGAAGCAGAAATTACAATGCCAAGATCTTCATTGAAAGCTTCTAACAAAATTGGCATAGACCCTGAAGGCAAAACTCCATAATTTGTTATTGTAATTTTTTCTGAAAAACCTTTTACAATCCAATCTGTAATTTGATCACATGATTGTCTTGTATCTAAAATTAAAGCTATTGAATTTGGCTCCAGTATTTTTTCAACTGAGGCACAAATCTTTTTTACTGTTACTTCTTCAAGAGACTTTTCAGGGATTCCCCTGATTCCATCGGTACCAAAATATTTTTTCAATGAGGTATTATCGTTTTGTGAACTGCTCAGCTCTTCGTGCTTTTTTTAATCCGTATTTCTTGCGTTCAACTTTTCTTGCATCTCTAGTTAGCAACCCAGCTTTTTTGAGTTTATCTCTCAAATCTGGATTATATTTAATTAGTGCTCGAGAAATACCTAAGGCTACTGCATCAGCTTGTGCTGATAATCCACTACCATTCAGATTTACTTTCAAATCAAATTTTTTTTCTAAATCAACTACTTCAAAAGGTTTATTTATTTTCATCCTCATAGAGGGGCTTGGAAAATATTCTTCTATATTTTTTCCATTAAATGTATATTCTCCAGATCCTTCAGAGAGCATTACCCTCGCTACTGATGTTTTTCTTCTTCCGGTACCTAGCAAAACATCTACCATTACTCTTCTACTTTCTTTATATCAAAATTTAATTCTACGGGATTTTGAGCCCCATGTGGATGTTTGTCTAAAGAATAAATATGGAGTTTTTTAATAGTTGACCTGCCTAATCTGTTTTTTGGCAACATACCCCAAACAGCTCTCTCAATAATCTTTTCTGATTTTCTTTTTTTAAGTGATGAAAAAGATTCTTCTTTAATTCCACCTGGATATCCAGAGTGAGTATAGTAAATCTTTTGTTCTGCTTTGTTTCCTGTTATTTGAATTTTATCAGCATTTATAACAACAACATAATCTCCAACATCTAAATGTGGTGCATATTCTGGTTTATGTTTACCTCTTAGAATTTGTGCTATCTCACTAGCTAATCTTCCTAGTGGCAAGTTAGACGCATCTACTAAATGCCATTTACGATCTGACGCTTCTATACCTTTAAATGTCGTTTTTGTATTCATTTTGTAAACCCATAGAATCTTAACGAGCTTTTATTATAAATTGCTTTCATATTTAAGAAAACTAGTATTTTATTTTCCATAAATATAAACCATGTGCTGGGGCTATATAATTAAATCGTTTTTTTTGCGGTTGAATCAATGAACTTGCTAGTTCTTTCTTTGAAATTTTATTTTCAACAACCGCCAACTGACAACCTACTATTGCTCTCACCATGTTATGTAAGAAAGAATTGCCTTCTATAGTATATATAAAATAGCCATCTCTCTTTGACCATTTACTTTTTGTTATCTCTCTAAAGGGATCTTGTCCTTTTCTTAATTTTGAAAAATTTTTAAAATTTTTTTTTCCTATAAATAATCTCTCTACAGACTTCAATTCATTCAATTCAATTTTGGTTTTTACTAAATAACTGTAATTTCGATTATAGGGCTCAGAAGTATTACTACTCTGAAGAAAATATTTATATACCCTTGATTTTGCATCAAATCTGGGATGAAATGAATTATTAATTTTTTGTATTTTTTTGATTTTAATTTCAGGACCAACAAGCGAATCGAGAGATTTTAAAAAAGCTGTATTTACGCTGCCACTTGTACTTAAGCTAATAATTTGAGATTTTGCATGAACACCAGCATCGGTTCTGCCAGCATAATTTAACTTATAATTGTTTAAAATTAAATCAATTGACTCTTCAATAACAGACTGGACTGTCTTAAGATCTGATTGTTTCTGAAAACCATGAAAATGTGAACCATCGTAGGAAATTTCAATTTTATAATTATTAAATTTAGAACACAATTTTTAAAGGTCCTGATGTCCAAATAATAATAAATAAAAAAACAGCGCTTGAAAGTTTTGCATTGTTTTTTTCAATAAAAAAAGCATTCTCTAGTGATTTTGTAATTGCTAAATACATCCAGAAAAATATCCCTAATGTTAAAATTTGAATTGCTCTTAAGTCAATGAACGAAAAATATACTTGTATAAATACTCCAAGACTTATGAAAGAAACTAATCCGTGTGTATATCCTGTTATTGAAATTATTGAATTAAGATCTAAAGTCTCTTTAAAAACTTTACTTATCAAAAACCACATCCCAAGACTTGCAAATACCCAGGCAAAAGCGCCATCTAAAATACCAAAAAATACTATATCAGATAAATTGTTCGTCCTAACACTAAGAATTACTGGAAAATAGAGAGAAAATAAACTTAAAAATACAATGAAAAATGCATTTCCCGACTCATATCTATCATTACTTATTTTTTGTAAAGTATCAATATCAAATCTTATAAAAAGTTTAAATTGTTGCCATACCTCTTTTAAAGTATTCAAATTAAACTAATTCTATAACAGCTAACTCTGTTTTATCACCTTTACGATGAGTTGTTCTTGTAATTCTTGTATACCCACCGTTTCTTTCAACATATTTTGGACCAATTTCATCAAAAAGTTTTGCTACAACAGCTTTATCTTGAATCATCTTTAAAACCTGCCTTCTATCATGTAACGTTCCTTTTTTTGCTTTTGTTATAACTTTCTCTGCGTAAGGCTTAACAATCTTAGCTTTTGTAATTGTTGTTTCAATTTTTTCATGTTGAATTAATGCCCTAATTAGGTTGCTAATAATTTGATCCTCATGCGCTGGGGAACCACCAAGTCTTTTACCTTTAGTTGGTTTAGGCATCAGGATTTTCTCCAGAATCAAGATCTGAACTGGTAGGTAGGCTTAATCCTAATTCATCTAACTTGGAAACAAGTTCATCAAGACTTTTTTGGCCAAAATTTGTAAGATTTAACAAATCATCTTCTGTATATTCGAGTATTTGTCCAACTGTTGTAATATTTTCTCTTCCCAAACAGTTTCTTGGCCTCTCTGAAAGGTCCAGTGCATCAACTGATAATGATAAATCGGGAGAACTTCCTTCAGAAATTGTTAATTCCCCTAGTTCAAGTCCAACTCCTTCATCTATATCAGCAAACAGCTTCCATAATTCACCTAAGGTTTTCCCAACAGAAGATATTGATTCAGTTGGTTTTATTGAACCATCAGTTTCAACATCAAGAGTTAACTTATCATAGTTTGTTACTTGACCAACTTGTGTTGGAGAAACAGAGTAATTCACTTTAATAATTGGTGAAAAAATAGAATCTATAGGAATAAAAGCTGGATCACTTGTTTTATTTTTTTCAGCTAGAATATAGCCAACACCATGCGATATAGAAACTTCCATATCTAGATTTGCATCATTAGATAAAGTGCAAATCATTAAATCTGTATTTACTACTTCTACACCTGCAGGACATTGAATCTGAGAAGCATTCACTTCCCCTGGCCCTTTAGCTTTTACTGTTAAAGTATGATCTTCTAAATCTTCGACTTGCAAAACTAGCCTTTTCAGATTTAAGAGAACATCTAATACATCTTCTACAACTCCTGGAATTGAAGTAAATTCATGATTAACACCTTCAATCTTCACACCTGTTACAGCAACCCCAGGCACCCTAGAGAGCAAAGCTCTCCTCATTGTGTTACCTAGTGTTAAGCCAAAACCTGGCTCTAAAGGCTCGATCGTGAATCTTGACCTATTTTCACTTACCTCTTCAATTGATATTTCTGGTCTTTGTAGTATTAGCAACTTTCAATCTCCTCTCTAAAATAGTTTATTTTGAATAAAGCTCTACTATTAGTTGTTCTTCAATTTGTTGACTTGCGTCAATCCTTGATGGTGCTGATAAAACTTCTATATTTTTTTTATTTTTATTTACATTTAGCCATGATGCTTGTTCTCTATCTTGGCCAGTATCTATGCTATGCTGTATAATTATTAAATCTTGACTCTTGTCTTTAATTTCTATTTTATCTCCTTCCTTTACCTGTATTGAAGGAATATCTACTAATTTTCCATTAACTTTAAAATGTCGATGAGAAACTAACTGCCTTGCTTGTGGCCTAGATGAAGCAAATCCTGATCGATATATAACATTATCTAATCTTGACTCAAGTAGAATAAGTAAGTTTTCACCTGTAATTCCTGGCATTCTAGAAGCTAATTTGTAATAATTGCGGAATTGTTTTTCCATAACACCATACATATACCTAACTTTTTGCTTTTCTTTTAATTGAGTCCCGTAATCAGTCTCACGCATTCGTTTTCTTCCATTTTCACCTGGCGGGTAGGGTCTATCCTGGAGTGCTTTGTCTCCTTTTTTATTTTCAAAAACATTAAAACCAATCCTCCTAGAGACTCTAACTCTTGGACCAGTGTATCTAGCCATTATCCTCTCCTCCTTTTCTTCGGTCTACACCCATTGTGTGGTGTTGGTGTTATATCTTTTATTGTGCCTACATCCATGCCCATATTTTGTAAAGTTCTTACTGCTGTTTCTCTTCCAGCGCCTGTACCACTAATTACAATATCTAATTTATGTACACCAAATTCGGTTGCTTTTCTGACGGCTTCTTCGGCTGCAACCTGTGCAGCGTAAGGAGTTGACTTTCTAGAACCTTTAAATCCTACGGAGCCAGCAGATGTCCAAATAATTGTCTCTCCGTTTTTATCTGCAATATTTATAATCGTATTATTAAAACTTGCCTTAATATGTGCTACTCCTGAAGATACTCTTCTTTTGTTTTTCTTTTTTGACTTTGCATCAACCATTATTTAAGTACCTTTTTCGTACCGGCAACTGCAAATCTTGGGCCTTTCCTTGTTCGTGCATTGGTATGTGTTCTCTGTCCTCTAACAGGAAGTCCTGATCTATGCCTAGCACCTTGGTATGTTCCTATTTCAGTTTTTCTTCTTATATTCTGTGATACGTCTCTTCTTAAGTCTCCCTCAACTCTAAAGTTTGCTTCAATGTATTTTCTAATTTGTGCAATTTCATCGTTTGTTAAATTACTAACTCTTATATCTGGGTCAATTTTTAAGTCAACACAAATATCCTCTGCTCTTTTTGCTCCAACACCATGAATGTATCTTAACGAAGCTATAACTCTTTTTTCTCTAGGTATGTCTATTCCCGAAATTCTAGCCATTACTGTTTAACCTTGTCTCTGTTTGTTTCTAGGGTTTCTTTTATTAATAACATAAAGCTTCCCTTTTCTTCTTACAATCTGGTCGTTGGGGCCCCTCTTTTTAATACTTGCTTTTACTTTCATTTATGTCTCCAAGTTATCCTACCTCTTGTAGGGTCATAAGGTGATACTTCCATCTCAACAATGTCGCCAGGAAGGATTCTTATATATCTCATCCTCATTTTACCCGATACGTGAGCTAATATTTCAGCACCACTTTCAAGCTCAACCTTAAAAGAAGCGTTTGGTAACGTTTCAGTTACTTTTCCCTGAACCTTTATTATATTTTTTTCTTTTTCTACCAAATTAACCTTGATTTTAAGACCGACTTACCAGAATAATGCGATTTGAATCTATTACAAACATTAATTTAAAATAAGTTTTCAGTGAAAACACGTGTTCCTTCTTCTGTTAGTCCAATTGTATGTTCAAAATGTGCAGATTTTGATGAGTCTGCCGTTTTGACGGTCCATCCATCCTCATCAACCACTGTTTCTTCAGAACCAATGTTAAACATTGGCTCAATACAAATAGCCATACCTGTTTTAAGTTCAAAACCTGTATCTTTTTCACCATAATGTGGAACTTGTGGCGCTTCATGCATCTCTAAGCCAATTCCGTGTCCGACATAATTTCGAACGTTGCCAAAGTTATTTTTTGATGCAATTTCGTCTATTCTATGGCCAATGGTTCCTAATTTTTGACCATCCTGAACCAAATTAATTCCTTCATTTAAAGCATATTTAGTGATTTTCATTAATTCTTTATCTTTTTCTGACACTTCTCCTATTCCAAAAGTGAAAGCTGCGTCTGCGTGATAACCTTGATAAATTACTCCTGCATCAATTGAAAGTATGTCTCCGTCTTGAACTACATATTCATTAGGTATTCCATGTACTATAACTTCATTTGGTGATGCACATATATATCCTGGAAAATCTATCGTCCCTGGTTGGGGGTATCCTAAAAAACTTGATTCGACATTAGATTTTTCAATTATTTTTTTTGCAATATCATCAAGCTCTTTTAGTTTCATACCAGGTTTTGTATTCTGATATATTTCATAATGTATATTTGAAACTACCTTTCCAGCTTTACTCATCTTTATAAAATCTTCGGAAGTTTTGTAAGTTAACATATCCTAAATCTAAAATTCTTTAGAGATTTGTTTATAAATATCATCAACACCACCTACAGCATTAATTCTTATAACCATTGCTTTTTGCTCATAAAAATCAATTAAAGGTTCTGTATCTTGTTCATAAACCTCAAGCCTTACAGTAATTGAATCCTCTGTATCGTCGGACCTTCCGCTAGTTTTCCCTCTTAGTAATATTCTTTTAATCAATTCATCTTTACCTGCTTCAAAGACTATTACTTTTTTTACAGGAAAATTATCTCTAATTTCATCTAAGCTTTCAGCTTGTTTTAAAGTTCTAGGAAATCCATCAAGTATGGCTCCTCTAGATGAATCTCCTTCTCTGAGTTTTTCAGTAAGCATTTTTATTACAAGATTATCGGGAACCAATTTACCTTCATCTAGTAAAGATTTTGCTTCTTTTCCTAAATTAGTAAGCCTACTTACATGATCTCTCAACATATCACCTGTCGAAATGTGAGTTAAGTTAAATTTTTTAGCTATTCTTAATGCTTGTGTGCCTTTTCCAGCGCCGGGAGGCCCTAAAAAAACTACTAAATCACTCAATCAATAAATCCTTCATAGTTTCTCATACTTAATTGGCTATCCACTTGCTTCATAGTTTCTAAAGCAACACCAACAGTAATCAAAATTGAAATCCCACTAAATCCAAGAGGTATATCCCAAATAGCAGATGCTATTGATGGGAGAACAGCAACAGATGCTAAAAATACAGAACCTGGCAAAGTAATCCTATTAATAATATGGGATAAATAATTAGTTGTTGAAATACCCGGCCTTACTCCTGGTATAAACCCTCCCTGTCTTCTTATCATGTCTGATTGCCTTACAGGATCAAATTGAATAGTTGTATAAAAATAAGTAAAAAATATAATCAGCATTCCTAGAAAAAATATATAAAACCAACTTGTTCCTTGAGAGTTTGCTAAATTTACATCAATCCAGTTTCTAATTGCTGCAGTAACTCTATTATCTTGGGGTAAGGATGTTGCAATTAATGCTGGAAAAAATAAAACGCTTGTAGCAAATATAACTGGAATCACTCCAGCACTATTAACCTTTAATGGGATATATGTGCTTTGTCCTCCCATGACTTTCCTGCCTCTAACACGTTTTGCAAACTGTATTGGAATCCTTCTTTGTCCTTGTTCAACATAAATAATCCCAACAATCATTAAGAAAAACATAAGTACTAATACAGAAAACTGACCTATCCTTCCTTGGCCTGCTGTTACTTGGTAAGCGCCGCCAAAACTTGCAGGTAATTGGCTAATAATACTTGCAAAAATTATTAAAGACATACCGTTACCAATACCTCTTTGTGAAATCAATTCTCCAAGCCACATTATAAATGCAGTTCCTGCTGTCATAGTAAGAACAATCAATCCTACTCTTGAAGGTGTGTAGTTAGGAATTAATGAAATCCCACCAGTAAGGCTTCCCCTTGAAAATATATATGTTAATCCTGTGGATTGAAGAAGAGCTAGAATAACAGTCACATAACGAGTCCATTGTGTAATAATTTTTCTTCCTGATTCTCCTTCTTCTTGTAATTTTTGTAATCTCGGAATTACAACTGTCAAAAGCTGAAGTATGATACTGGCTGTAATATATGGCATTATCCCTAAAGCAAATACAGAAAATGTTTCTAGGGCTCCTCCTGAAAATAAATTAAGTAGACCATAAATTCCTGCCTGAGTACCTGACTCTGTTAATCTTTGAACTGCTTCAAGGTCAACTCCTGGAACAGGAACTGCTGCACCTAATCTATATACACCAAACATTAAAAGAGTGAAAACTATTCTTTTCCTAAGATCAGGAATTTTAAACATATATTTAAAAATTGATAGCTTCAAATTAAACCTCTATAATCTCTATTGTTCCACCAGCTTTTTCAATTTTTTCTTTTGCTAATTCACTTGCTGAATGTACTTTTAAATTAACTGAGTTAGTAATTTCACCATTACCTAAAATCTTTACTAGCCCTTTTTTTCTTGTTAAACCCATTTCTCTTAGTGTGTCTGTATTAACTTCACCTTCCAAATTTTTAGCTTGAAGGTCAGATACGTTTACAACAACATAGGACATCTTTGATTTATTTTTTAATCCTCTTAGTTTCGGTATCCTTCTATAAAGTGGGATCTGGCCACCTTCAAAATATGCCGGAACTGTTTTTCTAGCGCCTGTACCTTTTGTACCTCTTCCTGCTGTTTTACCTCTTTTTCCAGATTCACCGCGGCCTTTTCTTAATTTTGACTTTGATGAACCAGGAGATGGTTTTAAATGGTGATATCGTAATTTACTCATTGCTAAACTTCTTCTACTGTTACCAGATGACTTACTACATTAAGCATCCCTGAGAGGCTATCATCTAGCTCTCTTTGAACTGATGAATTAATTTTTTTTAAACCTAAAGACTTTATAGTTTCCCTTGATTTGTGACCTTGCCCAATAAGACTTCTCTTCAATGTAATTTTAACTTTCGCCATCTTTTACCTTTAAATCTGTTTTTCTTTCTGCTTTTGTCTTTTCAAAAGCATCAACTAGTCCTTGTGGTGCTATTTCTGAAGGTTTCTTGCCTCTTAACGCAGCAACTTTGTCAGGAGTTCTTTGGTTTAATAGTCCATTCATAGTAGCTTTTGCAACATTTAAATGTGTTGGGGAACCAAGTGATTTTGCCAAAATATCTTTTACTCCAGCAACTTCTAAAACTTGTCTTGCAGCTCCACCAGCAATTACACCTGTTCCAGGAGCAGCTGGTTTTAATAAAACTTTTGAGGAACCGTGCTCACCGGTAATTGTATGAACTATAGTGGAACCCGCCATTGGAATACTCTGTACATTCTTTTTTGCATTTTCAATGGCTTTTTGAATAGCTAGTGGTACTTCTGAGCCTTTTCCATACCCAATACCAGCATTGCCTTTTCCATCCCCAACAGCGACAAGAGCTGTAAAAGCAAAATTTCTTCCTCCTTTTACAACTTTTGCAACTCTATTTATATGAATTACATTTTCCTGGAGTTCTACCTCAGCCATCAGAATTTTATCCCCTTTTCTCTTATGCCCTCTGCTAAAGCTTTTACTCTTCCATGATAAACGTATCCACCTCTATCAAATACAGCTTCACTAATTCCAAGTTTACTTAACTTATCACCCATAATTTCACCAACTTTTTTAGCTGTTTCTAATGATAATTTTTCTGATTTTAATTCTTCACCTAAAGTGCTTGAAGTAGCAATTGTCTTTTGATTGAGATCATCTATAGCTTGTACGTAGATATTTTTATTACTTTTATATATAGCTAATCTTGGCTTGCTCTCTAAACCATTTATCTTTTTCCTAATCCTAATTTTTCTTTTTTGTCTTGAATGATTCTTTTTTAATTGCATTTTATCTAAGCTCCAGTGGTTGATACAGCAGCCTTACCTGCTTTTCTTCTAACATACTCATCTTCATATCGAATACCTTTCCCCTTATAAGGTTCAGGAGGTTTAATTGCCCTTATATTTGCTGCAACTTGTCCCACAAGTGCTTTATCTATCCCTGAGACAATGATCGTATTCTGGTCAGGTACTTCATAATTTATATTTTCAACTTTTTTATAAATTACAGGATGAGAGAAACCACATAATATTTCTAAATCACTACCTTTAATAGCTGCTCTATGTCCAACTCCTTGGAGGGATAAAGTTTTTTTATAACCATCGGAGACTCCGATTATATTATTTGATACTAAGGAACGATAAAGACCGTGTAAACTTTTAACTTCTTTTTCATCAGAAGATCTTGAAAATATTAATATATTCTCAGATATTTCAAATTTTATTCTGTCGTCAACAATAGCTGTTGTTAGTTCTCCTTTTGGTCCTTTAACTGAAATTTCCATATTATTAATTTTTACCTCAATGTTTTCTGGTATGTTTATGGGTTTATTTCCAATCCTACTCATGACCAAACCTCACAAATTAATTCTCCTCCAAGTTTTCTTTTTCGAGCTTCAGAATCAGACAAAAGCCCTCTAGAAGTTGAAACAACAACTGTCCCAAGCCCTCCATTATTTCTTGGTAATTTATCAAAACTTGAATAAACCCTATTGCCTGGCTTGGATAATCTATTCATACCAGATATTACTGAAGCTCCATCTTCTGAGTACTTAAGTTCTATATTAATTAATTTTTTTGTACCCTCGCCTGTAATTTTTACATCTGATACATAACCTTCATCTTTCAATAAACTTGTTAACTGAAATTTAAACTTTGAATGAGGTATTTCAATATTAGATTTAGATACCATTACAGCATTTCTTATCCTTGTTAATAAATCTGATATTGGGTCTGAAACCATAATTACCACGAAGCTTTCTTTATTCCTGGAAGCTCTCCTTTTAATGCTAGATCTCTAAATGTATTTCTTGACATTCCAAATTTTCTTAGAGTGCCTCTTGGTCTACCGGTAACTTCACATCTATTTCTATGACGAGATGCTGATGCATCTCTTGGCATCTTAGCTATCTTTTTTTGAGCTTCTCTTTTTTCATCATATGAAGAATTAGGATCTTTTATAACTTTTATTAACTCTTTTCTACGTTCATAGTAAAAACCTACTGTTTCCAGTCTCTTATTGTTTTTAACTACTTTACTTGTTTTAGCCATATTTAATTCTCCCTAAAAGGAAACCCCAAGGAATTTAATAATACATATCCTTCATTATTATCGTTAGCTGTTGTACAGATCGTAATATTCATACCTCTTATATCTCTTACTTTGTCATACTCAACTTCTGGAAATACAAGTTGCTCATTTAAACCTAAAGAGTAGTTGCCTTTTCCGTCAAATGATTTTGTGCTAAATCCTCTAAAGTCTCTTATCCTTGGTACAACAACTTGAACAAAACGATCATAAAACTCCCACATTCTGTCACCCCTAATAGTGACTGAAGTAGCAATAGGCATACCTTCTCTTATCTTAAATCCTGCAATAGATTTTCTTGCTCTCTTGACAATAGGTTTTTGTCCTGAAATAGCAGTTAACTCATCAATCATGGACTCCAGAGCTCTGCCATCAGTGGCTGCTTTTCCATCTCCAATATTGATTACAATTTTTTCTAATTTTGGTATTTGATTTACATTAGTTAAATTAAGTTCTTTTTGAATTTCACCAGAAATTTCTATATTATATTTTTCTTTTAGTCTCGGTATCATGCTTCATCTCCGGTCTTAGAAAGAACTCTAAATTTATTGCCATTTTTATCAAATTTATAACTAACTCTTCCACTATTTTTCTTTACTACTAATGAAACATTCGAAATATCTATAGGCATGCTTTTATCAATAACCCCACCTTGCATAGTTTGACCTTGTGGTTTTTGATGCTTTTTTACTATATTTACCCCTTCAACAAGAACAAGTTTTTTTGCTGGAATAACTTGTAATACTTTGCCTTCCTTACCGTTATCTTTCCCAGAAATAATCTTTACTGTATCACCTTTTTTTATCTTCATTAGATCACCTCTGGAGCAAGAGAAACTATCCTCATAAATTTTTTTTCTCTTAGCTCTCTTCCTACTGGGCCAAAAATTCTTGTACCCCTTGGTTGATCTTGCTCGTTTAATATAACACAAGCATTCTCATCAAATCTTATATATGTTCCGTCTTTTCTTCTAGTCTCTTTACTGGTTCTAACAACGACGGCCTCTACTATGTCACCTTTCTTTATTTGACCTCCTGGAATAGCGTCTTTTACAGTCGCAGTAAAAACATCCCCTAATCCTGCATATCTAATTCTTGAACTGCCTTTAACCTTTATACATAAAACTTCTTTTGCTCCAGAGTTATCTGCAACTTTAAGCCTAGATTCTTTCTGTATCATCTTGCCCTCTCAATAACTTCAGTAACTCTCCAGCGTTTTGTTTTTGAAATTGGTTTTGTTTCCATAATTTCTACTGTATCCCCAACCTTTGAATCAAATTTATCATCATGTACATGTAATTTACGAGTTTTTTTAACTATTTTTCCGTATTTTGGATGAGGATATTGAATCTCTATTGCAACTGTGACAGTATTTAATCTTTTGTCAGAGACCACTACACCAGTTCTAACCTTTCTAGAAGTTCTTTGTATTTCAGTCATTAGTTGATGCCTTCATTTTTTCTTCATATTTTTTTTCATTTAAAATAGTGTTTGTTTGTGCAATTTCTTTTTTTATTTTTTTAAATATCGAAGTATCCTCTAGCTGGCTAGTTGCTAGTGCAAATCTTGATTCCATTAGTTCTTTTTTAAGATCCAATATTTTATTCTCTAGTTCAAGAATTGAAAGCTCTCTTAAATTTTCAACACTCATACATTCCTCGATACAAACTTAGTTCTAATTGGTAATTTATGTCCAGCTTTTCTCATAGCTTCTCTTGCTACTTCCTCCGGAACACCTGAAATTTCAAATATTATTCTTCCTGGCTTTACTACAGCTACATAATATTCCACATTTCCCTTGCCTGACCCCATGCGAACTTCAGCAGGTTTTTGTGTAACTGGTTTATGAGGAAATATATTAATCCAAACCTTTCCTCCTCTTTTCATAGTTCTAGTGATTGTGATTCTTGCAGCTTCGATTTGTCTACCCGTTATATATGAGGTTTCAACAGCTTGTAGTCCATAATCACCAAATTGAACTTCATTGCCTCCTTTTGACATACCTTTTCTTCTTCCTCTATGGGATTTTCTATATTTTGTTTTTTTTGGCATTAACATAATCTACTCTTCTTCTAAAATTGACTTTTCTTCTTCAAACTGTTCTTGAGCTTTTACTGGGGTTATTTTTGTACCCCCACCAGCTTCAACAATCTTTGAATTCGGTTCTCCCGATTTTTTTCCTCCACCAGCTTCTAAAATTCTTGAATCTTTAGATTCTCCTACAGCTGCTTCAACCCTTGATTTCACAGATTTTACTCTTCCTGCTGCTGGTCCTCCACTCGCTAAGCTTGCTTCTGCAGCTATCTTTTCTTGACGTAGCTTATTTGATGCAACTACATCTCCTTTATAAACCCAAACTTTTACACCTAGAGTCCCCACTGTTGTATGGGCTGTTGCTTTACCAAAATCAATATCTGCTCTAAGAGTATGTAGTGGAACTCTTCCTTCTCTATACCATTCACGTCTTCCCATTTCAGCTCCACCTAATCTACCTGAACATTCTACTCTTACACCTTCTGCTCCAGCCTTTAATGCTGCTGAGACAGCTCTCTTCATAGCTCTTCTAAATGCTACTCTGCTTTCAAGTTGATCAGCTATAGCTCTTGCTAGTAACTGGGCATCCAATTCGGCTTCTCTAACTTCAATAATATTTAACTTTACTGGCTGATTAGAAAGTTTTTCTAATCCCTTTCTTAGCCTGTCTGCCTCTGCTCCTTTCCTTCCAATTACAACACCTGGTCTTGCTGTGTGAATATCGACTTGAACTTTATCTCTTGTTCTTTCAATATCAACTCTTGAAACAGCACCTTTTATTAGTTGGGATGAAAGAAACTCTCTTATCTTATAATCCTGATTAACTAATTTTTTATAATCTTTATGACTAAACCATCTAGATTTCCAATCATTGACAATACCTATTCTAAAAGCATAAGGATGTGTTTTTTGACCCATTATTCTTCTACACTTTCTAATTCAATTGTTAAATGGGAAGTCCTTTTATTTATTCTTCCAGCTCTTCCCCTTGCTCTTGGTCTAAATCTTTTTAAAGTTGGACCTTCATCAGCAATCGCTTTTGATATAAAAAGATTTGAAGAATTTAAACCTGCATTTGATTCAGCATTAGCTATGGCACTCTCTAAAACTTGTTTTATCTCAATAGCTGCCTTTCTTTTTGTAAATGTAAGAACATTTAATGCCTCATTTACCTCTAGTCCTCTTATCAAATTTAAAACTAACCTAACTTTATAAGGTGATTGTCTAACATATTTACTTTTTGCTTTAATTACTTGATTTTCCATTATGCTGTCTGTCCTGGGTGTCCTCTAAATGTTCTTGTAGGTGAAAACTCCCCTAATTTATGACCTACCATTGCTTCTGTTATAAATACTGGTAAATGTTGTCTTCCATTATGAATAGCTAAAGTTAATCCAACCATTTCGGGAACAACAGTTGAGCGTCTACTCCAAGTTTTAATTACTGTTTTATCCCCGCTATTTTGTGCGTTTTCAACTTTTGTCAAAAGATGGTTGTCAACAAATGGACCTTTTCTTAAGCTTCTTGACATAACCTAACTTCTACCTTTCTGAGATCTTCCTCTAACAATTGATTTATTGCTATATTTTTTCTTTTTCCTTGTTTTCTTTTCTGGTTTTCCCCATGGACTTACTGGCGTTCTACCTCCGGATGATTTTCCTTCTCCTCCGCCTAGAGGGTGGTCCACTGGATTCATTGCAACACCTCTTGTCTGTGGTCTTACACCTTTCCAACGTTTTCTTCCAGCTTTTCCTAATTTTGTTAGCTCAGCTTCAGCATTTCCAACAGAACCTATAGTTGCGCGACAATCCATAGGGACTGTTCTCATTTCACCTGAAGGTAATCTTAATAACGCAAGTCCTCCTTCTTTACTCATTAATTGGACAGACGAACCAGCTGATCTTGCCATTTTTGCTCCACCACCTGGACGAAGCTCTACACCATGCACAAAAGTTCCTGCAGGAATGTTTCTTAATGGTAAGCAATTTCCATCTTTAATATCAGATTTAGGTCCAGATTCAATGAAACTATCAACTGTCAATCCATCAGGTGCAATTATATAAGCTTTTTCTCCGTCGACGTAATGAAGTAATGCTATTCTTGCATTTCTGTTTGGATCATATTCAATAGCTGCAACTTTTGCTGGAATTCCATCCTTTATTCTCCTAAAATCTATTATTCTATATTTTTGCTTATGGCCTCCCCCCCTATGTCTGGAGGTAATGCGGCCTTTATTATTTCTTCCACCAGTAGATTTCTTTGAATTAAGAAGTGATCTTTCTGGTTTTGACTTTGTAATTTCTTTAAAGTCACCGGAAACCTGTCCTCTCATCCCTGGTGTAACTGGTCTAATTTTTTTTGATCCCATAATTAAACCCCGAAAGCCTCTATAGTTTGACCCTCTTGAAGGGTTACTATTGCTATTTTCCTTGTACTTTGCTGACCAATTACATATCCAAATCTTTTCTTCTTTCCTTTTCTATACATAGTGTTAACTGAAAGAACATCTACATTAAATAATTCTTGTACTGCTCTTTTTATTTCTGGTTTATTTGAATCTGCGTGGACAAAAAAGGTATACGAATTTGAATCAGCAATTCTGTCATAAGATTTCTCTGAAATCAGTGGTTCAATTAATACATCTTCTAAATATTTCATTCTTTATCACCTGTTATTAAATTAATTGCACTCTGAGAGAAAATTGTAAAATCTGTTGATACAACGTCAAAGGTTGCAAGCTTTAGATAAGATACAATATTTGACTTATCTAGGTTTCTAAATGATTTCAAGAGAACATCATCATTATCTCCATAAACAAAAGTAAATGACTTATCTACCTTAAACTCTCCAAGGATTGACGAAGCTAATTTAGATGATGGTTTATCCATATCAGTTGCATCAATTACAAAAACAGAATTCTCCTTTATTCTTTGAGTTAAAGCCATATTTAAAGATTTTCGTTTCATTTTTTTTGGAGTTCTGTCTTTATAAACTCTTCCACCAGGGCCATGAGCAACTCCTCCTCCAACAAATTGTGGGGACCTAAGAGATCCTTGTCTTGCTCTTCCTGTTCCTTTTTGAGCCCATGGCTTTGCTCCTGTTCCTGAGACTTGAGCTCTTGTTTTAACTGACGCTGTATTATTTCTATGATTTGTTCTATTTGAAGTAACAACTTGATGCATTAAACCTATATTGATTTCAGTAGAAACATCAATAGGATATTGTTTTTTTGATACTTTATTTTCTTTTGTAATATATGTATCTAATTTTACAGTCATAATTTACTCTTCTTCTGAAACTCCCATTTGGCTTTGGGATCTCTCTATAATTTTCCCTGATGTTAAAGCTCCACCATCATTAGATTTAATTTTTACTGCAGCTTTAATTTGAACTACATTTCCTTTTTTTCCAGGTACAGAACCGTTTACTAAAATATAATTTTTCTCTTCATTTATACCGACAACAGTAACTGACTGTATAGTCTTTTTCTCATTTCCCATTCTCCCTGCCATCTTTTGACCTTTAAAAACATGCCCAGGATAGGATGCATTTCCAATAGATCCACCTGCTCTATGGACTTTATGAACTCCATGGCTTGCTTTTTGACCTGAAAAATTATGTCTTTTCATCACTCCGGTGAATCCATGTCCTTTTGAAAAACCAGTAATATCTACTTTTTGACCTACTTCAAAAAAATCAGAAACATTTATTTTCATACCTGATTCAAGGCCTGAGTCAGGTTCTATAGGTACTTCATATAACCCTTGACCTGGTTCAACATTATATTTTTTATAATGCTCATTTATTGGTTTGTTGACATTTTTTGCAGTCCCAATTGTTAATTGTACAGCATCATATCCATCTTTATCCTGAGATTTAATTTGTACAATTCTACAATTTGAAACATCCAGTACTGTTACACCTAAAGCAGATGCATTTTCATCAAAAACTTGGGTCATTCCTACTTTTTTAGCAATTAATGTATTCATAACTTAATTTCCACTTCTACTCCAGCTGGCAAATCTAACCTCATTAAAGAATCAACTGTTTTAGGGGTTGGCTCAATAATGTCAATCAACCTTTTATGAATTCTCATTTCAAAATGTTCTCTTGATTTTTTATCAACATGGGGAGATCTGATTACACAATATCTATGTATCTGTGTTGGGAGAGGTATAGGGCCTTTGACTTTTGCTTGAGTTTTCATTACTGTCTCAGCAATTTTGCGTGCAGATTCATCTACAACATAATTGTCATAAGCTTTTAACTTTATTCTTATTTGCTGATCTTGTTTTACCATCTTTTCCTCAAAAAAAAACCGGGAGTTTAATTCTACTCCCGGTTATTTTTATTACTCAATAACTTTTGTTACTTGTCCTGCCCCTACTGTTCTACCGCCTTCTCTGATAGCAAACTTAACTCCTTCTTCCATTGCAATTGGAGATATAAGTTCTACAGAGATAGATACATTGTCACCTGGCATTACCATTTCAGTACCTTCAGGAAGAGTTACTTCACCAGTAACATCTGTTGTCCTAAAGTAAAACTGTGGTCTATATCCTTTAAAGAATGGATTGTGTCTTCCACCCTCTTCTTTTGTGAGAACATAAACTTCAGCTTCAAACTTAGTATGAGGGGTTATTGAACCAGGCTTCGCAATAACTTGACCTCTTTCAACATCCTCTTTATCAATACCTCGTAATAATAATCCGACGTTGTCACCAGCTCTACCTTCATCAAGAAGCTTTCTGAACATTTCAACACCAGTACATACTGATTTTGTAGTTTCTCTAATACCAACGATCTCTACTTCTTCGTTAACATTAACAATTCCTTGTTCAATTCTTCCTGTTACAACTGTCCCTCTACCTGTAATAGAAAATACATCTTCAACAGGCATCAAGAAAGGCTTGTCGACTACTCTTGTTGGTTCTTCAATATAGGAATCTACGCTCTCCATTAGTTCAAGAACAGCTTTAATCCCATCTTCTTTTCCTTCAAGAGCTGCTAGGGCTGAACCTTTTACTACCGGAACATCATCTCCAGGGAAATCATATTCATTTAATAGCTCTCTAACTTCCATTTCTACTAGATCAAGAAGTTCATCATCGTCAACTTGGTCAACTTTGTTAAGAAATACAGCTATTGATGGAACACCTACTTGCCTTGCTAAAAGAACATGTTCTCTAGTCTGAGGCATTGGCCCATCAGCTGCTGAGACTACCAAAATTGCTCCATCTACCTGAGCAGCACCAGTAATCATGTTTTTAACATAATCAGCATGTCCAGGCATATCCACGTGAGCATAATGCCTATTTTCAGTTTCATACTCAACATGTGCAATCTGGATTGTTATTCCTCTTTCCCTCTCTTCAGGGGCTTTGTCGATATCTTCAAAAGCTGTAACGTCACCTGAACCAGCTTCGGCTAAAACTTTTGTTATCGCGGCCGTCAATGTGGTTTTACCATGGTCAATGTGGCCCATTGTACCGATGTTCACATGAGGCTTGCTTCGGTCAAATTTTTCTTTTGACATATTTCTTCTCCTTTTTATAAAAGTCTCAACTTGCTATGCAAGTTTAAACTTCAACCTCTACTCCACGAATACTTGCAGTTATCTCTTTAGTTATTGCGTCGGGAACGTCTTCATAACTATCAAACTGCATCGTAAATGTTGCACGGCCTTGTGTTCTTGAACGCAAGTCTGTAGCGTATCCGAACATTTCTGATAATGGAACCTTTGCATTGACGACCTTTGCAGATCCTCTTTGTTCCATTTCAGCGATCTTTCCCCTTCTTGAGGACAGATCTCCGACAACATCTCCCATAAAATCTTCTGGTGTAACGACTTCTACAGTCATTACTGGCTCTAATAACTTAACTCCTGCTTTTTTAGCTCCGTCTTTTAATGCCATTGATCCGGCAATTTTAAAAGCCATTTCAGATGAATCAACATCATGATATGAGCCATCTACTAATGTAGCTTTTATATTTTCTAAAGGATATCCAGCTAAAACTCCAGATTCCATTGCTGCTTCTACCCCAGCATTAACTGATGGGATGTACTCTTTAGGAATTCTCCCGCTCTTTATTAAATCTACAAATTCATAGCCTTCTTCAATAGGTTCAAGTTCCATTACTACATGACCATATTGACCCCTACCTCCGCTTTGTCTTATGTATTTAGCTTCAATATTTACCTGTTTTTTTATTGCTTCTCTATATGCAACCTGTGGCTTGCCAATATTTGCTTCTACTCTAAACTCTCTCTTTAGTCTGTCTACAAGAATATCTAAATGTAGTTCACCCATACCTGAAATTATTGTTTGTCCAGTTTCTTCATCAGAATTTACTCTAAATGTTGGATCTTCTTCTGCTAGTTTTTGTAATCCTTCTGATAACTTTTCTTCATCAGCCTTTGACTTTGGTTCAATAGCAACAGAAATAACAGGCTCAGGAAATGTCATAGACTCAAGCTGAATCGGGTTAGAAGAATCAGAAAGCGTATCTCCAGTCTTAGCATTTTTTAAACCAACGCCTGCGACAATATCTCCTGTTGAAATAAAATCTATATCTTCTCTTGAGTTTGAATGCATCCTCAATATTCTACCAAGGCGGTCGTCTTTTCCCGTACTAGTGTTTTGTACCTTATCTCCCTTATTTAGAACCCCTGAATATACTCGAAAATAAGTTAATTTACCTACATGCGGGTCACTTACAACTTTAAAAGCTAAAGCTGCAAATGGTTCTTCATCTGAATGTTTTCTTTCGATTTCGTTTTCTTCGTCCCCTGGTTTAAATCCTTTTACTGGCTCTATATCTAATGGAGATGGTAAATAATCAATAACGGCATCTAATAATAACTGAACACCTTTATTTTTAAATGCACTGCCAGCCAAAACAGGAACAAATAATCCTTCTAGAGTTCCTTTCCTAATTGCTCTTTTTATTTCATCAGTACTTAGCTCTTCGTCTCCTAAATATTTTTCTAGAACCTCATCATCAGCTTCAGCAACAATATCTAATAGTTCTTGTCTTTTTAATTTTGCTTCTTCTAGTTTATTTTCTGGAATATCCGAGATGTCCCATTCTGAACCATCGTCTTTAGTCCAGGTGTGCGCTTTCATCTCTACCAAATCAATAACACCAACAAAATTTGCTTCTGAACCGATAGGTATATGAAGGACTGCGGGCCTTGCCTCTAATCTTTCAACAATAGACTCAACATCAAAATCAAAATCCGCTCCCGTTCTGTCAAGTTTGTTTATAAAGCATATTCTTGGAACATTATACTTATCTGCCTGTCTCCAAACTGTTTCTGATTGTGGTTCAACTCCTGCTACTCCATCAAATACAGCAACTGCACCATCTAAAACCCTAAGTGATCTTTCAACCTCAACTGTAAAATCTACATGGCCTGGTGTATCAATTATATTAATCGTATGATTATTCCAAGCACAAGTAGTAGCAGCAGAGGTAATAGTTATTCCTCTTTCTTGCTCTTGTTCCATCCAGTCCATTACTGCAGCACCATCATGAACTTCTCCTATCTTGTATGTTTTTCCTGTGTAATAAAGAATTCGTTCTGTAAGGGTTGTCTTTCCAGCATCTATGTGTGCCATAATTCCAATATTTCTTAAGTTCTCAAGCTCTATAGATCTTGCACCCATGATTACCACCTATAGTGAGCAAAAGCTCTGTTTGATTCTGCCATTTTATGAACATCTTCTCTTTTCTTAACTGAAGCACCTGAATTCTTACTAGCATCAAGAATCTCACGACCCAGTCTTTCATGCATTGTTTTTTCGCCTCTTTTCCTTGATGCGTCAACAATCCACCTGATTGCTAAAGTTGTGCCTCTTCTATGTGGAACTTCCATAGGTACTTGATAATTAGTTCCACCTACTCTGCGTGATTTTGTTTCAATTTGAGGTTTCACATTTTCAAAAGCTTCTTTCAAGGTATTTAATGGGTCTCCTCCAACTTGCTTCTCAACAAGCTCAAGCGCTTTATAAACAATATTCCTAGCTGTATCCTTTTTTCCATCTAACAAAATTTGATTAGTTAACTGAGATACCAAAATACTATTAAATAAAGGGTCTGCTTCTGGCTTTCTTTTTAATGATGGTCCTCTTCTCATGACTGATCTTTTTTACTTCCGTATCTTGATCTAGCTTGCTTTCTTTCTGCCACACCTCCGGTGTCCAGAGCACCTCTAATAACTTTATATCTTACCCCTGGAAGATCTTTGACCCTACCTCCTCTAACTAAAACAATTGAGTGCTCTTGAAGATTGTGACCTTCCCCTGGAATATAGGCAGTAACTTCAGTACCTGTTGAAAGTCTTACTCTGCAAACTTTTCTTAAAGCCGAATTAGGTTTTTTTGGGGTAACTGTGTATACACGAGTACAAACACCTCTCCTTTGAGGTGCTCCTCTTAATCCAGGTGTCTTTTCTTTAGACACTTTAGATTTTCGTCCTTTTCTAACCAACTGTTGTGTGGTAGGCATTATTATTCCAATCTAAAATTAGTATTTTTCTTACCGAAAAAGAAGTATATGACAGATTCAAACTTACAACAATGAATTATTCACAAGTTTTTACTCTGTTTCTTCATCTCCTTCATCGCCTAACATAGCTAGCCATTGTGCAGGATTTGGAAGAGAATCATCTTCAGAATCTTGATTTTCTGAAGAAACCTCCATAAATCCTAATTCAGAAACTTCAGGAGCACCAGGTAAAGAAGGATTCAATTTTTGATAAGCATCCGAACCTGTTCCAGCAGGTATTAATGTACCAATAATTACATTCTCCTTAAGGCCTGTAAGAGCGTCTGTGCTCTTTTTCATAGCTGCCTCCGTTAGTACTCTTGTTGTCTCTTGAAAAGAAGCTGCTGATAACCATGAATCTGTTGCAAGACTAGCTTTGGTGATACCCATAAGTTCTGGTCTACCCTCAGCAGGTGCTTTTCCTTTCTTTACTAGTTCATTACTAGCAACTCTATGCAAAGTTGAATCAACTAATTCATTAGGTAAGAAATCGGAATCATTAGTTTTAACAATTCTCACTCTTCTTAACATTTGTCGAACTATCATTTCAACATGCTTATCATGAACTTCAACTCCTTGATCACGATAAGTTTTTTGCACTTCATCTACAAGATATTCTTGGCATGTTCTAACACCATTTATCTGTAAAACTTCTTTCGGGTCTTTAGGTCCATTAGTCAAAGCTTGACCGGCTTCAACTTTGTCTCCTTGATCAATTAATAATGTCTGCCTTCTTAAAACAGGGATTTCTTTTTCTCCATTATCACTTGTGATTGTTACAATTCTATTTCCTTCTTCATTAATCTCAATAGACTTCACTTTACCTTCTATATCAGATAGGACTGCTTTTCCTTTAGGTGTTCTTGCTTCAAATAATTCTACAATTCTTGGTAATCCTGACGTAATATCTAAACCAACAACACCGCCAGTATGAAATGTTCTCATTGTTAATTGTGTTCCAGGTTCTCCAATAGATTGTGCAGATATTATCCCTACTGCTTCTCCCTCTTCAACAGGTCTTGCAGTAGCTAAACTAAATCCATAACATAATGCTTCCATTGATTCTGGATCAAGTGAGTTAAATGGAGAAAGTATCTTTATATTGTCTACACCTGATTTAGCAATTGCATCTAAAGCCTCTGCATCAATATAAGTACCTTTATTTAATTTTTGCTTGTCCCCAAACTGTACTACTTTTTTATTGACTTTTATATCTTCACTTAAAACTCTACCAAAAATACTTGAGTGCAAGTATTTACTTACTTCTCCGTCTTTTTCCCTAACTTTTTTACTTGTTCCCCTCCAGTCAATATTTTCATCTCCTTTATTCTTGATAACAATTCCTGCTGCAACATCTACAAGTCTTCTAGTTAGATATCCTGAATCTGCAGTTCTTAAGGCTGTGTCAGCGAGCCCTTTTCTAGCTCCGTGAGTTGAAATGAAATATTCTAATACTGACATTCCTTCTCTGAAGTTGCTCTTAATAGGTCTTTCAATAATATCACCCTTTGGGTTCGCAACTAATCCTCTCATCCCAGCTAACTGTCTAACTTGCATCATATTTCCACGCGCGCCTGATTTCACCATCATATCTACTGGATTAAATTTTTCTGACTCAAGCTCCTCACTCATTGCATACTGAACTTGATCTGTTGCCTCATTCCAAATTTCAATAATTTTTTGTTTTCTTTCGGTTTCTGTAATAATGTCATCCTTAAATTGCTTTTCAACTTCTTCAGCCTTTTTTTCATATTTTTCTAATATTTCATTTTTCAATGGAGGAGTTTTTACATCATTCATAGCTACCGTTAAGCCTGCTTTTGCACCAAATTTAAAACCTATTTCTTTCATTGAGTCTAAGAAAGATCTCAATTCAGCTTTATTGTATCTCTCAATAACTTCTGAAATAATTTTTCTCATCTCTGGTTTTCTGACAGTTGAATGTATATATGGAAAATCCTCAGGAAGTATAGTATTTAATATCATTCTTCCTAAAGTTGTGTTTATTAATTGATTACCATTAACAGGTTTATCACCAATTAGTTCTGAAAATCTATTCTTTAATTGAGAGTGTAATTCTGAATCTCCTGCAAGATTATGAACCCTTACTTTTATTGGCGTCTGCAATTTAATATGCCCTGCTTCATAAGCCAATTGAGCTTCATTCATATCAACGTAAGACTTTTCAGCTGATTCTAAATCATCATGACACTCAGATATGTAATAAAGACCTATTACCATATCTTGGCTAGGTGAAACAATTGGGTTTCCACTTGCAGGCGAAAGAACATTGTTAGTTGCTAACATTAAGATTTTTGCTTCAGCTTGTGCTTCTGAAGATAAAGGAACATGAACAGCCATTTGGTCTCCATCGAAGTCGGCATTAAATGCTTCACAAACTAGAGGATGTACTTGTACCGCTTTTCCTTCCACAAGAATTGGTTCGAATGCTTGGATTCCTAATCTGTGTAAAGTTGGTGCTCGATTTAATAGTACTGGATGTTCTTCGATAACTTCAGCTAAAACATCCCATACTTGTGCTCTTGATCTCTCAACCATTCTTTTAGCAGATTTAATGTTTTGAGCTAAACCAAGTTCAACAAGTCTCTTCATTACAAAAGGTTTAAATAACTCTAAAGCCATCATTTTTGGAAGACCACATTGTTGTAATTCTAAGTGGGGACCTACTACAATCACTGACCGTGCTGAATAATCAACTCTTTTTCCAAGTAAATTCTGTCTAAACCTACCTTGTTTACCTTTAAGCATGTCGGAAAGTGATTTTAATCCTCTCCCTCCTGCGCCAGCAACAGCTCTCCCTCTTCTCCCGTTGTCAAATAATGCATCAACAGATTCTTGAAGCATTCTTTTTTCATTACTAATTATTATTTCAGGAGCTCCAAGTTCTAATAATTTTTTTAGTCTGTTATTTCTATTTATTAATCTTCTATATAAATCATTTAAATCAGAAGTGGCAAACCTACCACCGTCTAGCTGAACCATGGGTCTTAGTTCTGGTGGTATGACCGGAATAACTTCCAAAATCATTGCTTCAGGAGGATTCTTTCCGTCTGCAAAAGGTTTTATAACCTTCATTCTTTGTATTGCTCTTTGACGCCTTTGAGCAGATTTAGAATCTAAATCTGAATTTAATTTTTCCATTTCTTTTTTTAGATCGACTAACCCAACAAGCTCTCTTACTGCTTCAGCTCCCATTCCTCCAGTAAAATATTCATCATATTTATCAATCATCTCTCGCCATAAAGTATCATTTTCTATCAAAGTTTTCGGCTTTAAAGTTTTTAAAGTTTGAAATGCTTCTTCAATAATTTTTATTTCAGCATCTGACTTTGCTCTTTTTTGCCTCATTTCTTTATCTATCTCTTTGCTTCTTAATTGAATTTCAGCTTCAGGAACTTTCCCATCTTCCATTGCTTTAAGCTCTAATTTTTTTTGTTTATTTCTTTTTTTCTCCCAATCTTCTTGATCTTCTTCAACAATCTCTACCTCTGCAACTACCGCTTCTTCTAATTCTTTTAAATCTTTTTTTCTTTTTTTATCATCAATGGAAACAACAAGATAAGCAGCAAAATAAATTACTTTCTCTAATTCTTTAGGAGACATATCTAAGAAGTAACCAAGACGACTAGGAACTCCTTTAAAATACCAAATATGTGTAACCGGAGCAGCTAATTCAATATGACCCATTCTTTCTCTTCTTACTTCTCTCCTAGTAACCTCTACCCCACATCTTTCACATATAATTCCTCTATAACGAATCCTCTTATACCTTCCACATGAACATTCCCAATCTTTTGTTGGTCCAAATATTCTTTCATCAAAAAGGCCTTCTTTCTCAGGTTTGAGTGTTCTATAGTTAATTGTTTCAGGCTTTTTTACTTCCCCGAAAGACCAACTTCTCATTTGTTCTGTCGTTGCCAAACTTATACTTAGTTCATCAAATACTTTTTCCATTAGTTTTCCTTAAACCTCTGCCTCGTCTTCTTCTGGTCTTGTCATGTCAATACCTAAAGTCTCGGCAGTCTTTACATATTCATCGCTTATTTCTTTCATAGAAATTTCTTCTCCTGCTGAAAGAATCTCAACATTTAAACAAAGACTCTGCATTTCTTTTAACAAAACTTTAAAAGATTCTGGAATTCCAGGTTCAGGAATATTATCACCCTTAACGATGGATTCATATACTTTCACACGACCTACTGTGTCATCTGACTTAATAGTTAATAATTCTTGTAAAGCATAACTAGCTCCATAAGCTTCTAAGGCCCAAACTTCCATTTCTCCAAATCTTTGGCCACCAAATTGAGCTTTACCTCCAAGTGGTTGCTGTGTAATCATTGAGTAAGGCCCTGTAGATCTTGCATGAATCTTTTCATCAACCAAATGTATAAGTTTTAATATATATGTATATCCAACTGTAATCCTTGAATCAAATGGTTCACCAGTTCTTCCGTCAAATAAAGTAGCTTTCCCATCTTCATCAACTAATCTATTCCCATCTCTATTTGGATTAACATTTCTCAAAATTTCATGAATTTCTTCTTCTTCTGCACCATCAAAAACAGGAGTTGAAATCAAAGTTCCTGGGTCAGCTCCTTCTGAAGCTTTTGAAGAACCATTAAACTCTTGCCACCCCTGATCAGAAGCCCATCCAAGATGAGTTTCTAAAATTTGACCTAAATTCATACGACTTGGTACACCTAAAGGAGAAAGCAAAATATCAACTGGTGTCCCATCTTCGAGAAAAGGCATGTCTTCAATTGTATTAATTTTAGAAATAACCCCTTTGTTTCCATGCCTACCTGATAATTTATCTCCTACTTGTATTTTTCTTTGTATCGCTACATATACTCTTACCTTTTGATTGACTCCAGGTGGTAGGTCAGCTCCATCATCTCTTTTTAGAATCTGTATATCTATAACTTTTCCTCTTTCACCGTGAGGAACCCTTAATGAAGTATCTCTAACTTCTCTTGCTTTTTCTCCAAAAATAGCTCTCAATAATCTTTCTTCAGGAGTTAACTCTGTTTCACCTTTAGGTGTTACTTTTCCAACAAGATAATCTCCTGGTGTTACTTCAGCACCAATTCTAACTATTCCCATCTCGTCTAAATCCATAAGAACTTCTTCTGCTACATTAGGTATGTCTCTGGTTATTTCTTCCTCTCCTAGTTTCGTATCCCTCGCTTCAATTTCATGTTCAGCTATATGTACTGATGTTAAAATATCTTCCTTTACAAGCCTTTCAGAAATTACAATTGAATCTTCATAGTTGTATCCATCCCAAGGCATATATGCAACTAAAAGATTCTTGCCTAAAGCTAATTCTCCTCCTTGGGTACTTGGTCCGTCGGCTAAAACATCTCCAGGTTTTACTTTTACACCAACTCTGACTAGCGGCTTCTGATTAACTGATGTTGCTTGATTTGACCTCTTAAATTTTCTTATCTCGTGTGAAATCTTTTTATTTGTTCCTTGTTCCTTAACAGTAATTTCATCACCAGTTACAGATTCCACCTCTCCGTTTATCTTTGAAATTAAAGCTTCTCCTGAATCACGAGCAACATTTTCTTCCATTCCTGTTCCAACGTAAGGTGCTTCAGTCTTAACCAAGGGAACAGCTTGTCGTTGCATATTAGAACCCATAAGAGCCCTGTTTGCATCATCATGTTCTAGAAATGGAATAAGAGCAGTTGTAACTGAACAAATTTGTTTTGGGCTTACATCCATGTAGTCAATTTCTTTTGGGTTGATGAAAGAAATTTGACCATCAGTTTGCCTACATAAAACTTTTTTATTTTTAAAAGTACCGTCTTCATTTAATGGTGCATTTGCTTGGGCAATTGTAAAATCATCCTCTTGAGCAGCGGTCAAATAAACTGCTTTATTTGTTTTAACAATACCACTTTCAACTTTCCAATATGGAGTTTCAATAAAGCCAAACTTATTAACTTTTCCATATGTAGCTAAAGTTCCAATTAAGCCAATATTTGGACCTTCTGGAGTTTCAATTGGACACATTCTTCCATAGTGAGAAGGATGGACATCCCTTACTTCAAAACCTGCTCTCTCTCTTGATAAACCTCCTGGTCCAAGAGCTGAAAGCCTTCTTCTGTGTGTAAGTGCAGCTATTGGGTTTGGCTGATCCATAAATTGACTCAACTGACTTGTTCCAAAAAATTCTTTTAAAGAAGCTTGAATTGGCCTTATGTTGATCAGAGATTGTGGAGTTATTGCTTCTGGTTCTTGAGTTGTCATTCTTTCCCTTACAACTCTTTCGAGCCTGCTTAATCCAACTCTTACTTGGTTCTGTACAAGTTCTCCAACTGTCCTAATTCTTCGATTTCCAAAATGATCAATATCATCTAAACGAACTTGTATTTCCCTGTTTAAGTGATTACTAAAAGTATTCTCTCCAGCATGTAAAGCAATTACATATTTTATTGAATCAATCATATCTTCGATTCTTATCATTCCGTCTACTTCTGTTGAGTAAGTCTCAGCATCTTTTTCTCCATAGTCTCTTCCAAGTTTTTGCTCGACTTTATACCTTCCTACTTTTGTTAAGTCATATCTTTTTGGAGTGTAAAACATTTGCTTAACCAGATTTCTTGCTGACTCAACTGTTGCTGGCTCACCAGGTCTCAATTTTCTATAAAGATCAACTAAAGCTTCTTCTGCACTGGTATCAGAATCACGTTCAATAGTGTTTAATATTGATGGGTAGTCTCCAAACAAATCAATTGCATCTTCTTTTGTTTCAATTTTATATTTACCCCACTTTTCTGGGTCGACTGCATATAGTGCTCTTAAAAATGATGTAATATGTTGACGTCTTTTTCTATCAACTCTAACTCCGACCGTGTCTCTCTTATCAGTATCAAACTCTAACCAAGCTCCTCTTCCTGGAATCATTTTTCCAATATATATTTCTTTGTCAGATGTTTTTTCAATTTCAGAAGAAAAATAAACTCCTGGTGATCTAACAAGTTGACTAACAATTACTCTCTCTGTCCCATTGATAATAAAAGTTCCAGTATCAGACATTATTGGGAAATCACCAAGGAAGACTGTCTGCTCTTTCAATTGTCCAGTTTCCCTATCTAGAAACTGCGCTATAACATAAAGAGGTTGAGAGTAAGTAGCATCAGTTATTTTACATTCTTCTAAAGTTTTTAAAGGTTCCTCGAACTTATGATCTAAAAACTTTAAAGAGAATCTTCCGGAAAAATCTTCTATTGGAGTAATCTCATTTAAGATATCTTTTAAGCCTTCTTCCATAAACCAACGAAATGAATCTTTTTGAACAATTAATAAATCTGGAATTTCTAGAACTTTGGGAATTTTTGCAAACGAAAGCCTAGAATTCTGAACAGCGGACAACTATCCTCCTCAAAAAATTAATAAGTGGTACCGAAGAACACAGTATATTAGTACTTTTTATATAAGCAAACAAATAATATGAGAATTATTTGAGTTCTACAGTTGCGCCAGCTCCTTCAAGTGCTTCTTTCGCTTTATCAGCATCTTCTTTAGAAACACCTGTAAGAATGTCTGATGGTGCACCATCTACAAGTTCTTTTGCTTCTTTAAGTCCCAAACTCGTTAGGCCTCTTACCTCTTTGATTACTTGTATTTTTTGTCCACCAGCATCTGCAAGAACAACATCAAATGAATCTTTCTCCTCCTCTGAGCCTCCACCGTCTCCTCCACCAGCTGGTGCAGCAGCTACAGCCATTGGAGCAGCAGCAGTTACATCAAATTTTTCCTCAAAAGCATCTAAGAATTCTTTTAATTCTAAGACTGACATTTCTTCGAAAATAGCGAGCAACTCTTCTGTTGTCATTTTTGCCATTATTCCTCCTCTTTCTTAATTTCTTCCTCAGCTTCATTAGAAACTTCAGACTTTTCACTTTCAGAACTTATTTCTCCTGTCGATTCTTTCTTTTCAATTAGTGCCTTAAATGCAAAACCAGATTTATTTAAAACTGCTTTTAAAGTTCCTGCTAATTTAGACACTGGTGCGTTAAAGCCTCCTGCAATTTTTGCTAGTAAAACATCTCTGGAATCAATAGAAGCTAAAACATTTAATTGCTCGATTGTTAATGGCTCTTTATCCATTAATCCACCTTTAACTATAAAAGCTTCATTTTCTTTGGAAAATTCTTTTAGGACTTTCGCAGCTTCAACAGGATCTGATTCAATAACAGTTACCCCTGTCGGTCCAGCAAAGTATTCAAGTATATCTTTATAACCAACATTTTCAGCAGCTCTCTTTGCAAGGCTCATTTTTACTACACTAAAAGATGCACCGGCATTCTTTAAATCTTTTCTTAATTGTGTTTGCTGACTTACAGTAAGCCCTCTGTATTCAGCCATTACTAATGTACCTGCAGATTTAAAAATTTCTTCTAATTCTTTTACTGCTTCTACTTTTTCTTCTCTTACCATAAAAAAATCCTTGCATACCAAGGACCTACTGTATACCTGCGATAGATATTAAGGCACGCCACTATCGGTCTTTGGTTTTAATTGTTCTTAAATAATATAGTCTTAAAAAATTTATGAGCAATGAAATTTATAAATTTATATCAACAGATAAAGAAGGTCCCATAGTTGATGAAATATGAACTGATTTTACATAATCACCCTTAGTAGAAGCTGGCCTTGCTTTTTCTACTACTGCTATCACCTCATTAAAATTTTCTAATAATTTATTTGTATCAAATGATGATTTTCCAATAGCTAAATGAACATTCCCTAATTTATCATTTTTTATTTCGACTTTTCCTTTTTTAAAATCTTCAACAGCTTTAGCTACATTCGTTGTGACTGTTCCTGTTTTTGGATTTGGCATTAACCCTTGAGGACCAAGAATTTTACCTAACTGACCAACCTCAGCCATCATTTCAGGCGTAGAAATGACAACATCTGCATCTAATTTTTCTTCCGAAGTAACTTTTGTTGCAAGCTCTTTTCCTCCAACAATATCTGCCCCAGCACTTTCAGCTTCAGATAGCTGCTCTCCACCAGCAAAAACTGCAATTTTTACTTCTTTTCCTGTTCCGTTTGGAAGTGAAACTGTTGTTCTTATATTTTGCTCAGCATCTTCAGGATCTATACCTAGAGAAAAAACAACGTCTACCGACTCATCAAAATTAGCCGTTGCATTTTCTTTACAGATATTAATTGAGTCTTCTTTTGATGTTTCTGAATCAGAAATATTTTCTTTTGCCTGATTGTATCTTTTTCCGTATTTTTTCATATAACTCCTTTTGGTTCAAACGATTAAATAATCTCCCAAACTATCTATTAATTTTCTTCTGTGCTACTTTCTACAGCAACAGTCTCTTCCGAATGATCTTCATCTTGAACTGAATCTTCTGTCTCTGGTTCTTCTGAAGCTCTGCTTTCTGCAGCTTCATTTGAAGCTAAAACATCTATTGCTTCACCGTCTACAGTAACACCCATTGATCTTGCTGTTCCAGCAATAATTTTAACTGCTGCAGATATATCATTTGCATTTAAATCTTCCATCTTTGCCTCTGCAATGCTTTCAAGTTGTGAAGTAGTAATGTTAGCTACTTTTTCTTTATGGGGTTCAGGAGATCCAGAATTAAGACCTATTGCTTTTTTAATTAAATATGAAGCTGGAGCTGTCTTTGTTGTGTATGAGAATGAATTATCTTCATAAATAGTAATTTCTACTGGGACAATTTCTCCTTGTCTGCTTGAAGTGTCATTGTTGAATGCTTGTACAAAATCCATAATATTTACTCCGTACTGACCGAGTGCTGAGCCAACTGGTGGAGCAGGTGTTGCTCCCCCACCGGGTATTTGTAATTTAAGTTTTGCTTTTATTTCTTTAGCCATTGTTATCCTAATTTTTAACTATATCTGTGAATCCAAGTTCGACTGGAGTTTCCCGTCCAAATATATTAACCAAAACTGTGACTTTTGACTGGTCTAAATTAATTTCTTCAATAATTCCATTAAAGTCAGCAAATGGTCCAGTAGTAACTCTTACAGTTTCACCCGTTTCAAAGTCTGGTTTAAACTTTGGAGATTCTTTTTTAACTTCTACTTCTTCATTGGTCCCTAATATTCTTTCAATTTCTCTTTTTGATAGGGATATAGGCATCTTGCCTGAACCAACAAATCCAATTACTGAAGGTGTGTTTCTTATTTGATACCATGTTTCGTCGTCTAAATCCATCCTTACAAGAACATACCCTGGAAAAGTTTTCTTCTCTACGTTAACTTTCTTACCATTACGTATCTCAACAACTTCATCTGTTGGTATTACTACTTCATAAACTTTATCCTCTAAATGGAGATTCTTTAATCTCGTTAAGATGTTGGTTCTTACTTTCTTTTCATGCCCTGACTGAGCATTTAAAACAAACCACTCACCTGGTAAATCATACGGATGTTGTTTGGTGGAAAAGTCCTCAACACTTTCATTTTCTTCTTGTTCTTCTATTAATACTTCTTCAGACATTTATTTATTCTCCAAAAGATAAAAGGTTAATCAATGTATTCTTAAAACCAAAATCCATTCCAAAGATTAATAATGTCATAGTAATAATTGTAACAACTGTAACAATAGTAAAAGTTGAAAGTGTATCCGCAGAAGGCCAGTTGACCCTACTAAGCTCTGTTTTAACTTCTAATATATAGTTGCTAATTCTTTTTAGTCTTGAAACTTTTTCACCTGAATATTGACCAATATTTCTATCAGCCTTCTTAGCCAAGCGCTCTTC
>SGYT01000037.1 GCA_004214055.1 Candidatus Actinomarinales bacterium | reverse complement strand
CCTATTAATCCACCCCAGTCTTGTCCATAAAGTGTTATGTTGTTTAAATCAACAGCTTCTAACCAATCAGACATCCATTTAACATATTTTTCATAAGTGTATCCATTTCTATCTGTCAATTTATCTGATCTACCAAAACCTGGTAAATCAGGAACTATTACTCTTTTACCTGCACTGACCAAAGGATCTATCATCTTTCTATATAAGTAACCCCAGCTTGGTTCACCGTGTATTAAAAGTATCGTATCAGAATTTTCTGTTCCTTCGTCTACGTAATGTATTCTTATATTTCCATATTCAGTATCAATTTCTTTATACTTTGCCTCATAAGGCCAATCTTTGATATTTTCAAATCTTGCGTCATCTGTTCTTATAATGTTTACCATATATTTATTTTACAGATTATGAATAACATTTGTGACAACACCCCAAATATATCCTTCACTTTCTTTTTCTACAGTGATAGGTTTGTATTTTGGATTTTCAGGCTCTAACACTATTTTCCCCCCATTAGTTTTATATCGTTTGACTGTTAATTCATTATCCATAACTGCAATTACAACTTTTCCGTTTTCAGCTTTTAAGCTTCTGTCAACAATTAAGATATCATCGGGAAAAATTCCAGCGTTAATCATGGAATCACCAGATGCTCGTACTAAAAAAGTAGAGGAAGGATGTTTTACAAGATATCTATTCAGATCAATTTTATCTTCCAAATAATCATCTGCAGGGGAGGGGAATCCAGCGGCCACTTTATTTCCATATAAGGGAACTTCATGCAGTCCTTTATTAACGACCTTAGATACATAATCAACTTTGCTAATAGGTATGCGAATAGCTTTAGTAGCTTCACCATACTTACCTTGCCCTTTTGGTCTACCGGCTCCCTTGCGAGCTCCACCTCTTGTCATAAATAATGTCTTTCTTTTTCTTTAGAATAGTGTACAGTATTCAAAGGAGTAAGTGAATGAATAATAAAATATTTGCCTTAGTTGACTGTAATAACTTTTACGCATCTTGTGAAAGAGTATTTAACCCAGAGCTAGAGGGGAAACCAATTGTTGTTCTATCCAATAATGATGGTTGTATTGTTGCACGGTCTAATGAAGCAAAAGCACTAGGGATTCCGATGGGAGCCCCCTTTTTTAAGTATGAACAGTTAATGAAGAGAAATAACGTATATGTATTTTCTTCAAACTATACATTTTATGGAGACATGTCTGCAAGAGTCATGACATCTCTGCGCTCAATAGTTGGTGAAATAGAAGTTTACTCAATAGATGAAGCATTTCTTGATATTACTGACTTTTATTATTGTGATTTAACAGAGACTGCAAAAGAAATAAGGAGACTAGTTAAGCAGTGGACAGGCATTCCGATATCGATTGGCATAGGGCCAACAAAAACATTAGCAAAAGTCGCTAATAGGCAAGCAAAAAAATATGAATCATCTAATGTTTTTGATATTAGGGATGAGTCTGAGAGAGTTGAAGTTTTAAAAGATTTAGAGTTAGAAGATATTTGGGGAATTTCCACAAGATGGGGCAGGAGGTTAAGAAAGATTGGGATTCAAAATGCTTATGATCTATCTACAGGCAACCCAAGGCAGATACGTAAAGCTTTAAGCATTGTTGGAGAGAGAATTCATTATGAACTTAATGGAAAGTCTTGTATCCAGGTAGAAGAAGTAAAAAATAAAAAGAATATTATTTCATCAAAATCTTTCGGAAAGAAAGTAACCAAGGTTCAAGAACTAGAGGAAGCTGTTTCTATGTATACAGCTAGAGCTTGTGAAAAATTAAGAGAACAGGGATCAAGAGCTCAGGGTATCTACGTATTCTTAAGAACGAGCCCTTATCTTGAAGAAGAGAATAAATACAGCAATGGTATGTCTTCTTACTTCGATATTCCAACTAGTAATACCTCGAACATCATTAAAGAAGCCAAGCGTTTAACAAATAAGTTGTTTATTTCAGGTTATGAATATCAAAAAATAGGAGTAATGCTACTTAATATTACGGACGCTAAGAATGAACAATATAGTTTTTATAAATTTGAAGATTATAACAAATCAGATACAGTGATGGACTCTTTAGATAGTGTTAATGGAAAGTTTGGGACAGGGAGTCTCTTTTTCGGGGCACAAGGAATTCATAAAAATTGGAAAATGAGAGCAGATAGAAAGTCAGCATCATATACAACTAAAGTAGATAACTTACCAAGAGTTATGTAAATAATAAGGAAGAAGTCAGAGGATGAAATGCTTCAGTGCCAACATGGGTTTTTTAGAAATCTATTCACTTTCAAGTAGATCAAAAAAATGATTTTGAGTTATCTCTCTTTTATTAATTGGATACCAAGAAGAGTTGATATTTTTCATAAAAGTTTCTTTTTGTGTTTCAATGTAATTATAAAATTTATTTTTATCGAATACACTTGTGTAATCGTTAGCGGAATAATTGGGAACCGTTAAATTACTTTTTTCAATATTCTCCAAATAAAAATCAAAAGTTCCTACAAGTATGCTTCGCAGTAGATTTTTAGATGTCGATCTAAAATGATTCCAGTTGTCAAAGTTCTTTGAATCCGGATCAAAAGTGTCCCTGCAGGTTTCAAATATTTCTCTCGATTCTTCAAAAATATTCATAAAATTTAAAAATTCAGGTGATGAAATGATTTCATCATAATAAATCATCATATCTTCAACAGCCACATACCAGAGAGGTGTTCCAGTGTGATATTGAGTTGCAAATGCCAAACTTCTTATTTTTCTTGGCATTTTTACTAAAAAACTAATATAGGTTTCATTACTTTGTAAATCAGTTGCGATTTTAGAACTAAACCTTTCTCCATTAAAGTGAATTTTTTCTGTAAAAAAAATATTTCCTGGGTTAAGAGTTAATCCATAATCTAATTTGTTAATTTCTTCACTGTTTATTCTTTGTAAATTACTTGATCTTTTTTCAGAATCAAAGATTGTGAACTGATACTCAAATTGTTCATCGGAATCGTTTAAAGACACAGATTCAATTGTTCTTTTTCGTAAATATTCGATCGATTCTAAAGCAGAAATTTTCTTTTCTTCAGACATACTAAGATATTATTCTACAAATAGAACTTTTGCCTTATAAAATTTGATATTCTAACTATTTATTAAGCTCTCTCCAGAACTTTCTAGTTTGTAAATACCAAATAAAACCAAAAAAGAATCCCAACATTGGAAAATATTTGAATAAAAGCAAGATGTCATATTTTGTAGCAAGATAGCCTATCAATAAATTTGAAATAGTATACATTAAAAAATAAAAAGTATAATCAATACCTGCAATCCTACCTCTTAGATTATCAGGGGTTAATATTTGTAATCCATACGAAGAAAATGCCCACTGGGCCCCACCACCACAATGTGCGATAATTAATAAAAATACTGTTATATAGAGTGAAGTAGAGAAAGGGATCAAAAAATAAAAAATTCCCCAAATCATAATTCCAGGGCCAATAGTTGATAAAAGTTTTCCATCGGTAGATCCATAAAAATATCTAAATAATAATGGACCTATAAATGCTCCTACACCACGTGCTCCCCACATTAAACCAGAACCATAATCTCCAGTTGAGTAAATATCTACAGAAAGAATAGTAAATAACGCAAGAAGTCCTGCTGCAGAAATTCCGAATGTCCCTTTTGTTATAACAAGATAAAGTACGTTCTTATTGTTTTTTGCAAAATTTAACCCATCAGATAATTTTGTTTTTTCATAAGTTGTTTCTTTGTTTTTATCTTCACTTAAATTAGTTTTTATTAAAAATATTAAAAAAGCAGATACAACAAATGATAAAAAATTAATTGTAAATAGCTGATTTCTAGTAAGTATTGATGAGAGGAAACCACCAAGTCCAGCACCCAACCCAGCAGCTATTCCCCAAGTTGAAAAAAATAGAACATTTGCTTCTGGTAGCAGTTCTCTTTTTACAATATTTGGCAATGCAGCATCTGAAGTAGGCATATAAGCAACATTCACCAATAACAACATAAAATATGAAGAGAGTATGTAGAATACATTTTCTGTACTGACAGCATACATCACTAATAAAACAGCAAAAGCACTTAAAAATTCTGAAATTGTTAAAATTACTCGTCTATCATATCTGTCTGCCAAGTAACCACCAAAACTTGAAAATAAAACCATTGGTGCGCTTTGAACTATTAACACTGTTGAAGTTAACAAAGCATTATTAGTTAACTCATAAACTATCCCTAACAAAGGAACAACTAAAAACCAATCACCAGAAAAAGTAATTAGTTTTGCATAAAATAGCTTCTGAAAATCTCTATTTTTTGTAAGGAGGTATGTATATTTATCTAAATTTTGCATCAGTCTTATCACTGTAACTGAAAATTGAAATAAGATGTATACTTAACATAATTATGAAAACAATATTAATAACAGGTGGCAGCAGGGGGATAGGGTTATCAATTGCTGAAAAGTATTTAAAAACAGAAGAATACAATGTAGTTGTAACTGGCAGGAAAGAACAGACACTAGAAGATTTATCAAAAGAAGTAGATAATAAAAACTTTCATACTATTGCAGCTAAAGCAGATGATGAAGAAGCTGCAGATAAAACTTGTAAAGATGTTAATGAAAAATTTGGGAGCTTAGATATATTAGTTAATAATGCCGGAACCAACCCAGCAGGCGGAGCATTAATGGATGTAGATATTGGTGCAGTACAGAAAACCTGGGACGTTAATTTAATGGGACCACTTTTATGGTCTAGAGCAGCTTACAAAAACGAATTAAGTACGGCAATAATGAATATTTGCTCAGTAGGAGGTATTGCACCTTCTCAACTAATGGGAGCATATAATGTTTCTAAAGCAGCATTAATTTATTTAACTAAACAACTTGCATACGAGCTTGCTCCAGATATTAGAGTAAATGGTGTAGCTCCAGCAATTGTTAAAACTAAATTGTCACAACTTCTATGGGAAAATGAAGAATTTGCAAAAAATCTACATCTATTAAAAAAATTAGGTGAACCAGAAGATATTGCAAATGCTGTTTATTATATGTGCTCTGATGATGCGGGTTGGGTAACTGGTGAAGTGTTAACTATTGATGGAGGTTTTTTGTTGAGTGGAAACTCAATGATCTAATCATTCCAAACACTTAAACATATTTCGTCATTGAAATGTCTTTCAATTCCTTTACCAAAAAATGTTGGTTCTTTAATTACAGCCTCTATTAACCAAATTTTTGTACCTTCATCAAGATGCCCACCAAAAGCTTTACCATTCTTATCAGCTACAGTCATATGAACATGAACGAAAGGTTCACCATCAAGTATAGATATATTACCTAAACCATTTAGTACTTCGTGACCACCATCAAATGTATGTTTATCATATTTTTTATTTTCCTGATTCATATACATAACATTTACATTTTGAACAGCTCCAATAAAGCTGATTTCTGCTGTTTTTATATTATTTTTTTTGGCATAGTCT
>SGYT01000036.1 GCA_004214055.1 Candidatus Actinomarinales bacterium | reverse complement strand
ATACAATTAGTCTTAATAATGGAGGTGAATGAGCGCCTGGTGGGCTCCCCGGTCTTCAAAACCGGTGAAAGGTTTAATAATCTTTGGCGGGTTCGATTCCCGTCCACCTCCGCTAATTAATCTTTAATTGTTTATTATTATTAAAGAGATAAACTTAGGAATAATTGAACCAAAGAAATAACCCAAATCAGACGGACAGAAGATTACTTACAGTTTCTGATAGGGATATTTTTGTTACTGTACAAAAAGCATTACTCGTAGGAATTATTCTCACTAACGAAACAAGAGCTGATAAGGAAGAGTCTCTAAAAGAATTAACTAACTTAGTAAAAACTGCTGGATCAAACCCTTCAATAATTCAGACTAAACGAGTAGATAAGATTAATCCTAAAACTTTTATTGGAAAAGGTTCAATAATTGAACTCGAAGAAATATCAAGATCAAACGACATTGATGTTGTGGTGTTTGATTGTGAGCTAACACCAAATCAACAGAAAGAGCTTCGCGCTATATTCCAATGCGACGTAGTTGATAGAACTGGTTTAATTTTAGATATTTTTGCACTTCACGCTCAATCTAAAGAATCCAGCCTTCAGGTTGAATTAGCAATGTCTGTTTATTTGAAACCAAGGCTTGCTGGTCTTGGTTCAACACTTAATCAACAAGGTGGAGGGATTGGAACTCGTGGTCCAGGAGAGACAAAATTAGAAACAGATAGTCGACTAATAGACAACAGAATTAATAAGCTGCGAAAAGAGCTAAGGAAAATTGAAAAACAGAGAATTCTACAATCTAATTCTAGAGAGAAAAATAATACGCCCCTCGTTTCTATAGTTGGTTATACGAATGCTGGAAAATCCACTCTTATAAAAAAACTAACAAATGCTGATGCTTATGCTGCTGATGAACTGTTCGCAACTGTTGACTCTCTACAACGTGAACTAAAAATGAAAAATATTCAAGACCCATTAATTGTTTCTGATACAGTTGGGTTTATACAAAATCTCCCAACCACTTTAATAGAATCTTTTAAGTCAACACTTTTAGTTGCTACAGATGCAGATTTGTTAATTCATCTAGTTGATGCTGCTACTGCTGTTCCTGAGTTACATATGAACACAGTTTCAGAAATATTAAAACAAATAGGAACAACAGCAAATGAGATTCTAGTATTCAATAAAATAGATAAGATTGATAAAGCTTCTTACAATCAACTTATAGGTAAATATCCTAATGCAATATATATATCCTCATTAAAAAATAAGGGCATAACAGAACTTATAGAAAGCATTGCTGAAGAAATTTACGGCGAAATTTTAATTCAAAAGTACATAGTAAAACCCAGTAACTTAGAAAAAATAAGTAGATTTGGAAAAATTTTAAATGTAGAAAATGAATCCGATTATTTAGTAATAGAATTAGAGACTAGAGAGAAATTAGCAAATAAACTTTGCTCAAATAAAATAATGGAAACCTATGAAAATGCTTAAAGAAATTGGGCTTGTTGGTCTTGGAGTAATGGGCAAGAATATTGCATTAAACCTTTCTGATAATGGAGTATTTATCAAAGGCTTCAATGATTCGAAAGAAAAACTAGAAGATATTAAAAAAGAATTCCCGGGGGCTTTTGAGGGATATACGAATACTGCTGATCTAATCAATAGCCTCTCAAAACCAAGAACAATTTTATTAATGGTCCCTTCAGGCAAGGCAACAAAAGATGTTGTTGAAAAAATCAGAGATTTGCTTGATGAGGGTGACCTAGTTATTGATGGTGGTAATTCTTTTTATATTGACAGTGAAGAAAATGGATTGGCTTTAGAAGATAGAGGAATAAAATTTATAGGAATGGGTGTCTCTGGTGGTGAAGAAGGAGCAAGAAACGGTCCAGCAATAATGGTTGGTTATAAAAATAAAGTAAGTGAAGAACTAAAAAACACTTTAAGTGCCATCTCTGCAAAAACCGATAAAGACTGTATCGGTTTTTATGAAGGTTACGGATCTGGTCATTTTGTAAAGATGGTTCATAATGGTATTGAATATGCTGAAATGCAGTTGATTGCAGAAATTTATGAAATATTAAGAAGGTCTAAAAAAACAAATGAAGAAATAGCTAATTTTTTTGATGACTTAAAGGAAGAAGATAGATCATCCTATCTTATTGAAATAACATCGAAAATTTTAAGACAAAAAAAAGATGAAACTTATATCCTTGACCAAATAAAGCCTTTTGCAAGTGACAAAGGTACGGGGAAGCTTACAGTTGAAACTTCTTTAAATCTAAAAGTCCCTACGCCCTCAATTTTTGCTGCTTATGACGCAAGAGTTCAAAGTAATAATAAAAACAATTGGGAAGATATGAACATTGAGTCTGAGATTAGTTCTGAAAAAGATTTAAGCGACTGTTTATTTTTTGGAAGAACTGCTTCAATGATCCAAGGGCTGGAGTTAATAGATAAATACATAGAAAAAGTAAATTTAGGTATGGTTTTAAATAACTGGACTGGCGGTTGTATTATCAGATCGAGCTTATTAAAAGAATTGAATCATATAAATCTAACCTCAAAAGATTTCCTTCATGATTTAAAACTAAATGAAATATTTAAACATAATTTGGAATCAACAAAAAAGATTATTTCTCAAGCAGTTTTAAACAATATTTCTACTCCAGTTTTGTCAGCATCATTAAATTGGTATCTAAATTTAACCTCTTCTAGTAATCCTGCAAACTTAATACAGGCTCAGAGAGATTTTTTTGGAAGACATAAGGTTCAATTAATTAACTCTGAAGAAGATGTAAATATTGATTGGGATTAAATTATATTAATGAATAAAAATATACTTCCAAAAACTTCTTCCCCTAAACGATACGAAATAAAGCTAGATATTGATTTAGAAAATTTTTCATATGTTGGTACACAGACTGTAGAAATCCAAGTATTAGAAGACACGAAGTCAATTTTCTTAAACAGTTTAGGAATTAAGATAAGTCACGCCTCATTAATAACTAGTCGTGAGGGGGATAATAATCTTTCAGTTGTGTATTTTGAAGAGGATGAAAGGATATCACTTTCTTCTAAAAATGAAATAAAAAAAGGTGACTACAAACTTTACCTAGAATTTAGTTCAGAGATTACAAATGATCTAAAAGGATTTTATAGGAGTAAATTTCTAACTAAAGAAAATGAAGAGAAATGGATTGCAACTACTCAATTTGAACCGACTTCTGCGAGAAATGCTTTTCCCTGCTGGGATGAACCAGAGTATAAAGCAATTTTCTCAATCACTATCGTTGCTAATAAAAAATATTTACGAGTGAGCAATGAAAAAGTTCTCTCTGAAAAAGAAATTGATGATAATAAAATAGAGACTACATTTGTTGACTCCATGAAAATGTCAACATATCTTGTTGCTTTTGTAGTTGGAGAATTAGAAGCTACTGAGATTGGAAATGCAGGAAATACTAAAGTCCGAATAATTCACCGCCCCGGTTTCGCTGATCAAACAAATTATGCTGGAACAGCAGGAATCGAACTACTTAATTTTTTCGAAGATTATTATAAAATCCCTTACCCAGGATCCAAACTTGATTTAATTGCAATTCCAGATTTTGCGATGGGTGCAATGGAAAATGTAGGAGCTGTAACTTTCAGAGAAAATTTACTTTTAATAGATGAGGAAAAAGCAACTAGGCCTGAGTTAAATAGATCTGTAACTGTTATAGCTCATGAACTCGCTCATATGTGGTTTGGTGATTTAGTAACTATGAAATGGTGGGATGGAATTTGGCTTAATGAAGCTTTCGCAAGCTTAATGGAAGTTATAGCAGCCGATAATAAGTACCCAGAATTTAAACTATGGAATGAAATGAACTTATCACGAAGTGCAGGTTTTGCTATTGACTCATTAGAAAATTCAAGACCTATAGAGTTTGAGGTTGAAACACCAGAGGAAGCTGAAGAGATGTTTGATGTTCTGACTTATGAAAAAGGTTCTACTGTTTTAAGAATGTTTGAAGTTTTTATAGGAGAAGAAGTATTTCAAAAAGGTGTCCAAGAATACTTAAATAAATTCAAATACGATAATACAAATTCCTCAGACCTTTGGGACAGTTTAAGTAAGGCTAGTGGGCAACCGTTAAATGAAATGCTCCCTTATTGGATAAAAGAAAAAGGCTACCCTAGTGTAAATATTTCAATTAATGATTCTTCCTTGCTACTAGAACAAAAAAGATTTTTACTAAAAGATATCAAAATAAAAAGTTCAAATAAACCAATACCTATAAGTATTAAATTTTTAGATACAGATGAAAAATTTAACTTAATTTTAGATCAAGCTAATGAAAAAATAGATATAGAAGAAAAAGGAAAAGTACCCCTTATAAATAGTGGAGGTTGGGGCTTTTATCATGTTTTCTATGACGAAAAGATATTCAATGAAATTTTAAATAATTTTGAAAAATTAGATCAGCTTGAAAAATACAGACTTCTGGAAGATAGATGGATGCAATTTAAAAAGCTTAGTCCTGAATTGTCTTCTAAAGATGTGATAAATTTTTTGAAATTTCTTCTTTTTTATAAAGATGAAAAAGATGAAGATATATGGAATTATATAGGATCAATAATTGCGACTCTTTCGTATATTGCTAATCAAAACAATGAAGAGACTTTTAAAGAGTTTGTTGATAAATTAACACTTCCTTTAAGTAGCGAGCTAGGAGTTGAAGTCAATTCAGATGATGATCCTGAGATAAAAGAACTTAGGGGAGTTATTAATAAAATGAGAGCTAAGTACTTAGAAGACACACAATTTATTAATCTCTTTAGTGAAATTTTTAACGATGAAAGTTTTGAATCAATCTCAGAAGGAAGTTTATTTAATACTGTTTTATATATTGCAGCGTTAGATGAAGGAAATAAAGTAGAAAAATTTTTGAATAAATTTTTGAAGGCACCTTCTCCTCAACTACAGGGGAGATATAGATCTGTATTAGGAGTAATTAAAGATAAAAATGCACCACAAGAAATAGTGCAATACATGATTGATGGAAAAATCAGAGGTGCAGATTGTCCTTATATATTGGCCTCTATGATTATGAATAAGTATATAGGCAAAGAATCATGGTTAGTTATAAAAGAAAATTTTGATGAGTTACTTAAAGTAATGCCAGCATGGACAGCTTCACGAATGCTTGATTCGCTTTCATCAATTTATGATGAAGATCTCGGAAATAACATTAAAGATTATATTATAAAAAACCCTTTGCCCTCTTCAGAGAAGGTAGCAGCCCAAAAATTAGAGAGATTAGAAGCTAATATAGAGTTTGTATTAAATATTAAGAATAATTTCAATGAAGAAGCCATTGAAAAAGTACTAAAGGAGAATTAAAAATGAAACCAAGAATTGCAGTTTTTTTACAACCTCAACATGCTGAATATGATCAAATAAGACAAGCGGCAC
Source organism: Candidatus Actinomarinales bacterium (assembly GCA_004214055.1). Lineage (GTDB taxonomy): Bacteria > Actinomycetota > Acidimicrobiia > Actinomarinales > Actinomarinaceae > Actinomarina. The sequence goes on along the minus strand of SGYT01000036.1, from coordinate 602 downwards.
TAGAGGCTGAAGAGATGGGTGCTGATGTTATTTATAATTGGGATCATTTCTATCCTTTATATAAGGAAGATGGAACCCAGTGGGCAGAAGGAGAAAGAAGGGAAGGAAAGCATTTTGAATGTTGGACTATGCTTGCTAGTTGGGCTGAAGCAACTAGTACAGTAGATATAGGACCTCTCGTTACTTGTAACTCATATAGAAATCCAGAATTACTAGCAGACATGGCAAGGACTGTTGATCATATATCAGGAGGTAGAGTAATTCTAGGAATAGGTTCTGGATGGTTTGAACAAGATTATGACGAATACGGTTATGAATTTGGCTCTGCAATATGGAGACTTAAGGAGCTTGAAAAATCATTGGAGAGAATTGTTGAGAGGATGAAGAAGCTTGATCCTCAACCTACCAGAAAAATCCCAATACTTATTGGTGGTGGTGGTGAAAAAGTAACACTTAGAATAACTGCAAAGTATGCAGATATTTGGCATGGTTTCGCAACTAGGACTGAAGAAAGATCTGGTATTGAAACTGTAGCTCACAAAAATAATGTATTAAATAATTGGTGTAAAGAAATAGGAAGAGACCCTAAAGAAATTGAAAGA
>SGYT01000035.1 GCA_004214055.1 Candidatus Actinomarinales bacterium | reverse complement strand
AATCTTATGATTATGAAGGTAATTTATATCAACTCACTGTCCGCAGAGATGAAGCAAACTACTTTACGTATGTTTGGGCAAAAGTAGATAATTCTGTAGATCTTTATTCAAGAGAAGTAATTTTACCTAAAGGAGTTACACCACAAGAACTAAGTGAAATAAGCATGCAGAATATGAAGACATCAGAAAATATAGCTATTGCTGTAGCATTAAATCTTTTAGATTATCAAATTGAGACAGAAGGTGACGGAGTGCTTGTTGTAGGAATTATGGATGATTCACCAGTTGTAGGTAAGTTATTAAAGGAAGATTTAATTATTTCAATAAATAATGAAGTGATAAAGTCAACCACAGAGTTCATTTCTCTTTTAAGAACTTATGAAATTGGTGACATGGTTTCAATAGGATTAATTCGAAACGACAAAGAAATGAGTATTGAAACAAAATTAATTGAACACATAGAATATGAAAATGAACCAATGGTAGGTTTTCTTGCTTCTACACCTAACCAACGTTTTGTTTTTCCAATATCTGTAGATATAGATACAGGAAATGTGGGAGGCCCTTCAGCAGGGCTAATGATGGCTTTAAATGTGTATAACTCTCTTACAGAATATGATATTACAAAAGGTATTAAAGTTGCAGGGACTGGAACTATTGAAATAGACGGTTCAGTTGGCCCTGTTGGAGGAGTTAAGCAAAAAGTTATTGCAGCTAAGAATGCAGGGTCTACTTTAATTCTTGTTCCGACGGCAAATTTTGATGATGTTCAGTCATATATAGATGAGGATACAAGCATTGTTTCTGTAGATACATTTAACGAAGCATTAAATTTAATTTCTGAGTATAGTTCACGATAAAGACGAAAGATAAATAAAATAAGTTTAAATGGTAAATATAGGAAGCAATAATAATTCTGAGAGAAGAGGGCTATCTTTTCTTATTTTTATTGGAATAATCGGTTTTTCACTAGCAAGAGGTATTGCAACTTTCTTTACTAATTATCTATGGTTTGATTCCATTAATTTAAATAGTGTATGGATCAAGATTCTTTTAACAAGGATAAGCCTTGTTGCTGCATTATCATTCATTGCATTTGCTTTCATATTTACCAACTTAAGATTAGCTACTAGAGCTACACCTGTAATGGATATTTTTGAGGCTTTTGATTCAGAAGATCCATTAGCAAGATTTAGAAACTGGGTAAGTGAAAGGTTTGCAAGATTCAGATTAACAGGTGCAATTGCTCTTTCACTTTTTCTTGGAGCTGGTGCATCTTCCTTATGGGAACAAGTTTTACTTTTTCTAAATAAAGAAGAATTTAATATTACAGATCCTGTTTTTGGATATGATGTTTCAAGTTATGTTTACGGACTCCCTCTTTATAGATTGTTTATCTCCTGGGGATTTCAATTGGTTATTATCACCTCTCTTATTATTGTTTTGTATTTTATAGCTACTGGAGCTATGCAATTAAGACCAGGCAGACTTCCTGACGTAAGTAGTGGAGGTAAAGCACACCTATCAGTTTTACTATCTTTTATAGCACTTTTGAAGGCTGGTGCTTATAGGTTAGATGCCTTAGAGCTACTTTATTCTCCTCGAGGCAAAGTATTTGGAGCGAGTTTTACAGATGTTAAAGCTCATTTACCAGCATTAAATTTATTAGTGCTTATTTCAATTTTTGGAGCAATTTTATTATTAGTAAATATAAGAAGAAGAGGTTGGCTCCTACCATCTACAGCAATTGGTCTATGGTTGGCTGTTTCAGTAATTGTTGGAGGCATTGTTCCCGCTGCAATACAAAGATTTAGGGTGCTTCCTGACGAATTAAATAAAGAACTCCCATATGTTGCAGAACATATTAATTATACAAGGATTGCTTATGGGTTAGATGAAATAGAAGAGAGAGCTTTTGAAGCTTCTCCTGATTTAACTCAAGGAGATATAAATGATAATTCGAAGACAGTAGACAATATAAGACTTTGGGACCCTACGGTACTAGCCGAAACTTACAGCCAACTTCAAGAGATAAGAGCATATTATGCACTTAAAGAAGTTGATGTTGATAGATATGTTATAGATGGAAAATTAACACAAGTCATGGTTTCAGCTAGAGAACTTGATCAAACTAATTTGCCTGCTGAAGGTTGGGTAAACCAAAGATTGCAATATACGCATGGTTTTGGTGTTGTATTTAGTCCTGCAAATGCAGTTGCAAACCAAGGACAGCCAGATTTTTATGTCAAAGGAGTTCCTGCTAGTACATCTGTATCTGAATTAACTATTGATCAACCAAGGATTTATTTTGGTGAATCAGCTGAATCTTCAGAATATGTAGTCGTAAACTCTTTACAAGAAGAAGTTGATTACCCACTTTCAACAGAAGGTCAATCAGTTGCATACACAAATTACTCAGGAGATGGTGGAGTAAGTATCGGTTCGTTTTTCAAAAGACTTGGTTTTGCTTTAAGATATAGTGAATTAAACCTATTAATTTCAAACCAATTAAGTGATACTTCTAAACTAATTATGGAAAGAAATATAATCTCTAGGGTAAAGAAAGCTGCACCTTTTCTTTACACTGACAATGATCCCTACCTAGCTCTTATTGATGGACAATTATTCTGGATAATTGATATGTATACGGTTAGTGATAGATATCCATACGCTCAACCGGCTGACAGCGGCAGAATAAATGAAAGATCTGGGCTTCCTTTGAATTTCAACTATATAAGAAATTCTGTAAAAGCTGTAGTTAATGCTTACGATGGAACTATTAATTTTTATATCTTCGATGAAGAGGATCCTTTAATTAAATCTTATTCAAAAATATTTCCATCAATGTTTGATAGCAAGTCTGAAATGAGTGAAAATTTACTTGATCACATTAGGTATCCTGAGGATTTATTTACTGTTCAGTCCGACATGTATAGAGATTATCATATGATTGATCCAAGAGTATTTTATGCTGATGAAGATCCTTGGGTTATTCCTACTGATTCATCAACAACACCGAGGGTCGCAACACTTCGAGGAGAATTTACAGAAATAGGTTTCAAGCCAATGTTACCGTATTATTTACTAATGGCATTGCCTGGAGAGCAGGACTTAAGCTATTTAATATTTCAACCATTTAATCCTGAAAATAGGCCAAATATGCAATCATTTTTAGTAGCTGATGCTGATCCAGAAAATTATGGTGAGTTGATTGATTTTAGATTACCAAAAGGAGAGTTTGTAGACGGTCCTTCTCAAGTAGCAACAAGAATAAACCAAGATCCGGATATATCACAAATTTTCACACTTCTTGACCAACAAGGCTCCAGCGTGATAAAAGGAAATCTTTTTGTTGTTCCAATTAATCAATCAGTTTTGTATTATCAACCTATATATCTGCAAGGTGAGCAGAATCCATTGCCTGAATTTAAATTCGTAGTTGTTGTATTCCAAGATAGAATATTGATGGCAGAGACATTAGGCGAAGCACTAGAAGGAGTTTTTGGCGATATTAATATTGATACTTCTTCAATAGAAGAACAAGATCCAGATGCTAATCCAATTGATTTATTAAATAAAGCTAATTCAGCATTCAAGCAAGCACAAGATGAGCTTAAAAATGGAAATCTTGGAAGATATCAAGATTTAATTAAGAAGGCAGAAGAGTTCGTTTCATTAGCGATAGAACTATTAAACAAATAAAACAGCTTGAGTTTAAGTATATTTTAATTACTATTGATATTCAGCGCGGGGTGGAGCAGTCTGGTAGCTCGCTGGGCTCATAACCCAGAGGTCGTAGGTTCAAATCCTACCCCCGCTACCATTTCATTTGATAAAAAAGTCTATTATCCTTTTTCTACCTGTTGATGCTGCAAGGAGCTTTAAAGTAAAAATACCCATTCCTCCAAGGAAAGATAAAATACCACCAATTAATATAATTCTCCAAAATAGTATCTGATCCATATTCTGATTATAGACTTATGTGGTATAAATTCTTAATCTGAATAAGCAGAAATTAGATCATAAGTGATAGGTCCACTATAACTCTTGAGAACTTTAAAATTTTTATCTAATAACAAAGTTGTTGGAATTCCATTCCAAGAAAACTCTGTAAGTATCATTTCTACATTTTCTTGTTTTAAAATATTTTGATAGTTTAATTCGTATTCATTAATAAATTCTTTACCGTTATTTTCAGAATCATCGACTAATAAACCTAAGACGTAATAGATGCCGCTATCGGACAGCTCTTTTAAATGTTTAACTTCCTCGATGCATGGTGTACACCAGCTTGCCCATAGGTTTAAAATAATGTATTCTTCATTTCCTAATTTGAGATCTACTTCATTATTTTGATTAATAACTGAGAGATTAATTCCGTTATTAATATTGATACTTACATCTTCAACAATGTTTTCTGGTTTGTAATTAACATATACTGCTGACATAAGCAATATGAGAATGAGAAGTACAAAATTTCTTTTTAACATAACTTCAATTTAATAAAGTAATGAACATAAAATACATATGTATGGAAATTGGAAAATTATTTTACCCAGGTTTTAATCGTTCTTTTGAAGAGCTTTCTTCAATTGAAGTAAAAAATAAAAATTTGATTGAAATCACTGACTTTACTGATATTGAATGGGTTCGCTCTGCAATTAGAGAACTAATTAGTGAACAAAACAGTGATATAGAAGTTACCTTCAAGGAACCAACCGAAGAAGATATATTAAAAGTAAGTGAAATCGTAGGTGCTGATAAGACACCTGATGAAGCAAAAAATGAATTCAATACTGGTAAACGCATAATTGGAATTGCATCTGGAAAGGGTGGAGTTGGTAAATCAACTATTGCTTCATTACTTGCTCTAGCTTTCTCTGAGCAAGGCAAAAAAGTTGGGATTCTTGATGCCGATATTTGGGGTTTTTCTATACCTAAAATGTTGGGAGCAAAATTTCCACCTATTCCATTCAATAACAGAATATTCCCATCAAAAATAAATAAACTAAACGTAATTTCTATGGAGTATTTTGTTAAACAAGATGAAGCTGTAATTTGGAGAGGACCGATGCTTCACAAAGCTATTGAACAATTTCTATATGAAGTCTTATGGCAAGACATCGACGTATTATTAATTGATATGCCTCCAGGTACAGGAGATGTATCGATATCCCTTTCACAGTTTTTAAATTTTTATGAGACAATTATTCTTACTACACCTCAATCAAATGCAACAGTTGTTGCTGAAAGAGCTGGAATAATGTCAAGAAAAGTGAACTCGAGCATAATTGGTGTAATTGAAAATATGTCACATATTGAATTAGACGATTCTAAGCTTTATCCTTTTGGCAAAGGCGGTGGAGAAGTATTATCTGAAAACCTAAAAGTTCCTTTAATAGGACAGTTACCTTTAATTGAAGATGTATCAAAATTATCTGAAAAGGGAAGATTAAATGATTTCATTAAAGATGATTTATTTAAAAATGTTTTAGATCTTGCAGAATCAATAAATAAAATTGGACCAAAGAAAAAACCTATTAGTTTAAAAATTAAATAAGTTAACTTACAAGACAAAGAGCTGACAAAGCTAAGCAATAAAAACCAAAATATTTTAATTTTGCATTCAATGTAAATTTTACCAATATATTGATTGCTAAAAGCCCGGCAGCAAATGAAACAATAGCAGGAATAATCATTTCAGGATTAAAAGCAAAAGATGATTGTACAAAAGTAAGTAGCCAAGCACCAAATATAGTTGGAAGTCCTAGAAGGAGAGAGAAATATATTGCTTCAGATTTTTTTATGCCTAGGTAGAGAGCAACTATTAATGTAATGCCAGACCTTGACACTCCTGGAACTAAAGCTACAGCCTGGGCTAGTCCAATGTAGAAAGCTTGTTTTGAATTTATATTTTCAAACAAGACACTCCCATCTTCTTCATTTTTTTTATTAAATTCATAGGACAGCAATAGAGAAGCAAATCCTAAATAAGCAATACCAGTAATTGTTAGTAAGTTATCACTATTATCAATCACCTCTTGTATAGGAGAAAATAGACCTATTATTACCGCAGGCACTATTGCAATTAAAATTGTCTTCATAGTGTGATTAAGGTTATTTTTATTATTAAAGGTCTGAGATAATCTGTCTTTATAAAACACAACTATTGAAAATAAAGTACCAATATGTAGAAAAGCTATATCATTGGTATTTAAATTTATTGAATCTGAGAGTGTATCAAATATAACTAGATGTCCACTTGATGAAATGGGAAGAAATTCAGTGATTCCCTGTATTATTCCAATAATTATCTCATTCATCTTCTATTTAATACTAGCTAAATGCCAACCGTTACATTTCATGCAACTATAAATGCTAAATTTCTTTTTATGCTCAGATTCTGCCCATCCACGTTCTTTTCTTGCTTCGATTTCAGAAA
>SGYT01000034.1 GCA_004214055.1 Candidatus Actinomarinales bacterium | reverse complement strand
GATGCTGACTTTCTATCTGCTCTCATTTTCCAATTTTTATGAATTCCTTGTGCCCCAAAAAAGAGGCTCCCTGTCCCAAACTTTCCATTAATACTATCTAAAGAATCCATCACTGTATCTGATTTGTTATAATCTTCAAATTTATAAAAACTAAACTGTTCATTTTTAGCATCTGCAATATTAAGTAGCATCACTCCTATTTTTTGATATTCATAACCTGAAATAAATAACTTATTTGTTAAACGCTTAGCTTCTTTAATAATGTTCGCGGTATTACTAGTTGGAATATCGAAGTAAGAAGACATACCATTGCTGTATTTATTCTCTTCTTCAAGATAAGGACTCGTTCTTAAGAATACATAAATACCCTGGGCTCTTGATCCCTGTTCTCTTAATTTTTCACAAGCTCTAGCTGTATACATAGAAACAGCTTCCTCTAGTTCTTGAACCTTAGTTACTTTCTTTCCGAAAGATTTTGATGAAATAATATTCTTTTTATTTTTTACTTCTTCTACCTGGATGCAAGACTTTCCATTAAGCTCATAATGAATTCTCTCTCCAACAATGCTTAAAGCTTTACGTATCTGCCTTGGGTTTCCTGTAGATAGATCATAAGCATTTTGAATCCCAATTTTCCTCAATCTCCTACCCCATCTTGTAGAAATTCCCCAAATATCTTCCAATTCTAAATCTTTTAAAATTTCAACTCTCTCAGACTCACCTCTAATATCAAAAACATCCGATGATTCATATTTTTTTGCTTGCCTATTGGCAGCTTTTGCTAATGTTTTTGTTGGGCCTATGCCAATTGATATTGGAATACCTGTCCACTGCTTAACTAGTCTCCTTATTTCTTTTGCGGTCTCTGTTAAATCACAGTAATAAAAGTCACTGATATCTAGAAATGCTTCATCTATTGAATACACTTCTATCTCACCAACTATGGAGCGCAGTGACGTCATAACTCTTGCGGACATGTCTCCATAAAATGTGTAGTTCGAAGAAAATACATGTACGTTATTTCTCTTTATAAACTGTTTGTACTTAAAGTATGGTGCTCCCATAGGAATTCCCAATGCTTTTGCTTCATTAGATCGTGCAACAATACAGCCATCATTATTAGAAAGTACAACAATTGGTTTTCCCTCTAGTTCTGGGTTGAATACTCTTTCACAAGAGGCATAAAAATTATTACAGTCAACTAAGGCAAATATTTTATTATTCATTCACTTACTCCTTTGAATACTGTACACTATTCTAAGGAAAAAGAAAGACATTATTTATGACAAGAGGCGGAGCTCGTAAGGGAGCAGGCAGACCAAAAGGACAGGGTAAGTATGGTGAATCTACAAAAGCTGTTCGCATACCCATCAGCAAGATTGACTATGTATCTAAGATCATAAATAAAGGGCTACACGAAGTTCCTTTATACGGAAACAAAGTAGCAGCTGGATTCCCCTCCCCTGCAGATGATTATTTAGAAGACAAGATTGACCTAAATAGATATCTAGTAAAACATCCTTCCTCGACTTTTTTAGTAAGGGCTTCTGGTGACTCTATGATTAATGCTGGAATTTTTCCAGATGATATCTTAATTGTTGATAAAAGCCTAAAAGCTGAAGATGGCAAAGTTGTAATTGCTGTTATAGATAATGAATTAACAGTGAAACGATATAAAACAAATGGTAAAAAAATAGTGCTCGAACCTGATAATCCAAAATACAAACCTATCACTATAGAAAAAGAGACTGAAGGATATATTTGGGGTGTTGTTACAAATGTTATTCATAATCTGTAAAATAAATATATGGTAGAAATTATAAGAACAGATGACGTAAGATTTGAAAATATTAAAGATTGGCCCTATGAGGCAAGGTATCAAGAAATAGATTCAGAATATGGAAATATAAGAATTCATTATATAGATGAAGGTTCGGAAAATTCTGATACGATACTTTTAATACACGGTGAACCAAGCTGGGGTTACTTATACAGAAAGATGGTAGACCCTTTGGTAAGCGCTGGAAAAAGAGTTATTGTTCCTGATTTACCTGGTTTTGGTAAGTCAGATAAGTTAACAGATAGAAACGGCTACACGTATGAAAAATATGTTACATGGATGTCTGAATGGTTAGAGTTAGTTGATTTAAACAACATAACACTTTATGGACAAGACTGGGGTGGATTAATAGGTTTACGATTAGTTACTAAATATCCTGATCGTTTTGTAAATATTGTAGCTGCTAATACCATGCTTCCTACTGGTGATTATGATCCAGGGGAAGCTTTTATGAATTGGAAAGAATACTCTCAAACAGTTGAAGACTTTCACGTTGGTGGAATAATTAAAGGAGGTACTGTCAGAGATATATCACAAGAGACAATAGACGCATATAATGCTCCTTTTCCAGATGATACTTATAAAGAAGCTGCAAGGCAATTCCCAACACTTGTACCAATTACACCTGATGATCCAAGCTCTCAACATAACAGAGATGCATGGGTTAAATTAAAGGAATGGGATAAACCGTTTCTATGTGCATTTAGTGATAGTGACCCTGTCATGCAAGGTGTTGATAAGGCTTTTCTTAAGCTTGTACCTGGAACTAAAAATATGCCCCATACGACTATTGAACAAGCTGGACATTTTCTTCAAGAAGATAATCCTGAAGATTGTGTAAAAGCAATATTATCTATATTTTAAAATTCCTCATTTAAACTTTTTAAATATTTTATGGTCTCAAGGTCAACTGGTAAACCAATTGAAAGTTCTGTAACATTTGAGTTTTTCCAAACAGAAAACTTCTCTTTAATCTCTTCTTTTGTCCCAACCAAAGTTAAATCATCTAATAATTCTGTTGGAAATATAGCTTCAGCCTCGTCTTTTTTGCCTGATAAATATAATTCTTGTATTTGATTAGCTTCATCTTCGTAGCCATAATCACAGACTAAATTAAAGTAAAAGTTTTTATCTTTAGCTCCCATACCTCCTACGTAAAGAGTGTATACATTTCTCGCGAGTTTTAAATTGTCTTCTTTTTCATCTTTTGTACATATTTTTGCATTTACTGTAGCAACAATATTAAATTTATCTTTTTTGCTTTTATCCTCTGATTTATCAAAACCTTTTTCTAGATATTTACTAAATATATTGTCACCTTTACTAGGTGAGTACATAAAAGGTAACCATCCATCTGCTATTTCTGCAGTTAACTCAATATTTTTTGGTCCTATTGCAGCTATGTATATAGGAATATCACTTCTTAATGGTTTTTCAATAATTTTTAATGGTTTTCCTAAGCCTGTTGAGTCAGATCCAGTATATGGAAGTGCATAATATTCACCCTGATGTTCAATTTTTCCATCACGATTAAAGATTTTTTTAACTAGTTGAACATACTCTCTTGTTTTTGCTAATGGTTTACCATATGGAACGCCATGCCAACCCTCTACAACTTGAGGACCTGATACACCTAGTCCTAGCCTAAATCTACCATTTGACATTTTATCTAAAGTAACAGCTGTCATCGCTGTCATTGCAGGGGTTCTTCCTGGAATTTGCATAATTCCTGAACCAATATCCATGTTTGTTGTTAAGGCTGCAAAATATGCAAGTGGAGTAACAGCATCATATCCGTAAGCCTCAGCTGTCCATACACATGAAATTCCTAATTCATCTAGTTCTTTTATCAATTTGTGGTTATCAGTTATATGAGGTCCAAAATAACCAACGTTAATACTTAAATCCATTATTTAAATATTACTATATATCTGATTTGTAATAATTGTCATTTGTAAAAACATAATCCATTGATATATCATGATTTTCAATAGGAATATCTTTTATTATTCTTTCATTAAAAGTTAAACCTATTTTTAGAGTATTAGGATACATGGATAATAAATTATCATAATATCCACCTCCCCTCCCTAATCTTTTACCACTAGTAGTAAAAGCCATTCCAGGTATTATAAATACATCAACTTTTTTTGTTTTTATTGGTTTTTCTGGTTCTAAAATATTTAAATCATTTTTTATAAAGGGCTCTTTGTATAAGCATAGATCTATATTGTTTGAGACAAGATATGTTGTTATTAGATCCTTATATCCACTTATTTCATTATTTATATTTACTTCAATTTTTGTAGGGATGTAAGTACAAACTATTTTGTTCTCTATTAATTCATTAAGTATTGATATATTTTCTATTGTAAACTTTTTAATATCTTTAATTTCTACAAGGTTACTTCTTAATAACTTTTTCTTATTCATATTTTATTAATCAACTAATTACTTATGTATTATAGAAGGCATGTTAAAGAACAAACTTTTATCTTGGATAAACTTATTAATAATGGCTTTATATACAATACCTGTTGCTTATAGTATTTGGTTTGTAGGATTGTTTAATAAATATACAAAAATTAAATATTATATTGCACAATCTTGGGTAAAACCATGGATGTGGGCAGCAAGAGCAAAAACAACATTTATAAAAGTAGCTGAGTATAAAAAAAATCAACCTTACGTTGTGATATCAAATCATTTATCAAACATAGATAATATGTTACTTTTTAAATTTCTTAAAATTAATTGGGTCTTTATGGCTAAGAAAGAAGTCTACAAACTTCCTTTCTTCAAAACAGCTATTAAATCATTCAATTTCATCAAAGTAGATAGAAATAACCCAAATGATAAAGATTCAATAAATGAACAAGCAAAAAAATTATTTAATAATGGATGGTCTCTAATGGTTTACCCTCAAGGAACAAGGGTTCCTAAAGATGATTTTAGAGAGTTCAAAAGCGGTGCTTTTCATATAGCATTAGATAACAATATACCAATTCTTCCAGTAGTAATTGCAGGTACAAGCGATATTTGGCCAAGGGGAAGAAACTTTCTAACCAGTGGTAAAGCAATGATTAAAACTTTAGAACCTATTGATATCACAAATTATACGAAAGATTCGATAGATCAATTAACTAGAGATACTCATAAAAAAATGAAAAAAGTTTATGAAGAACTTGAATTAGTCATACAATAATAATATGAATATTTTTCTTGCTGTAATTTTTATTTTTTTATTACGTTTAGTTGACCAAACTCTTGGTACGTTAAGAGCTTTATATGTAAATAAAGGAAGACCTGGGATAGGTGCTGTATTAGGATTTATTGAATCAGCTATTTGGGTAATAGCCATTTCTCAAGTCATAAAAGATCTTGATGATCCATTATTAATTATTGGATATTCGCTAGGGTTTGCTGCAGGCACTATTTCAGGATCTTATATTGAATCATCCATTGCTATTGGAGATGTAGTAGTAAGAATATTTTTACAACGAGGTGAAAATAGTGAATTACTTACTAAAGAATTAAGAACAAATGGCTTTGGAGTAACAGTTATAAATGCTGAAGGTATGGAAGGCGAAGTAAGTATAGCTTGGTGCGTTACTCCAAGAAAACAGTTAAAGAAAGTACTTAATATTGTTTCAGAAATTAGTCCGAATGCATACGTAACTACTGAAGCTACAAGCCCAACTTATTTAACAGATAATCGAAAATAATTAAATTCCTTTTTCGAATTCATCCTCAAAAGATACTCTTTTTCTTTTAGCATTATCATTTCTGTTTCCAGATTCTCTTCTTCCCCTGCTTGAATTTCCTCTGTCAGAACGATCATTCCTTCTAGGTTTTGAGTCTCTATTTCCTCTATTTCCTCTATTTCCTCCACCTGTATCTACTGATTCTTCTGGTATATCTAGATCTTCAAGTAGTGACAAACTTACTTTTCCATTTTCTATTGAATCAACATGAACTTTTAATTTGTCTCCTATATTTACTACATTTTCAGGATTCTTAACCCTCTTTTCAGAATGAAATTTAGAGATATGTAGTAAGCCATCTCTACCTGGCAATATGTTAATAAAAGCTCCATATGTTGCTACGCTTACAACTTCACCATCATAATCTGTATCTACTTCTACTTCAGGTGGGTCAATAATCAACATAACCATCTCTTTTGCTTCTGCTAATGAATCTTCTTCAGTAGATCCTAAAGTAAGTATTCCATCGTCATCAATTTCAACACTCACACCAGTTTCTTCTTCAATTTTTCTAATATTTTTACCTTTAGGTCCAATCACCTCACCAATTTTATCTTTTGGTAGTTCAACTGTTTCTAACCTTGGCGCATTACCTGATAAGCTTTCAGCTGGTTCTGAGATAGCGTCTTCCATAATATCTAATATGTGATGCCTTGCGTCCATTGCTTGATTTAATGCTTTTCTTAAAACATCAGAAGGTAGTCCTTCAATTTTCATATCTAATTGAAGTGCTGTAATCACATTCCTTGTACCAGCAACTTTAAAATCCATATCTCCGAGTGCATCTTCTGCTCCCAATATGTCGGTTAAAGTAACATAGTTATCATCTTTTGAAATTAATCCCATAGCTATTCCAGCAACATGTTCTCTTATTGGTACGCCTGCTGCCATCAAAGATAAACTTGATGCACAAACAGATGCTTGAGAAGTTGAACCATTCGATGATATAGCTTCGCTTACTACTCTGATAGTA
>SGYT01000033.1 GCA_004214055.1 Candidatus Actinomarinales bacterium | reverse complement strand
TGGAAGTGCTCTGCCAACTGAGCTAAGAGGGCAAGTGCCGGGTGATGGATTCGAACCAACGTAGGCATAGCCGGCAGATTTACAGTCTGCTCCCTTTGGCCACTCGGGCAACCCGGCAAAAAATAGTCATTTTAAAGTTTAGATTATATATGAAAATTAGTTAGATGAAATTTTAATAGATTAGGATTAGATTATGGACAAAAAAGTCAAAGAACTATTAAATAGATGGCTTGAAAATGATCTAATTAATCAAGCTTCTTATGAGAAAATTGTAAATTTTGAAGAAAATTCAAATCCAAATCAAAAATCTAAAGTTGCTAGAGCAATAACTTTAATTGGAGGCTTATTTCTTTTATCTGGTCTTCTTGGAACAATACCTCTATTGTGGATGAATCTTGCATATTGGGCGCAACTAGGACTTTTAGTAGCAACTACTTACTTCTTATTTTATGCAGGAACTTATAGCGAAAAATTGGAAGATGGAAAACTATTTATTTTTAAATCAACTGACAGGGTAAGCTCCTTTCTTTTCTTGATTTCAAATATTTCATTTGGGGCATCGGTAACTTTCGCTATAAATATTCTCCAACAAACAGAACTTATAAATTTCAGTGAAGAGATATCCTATATTCTTGTTTCATTTTTTGTTTTACTTTATGCTATTTATTTGTTTTTAAGAACGAAATTAATTTTTCAACATGCAGCATTATTTTATTGTATATGTTTTCACCTTGGGGCTATTGGGAATTTATTATTTCCTAATATCGAACCTTGGGCTGGTGGACTTTTTCTAATTGCTATAGGGAGCATATGGGGTATAAATACTTACTCAACACTTCTGAAACCAAGCTGGTTAGGATATTTTCTATCGATATCCACTATTTCAATTGGAACGATAATTTTGATAGAAGATCTGATTCAAAATGAAATAATTAGTATTTTAATTTTAATCTTAGGATCAATATTTTATGTTTGGGCAAGTATTCAACTCTCTGAGCAAGTAATATTTTTTATTGGTGGTTTGGGTCTAGTTATCAACCTTCCAAGGTTCATAACTGAAATATTGCCAGACAACATATGGCCACCTCTAATTCTCTTCCTAGTAGGAGGAGTACTTGTAGTAGTTGGTTTATATTTAAATTCAATAAGAGAAAATATTAAATCAACAGATTCAGAATAAATAATATGAAAAAAACAAATAGTCCTTTATTTCTATCACTAGGAATACTTATTATTACCACCATCATCGTTGCTATATTTGGAGTCGTACCTTTACCAGAATATGCAATATTAAATAATGAAGAGGGTCTCAAAGGGAAGTTAATTTATCACGTTCAGGTTCAAAGTCAAAATTTAATTCCTCCTGCACCAGACATTATGGATGAATGTATTTTATCAATTGATCTGGAGGCTGGTTCATTTAAAGAAGAAAAAATTATTTGCAGTAGTGACCTTTACGACATGTCATATGATATTTACTTTTATGATGCGGAAATTTTTGAAAATGAAAATGTCTTACTCAGGTACTGGGATGAGTCATCAGGTGACGAAATGGGACTAATAATCAACATCAAGACAAAAAAAGTAATTGAAAAGATAAAAGAACCAAATTTTTACACTGAAAGAAATAGGATGAATGTATATGGTGAAAAACTAATTGATCCATGGGACACATCTGATTATAGCTCAAGGGTAATTGGAATCTATTATGCAAACAGAATGGAAAATATAGAAGTTTTCAAGTCAAAAGCTCCAACAAACTATTATTTTGAGTCACTTCACTGGTCTCCAGACGGTGACTATATTGCCGCATTAGACTCAGAGGAAAATTTGATAATTTTTTCTAAAAACAAGAAATCCAAACCAGGAATAATTAAATTTTCAGAAATAAATTTGAAAATTTTTGATGATGAAGAAAGAGAAATACAAAATTTAATAGGCTGGAGTAATTAATTAAATCTTCTTTTAGGCCTTACTCCAATCTCACTAATTACATGTGCTGCACTCTTATTTGCAAAGTTAGCTGACTCAACAACAGAAAAGTTCTTTTGTAAACCGTAAAGATATCCCGCTGCAAAAAAGTCACCTGCACCTGTCTTGTCAACAACCTCTGCTTCGGTGGCTTCAAAAGCATATTTTTCGCCATGTTTTATAACTATTGCTCCATCTGAACCTAGAGTGCAAATTAATTCTTCAACTTTAGGAAAATTCTCTTCAAAATATTTAAATGATTTATCTGTAGAGTTTTCAAGAGTAAGTGAATTTAATTCATCCTCATTGCAAAATACATAGTGTATGTTCTCTTTAATTAAACCAGTAAAACTTTCTCTATGAGCTTCTACACAAAATACGTCTGATAGAGTTATTGCATTTTTACCTCCTGAGTCACTATTTACAGAGGAAGCATATAAAAAAGCATCCTTACTTGAAGGCCTATCCCACAGGTATCCTTCCATATATAAGATTTCTGCCTTTTCAATCTCTTTTTTATCTAAATCTTGTTTAGATAAATGCTCTCCAGCCCCTAAATAGGTATTCATAGTTCTTTCACCATCAGGAGTTATGAATATCGCACATAAGCCTGTCTGCTTATCATCACTCTCAAAAACTGTTAAATCTTTTAATCCAGAATCTTTGATGCTGTCCTTAAATTGATTGCCTAATTTATCATCTGATACTTTGCCAATAAATGCTGCTGACCCTCCTAATTGTGAAATCCAATATGCTGTATTTGCAGCAGAGCCTCCTGCTGTATAAATTGGATTAGGCATATTACCTAATAAATAATTTGATCTTTCTTTATCTATTAAGGTCATTCTTGCTTTATTTAAACTTAATTTATCAATAACTTCGTCTTCAATTGTTTGAAGAGAATCAACCATTGCGTTGCCAATACAAATAATCACAAGTTGATTTTAGATAATATTTCCTTTTTTTCCAGTTGAATCATGGAAGTTATCAGAAATTACAGAAAATTGTTTCATTCCACCAATCATGTTAAAACATTCATAGCCTTGGCTATCAAGATAAGCAGCTACTTTTCCTGATCTGTGTCCTGATCTACAAATTATTACGTATTTGGTTTCTTCTTTAAAGTTGTCCATAGATTCTGGAATATTACCCATAGGAATGTGGATAGCTTCAGGATGGTGTCCTGCGTTCCATTCGTGCTCTTCTCTAACATCAATTAATTTATATCCATCTTTAAGATGTTGTTCGATATTCTCTGGAAGAACTGAATTTACCTTACCTAAACCGAATTCCACTAGCTTCCTGCCTTAATCTTCGAATTCTTTCTTTTGTTGGAGGATGGGTACTAAATAATTTACCAACTCCAGCTCTTGAGAAAGCTTTCATCGGATCGGAGATAAATAACTGACTTACAGCTGGGTTTACGGGCATTGGTAATTTAGAATATTGTTCTATTTTCTGAAGAGCTGATGCTAAAGCTAAGGGATTACCTGATATTTCGGCTCCTGTTTTATCTGCGCCAAATTCTCTAGTTCTTGAAATAGCCATTCGGATAATAATTGAAGCAATAGGTGCTGCAATAAATGCAACTACAGCAACAAGAGGGTGGGAGCCCCTACCTCTGTTTCCTCCTCCCCATAAAGCAATTCTTGTCATAAATGATAAAGCAGCCGCAATCATCGCTGCAATGCTTGATACTAAAATATCTCTGTTTTTTACATGTGATAGCTCGTGAGCTAAAACACCTTCTAGTTCATCCCTATTTAAAACTTTTAAGATTCCTGTTGTAACAGCAACAGCTGCATTTTTTGGATTTCTCCCAGTTGCAAATGCGTTAGGCTGATCACTTTCTATAATATATAAATCTGGCATTGGCATTTTTTCTTTTTGAGTTAAGAAAGTAACTATTCCAACAACATCTTGGTGCTGACCCTCTTCAATTGGCTTTGCTCTAGTTGCTGCTAAGGCTAACCTTGCAGAAAAAAAGTACATAAAAAAATTAAAAAGAAATGCAATAAATAAAGAAGATACTAAATCCACACCAAGAGACTGCGCTGTAAACAAAAAGATTAAGGTCATTAAAGTAAGTAAGGCTGTTGTTTTAATTACATTCATAATCTAATTATAAGGAATATATATTATATTTTTTCAGCAATCAAAGTGTAGAAACCGCCTAATCCTCTTTTGTTATGTATTGCTTCTAACCCTACTAGTTGCGATTTAATTTTTAACTTTTCTATATCTGAAAACTTTTGATAATTGTCTTTTAACTTTTTATAGATATTTTCAAATCCATATTTATCAAGAAAATTAGACTGAAGCAATAATTCAACCTTGTAACCTTTAGATTCAAAATATTTCTCTAAAAAAGTGAAGTTTACATCATAAGTAATATCTGTCTCTCCTGGGAACTCTAAAGGTTCTGAAGATAAATGATGCTCTTTGTATGTTCTTATTAACGATGAATAGGGTTTTTTATCTCTATCTTTATACTCATAGCCATAATCAAAAATTAAGAAATAATTTGGATTAAATATATTAATAAAATTATTCAAAAGCTTTTCTGAATTTAATTGAATCTCTAACTCAACACCTTGAATAGGTTTAAAATTATATTTCTCAATCCATTCATGATTTTCTTTCCTTATCTCTACTAAGTCATATTCAAATTTTTCTTTTTTTGTATTAATAATTTTTTCATACCATTTGTTATCTACATTAACTCCAATAGAGCATGGGACATTATCCAACAATTCATTCATATAAATAATATCTATATTTTTATTAGAAAATTTTTCAGGCCTTTTATCAGTTTCAAATTTTTTATTATTTAAAATTTCTAAAGCAGTTGAAGAATTTTCTAGAAGATAGAGGTTTTTGTTTACATATTTATCTATTTCCTCTGCTAGAGAACCTGTTCCTGCACCAACCTCAAGGATGTCACCTTCCTTGATTTGTTGATTAATAAAATTTGCGATAATTAATCCAAAATATTCAGAGACTTCCGGAGAGGTAAGAAAGTCTCCTTCTTTAGAAGACCTGACTACTTCTGTATTAAAAAAACCAAATTTAGAATAGAGACAGTTGTCCATATATTCATCAAAATAAAGATTAATATTTTTGTAATTTTCTTTAAAAAAACGTGTTAAATCTTTAGACACCTGAAAATTTAACTACTAAAAAATATTGCTGATGCTTCACCTAGGTTTGAAAAAATACCAGGAAATATACCGGCTAAAATAGTCACGGCTAAACTAATAAAGCCTACAACCTTTAAAGTGTTTGGAATAGCAATGACTCTTTCTCCCACTGGCGAGTCATCCATCCAAATTATTTTTGAAATTCTTGCATAATAAACTAATGCTATTACTGCATTAATTGCACCAACGACTCCTAAGGACAATCCAAAAATCTCACCTGTGCTTAATAAGCTTCTAAAAACTACAAATTTTGCAAACCAACCGCCCAGTGGTGGTATCCCAGCCAAAGAGAAGAAGAAAATTACAGAGAAAATTCCTGTCATAGGAGAATCTTTTGCTAAACCGCCCCATTCATATATATTTTCTGAGTTACTTGCATTTATCAAAATATTTACAACAAGAAAAGCACCCATATTCATAAATGCGTATATGACTAAATAAGTAATGCTTGCGTAAACTCCATCATCATAATTTCCTGTTATTCCAGCTACTGCGAGAGGCGCTAATATAAACCCTGCTTGAGCTATGGATGAATAAGCTAAAAGCCTAATTGGATTTGTTTGTTGAAGTGCTGATAAGTTTCCTATAAACATTGTTACCCCTGAAATTAAAACTAAAATCACACCCCAACTGCTTCCTGATTCATAAAATACCTTCGTCAACAAAATAATCAGAGCAAGAAATCCGGTGGCTTTAGAACTAATTGAAAGATATGCTGTTACTGGTAAAGGTGCTCCTTCATACGTATCTGGAGCCCATGAATGAAAGGGGACTACAGAAATCTTGAAACCTATACCAGCCAAAATTAAAATAGCACTTAACAAAATAACGGGTGATTGGTGAAGACCTGTTGCTGATAAAGAAGCAACAATTTCTGTGAAAATAATTTTTCCAGTAACTCCGTAAAGTAATGAAAAACCATAAAGTATCAAAGATGCTGACAAAACACCTAAAAGGAAA
Source organism: Candidatus Actinomarinales bacterium (assembly GCA_004214055.1). GTDB lineage: Bacteria > Actinomycetota > Acidimicrobiia > Actinomarinales > Actinomarinaceae > Actinomarina. Next base: position 601 of record SGYT01000033.1, on the reverse strand, counting down.
AACTTTATAGCTCCTTCATTAGATTTTGGGTCACCTTTTTTCCATCCGGAGAGTAAGAACATTGGTCCTGATGCAAGCTCAATTCCAATAAATATTGTTAATAAGTCTCTAGACGAAGCAACAACTAATGCACCTAAAAGAGAACATAATAAAAGAAAATAATACTCTCCTTCATAATATGAATCACTCTCAATAAAATTTATAGAAAGAAGAAAAGTTAAATAGGTAATTAAAATGAAGAGCCCTTTAAGAATAATTGAAAATTTATCTATAACGTAGCTTCCTTCAAAAAGGACTATGGCTTTTGAATAATTAGCCCATTGAAAAATTATTGGTATGAATGATATTAGCGAACCTACTAAAGCAAAAAGCGCTACAAGATATTTGGATTTCTTACTTAAAATTAAATCCAAAGATATTGTTCCAACAATAGTAAAAATTACTATTAGTTCAGTCGAAATAGCAAGATAGTTAATAGTAATTTCAGCCTCCAAAAGCTTTGGTTACTAAATTAATAACAGCATCATTTGTAGAACCAAAAATTAATTTAGGAAATACACCAATTAACACAGTTAAAATTACTAGTGGAATCCATGCCGCT
>SGYT01000032.1 GCA_004214055.1 Candidatus Actinomarinales bacterium | reverse complement strand
ACGTCGTTTTTTTATCAAAGATCCCATAAATTTTTTTTATTCCTTTTTTTCCGGACTGAAGAAGTGTAGTCGATTTTTAATATTTAAGTGAAAGTTGTTTTTCAAAATTTTCAGTATTTACTGATTCATATACAGATTTAATCTTGTTTTTTCCAAGATTCAAATAATCTTTATCAGTTTCCTTATCTAAAACTCCTTTTCTTGTGGCCCATAAACCCCATGTTAGAGAGCTTAAGTATCTGTACAGATTCCATAAAACTTGGTCATCTCCGCCATCTTCAAGTTCTAGTTCAGAAAACAACTCTTTTCTTTCATTTTCTTCAATGTTTTGTTGTAAACATAGGTCTCCAAAATCAAAAAATTTACTTTCCATTCCTGAATATTCCCAATCAATTAAATACATATCGCCACCTAAAAGAACAAAGTTCGGACCATAAATATCTTTATGGCATGGCACTAATTTCTGATTGATTTCTTTTATTTTTTCTAGTAAATAATGCCCTATTTTTGCCATTTCTTTTTGTTCTTCTTCTTTGTGAATTTCATTAAAGAATTTATTGTGATCAAAACATTGTTCAAAGATAATGTCACTTTGGTGCAGCCCATTAAGCGTGGTTAAAGCTTTATTTAAATATTCTTTACTTTTTAATTCGTCGGGTTCAAGAGCAATTAAATTATTTTCAAAATTTGAAATTTTTATTCCCGTGTTTTCGTCAAAATACAAGAAAGGTGGTGTTAGTCCTGCTTCTGCCGCTACAGCTTGATTGTTTTTTTCTGCTTTTCTATCTATCAAATCTGGATTTTTACCTGGAATCCTCAGTACAAAAAATTTATCAGCGACCCCTACTTTAAAACTATTATTTGTTATTCCTCCTAATTTTGATATTGAATAACTTTCTAGGTCAGAAATATTAGTTATTTTAGAATTTAAAAATATATCTACTACTTCTTTTGTATTTGTCATCTTATTAACATAACACATGAAGCTATGAATGACCCATTTGCCTTAAATTTAACAATAAATTTACTCCTTCTAGGAATTGGTTCTGCAATGTTTTTAGGAAACCTTTTTGCTTATCTAAATAAAAATAAAGAAGGTAGAAAGATCTACTTAGCAAGAACTATTTTTCTAGGAGCAATAGGTTTTGTGATAACTCTATGGTCTGTTCTATCTATTGTAAATGGATAAAAAAATGAGAATCTTGACTATTATATTCAAAGGATAGAAGGAATTATGCTTTCAGACGCAGATATAAAAAAAGCTCTTGAAGAAAAATTAATTGAGATAAATCCGTTAGATAAAGATTATATACAGCCATCAAGTATTGATTTAAGAGTAGGCTCTGAATTTAGAGTTTTTGAAAATCATAAATATAGCCATATAGATCCGAAAGCTGACCAAGATGACTTAACTACTTTAGTTACAGCTACAATTGAAGAGCCTTTTGTTTTGCATCCCGGTGAATTTGTTCTTGGTACTACGTTTGAAAGAGTTACTTTATCAAACAAAGTTGTGGCAAGACTTGAGGGGAAGTCTTCTTTAGGGAGAATTGGATTACTAATACATTCTACTGCTGGTTTTGTTGACCCTGGTTTTGCTGGTTATTTGACTTTAGAGCTTTCTAATGTAGCAAATCTACCAATAAAAATCTATCCAGAAATGAAAATAGGTCAAATCTCTTTCTATTATTTAAATTCTCCTTCAGAGTCTGAGTATGGATCTGAAACCTACGGAAGTAAATATCAAGGGCAAGAAGGACCTACTCCAAGTAAAAGCCATTCAGATTTTAACACAAAATGATTCCCGGAATTGGAACAATTGTTAATGGGGTAAGTGTATTATTTGTTGGAATTCTGTCCAGACTAATATTTAAAAAAAAGCTGAAAAATTTTGAAGACAATTTACTTCCTCTTGGTTTATTAGTTTTAGCTTTAGGTTTAAGAGAAACTCTTAAAAGTCCAGACTATGTTCGTTTAATAAATTTTGAAATCTCAGGTTTTATATTTACCCTTTTTGCTGTAATTATTGGAGCTGTGATAGGGAACTTCTTAAAAATAGAAGAAAAAATTAAAAATTTTGGTGATTATCTTCATAGTAAATTTGAAAAATCTGATCCTGATCAGAGTAAATTTATTGAAAGTTACCTTACTACAACTTTAATAGTTATTACTGGGCCGTTAGCTATTATTGGCCCATTTTTTGATGTTGTTGAATCAAACTTGGAATTGCTTCTAATTAAAACTGCACTTGACTGTTTTTTAGTTGTGTTTATAACATCAAGTGGTGGGAGGGGAGCTGTCTACTCAGGAGTTTCAATATTAATTTATCAGGGATTTTTTACATTATGTGCTTTATTGATAAATACAAATATTGATCCTTTAGTGTCTGATTCAATTGCAGGTATTGGTGGAGTTTTATTAATTGGTGTTGGAATAAATCTTTTGGGGCTAAAAAAAATCCCAGTTGGGAATTATATACTTAGTCTTTTTGTACCTTTTATTTTGACATTGTAAATGTTCTAGTTGCCCCCTCAACTCCTTCAAATATTTTTATTACTTTCTTAGATTCATCTTCGAAATTAGAAGTGATCTTTTCTGGATTTCTGAGATTAAACGCCCTATTTTTAAAATCTATCTCAACTGGAACATATGGTATGTCTAATTCTTTTGCTAAATAGTAAAAACCACTTCTAAATTTTTCGGTAACTTCTGTTCCTGCTTCTGGTGCAATTAATAAAATATAATTATCAATTTTGTTAAACTCTTCAATAGCCCCCTTAATCGTACCTCTTGAGTTAACTCTGTATACAGGTACCCCTCCAAGCCTTATTAGTATTATTTTTTGAAGCCATCCTAATGGCCAAGGAATTCCAAGTCTGTCTAGGTTCTTTGAGAAAGTTATGAGACTTGGTAATCTGGTAAATATCCAACTCGCTCCAAAAAAGGTAACTTTTAAATCTAGAGCTAAAACAGCTAGTAAGCCGTACCAAGCATCTCTCATAGCTGAGTGAGGTGCACCAATTAATATCATTTTTTTTAAATTGGGAATTGTTCCTGTTATGTCCCATTTAAATAGTTTTAACAATAACCTGCCCAAAGGACCTAAAATTAATCTCTTCCTTTGAGGAATATTTTCAGGAACTTCAATCATTATCTACTATATACCTTGCAATTTGAACAGCATTTAAAGCAGCTCCCTTTAAAAGGTTGTCTGAAACAGTCCAAAAATTTAGAATTCTACTATTAGATAATCCATTTCTCATTCGTCCAACTAAAACTTTCTTATTTCCCTCAGCGTCTAAAGGTGTTGGTAGCTTATCTTTCCAATATTCAACTCCATTAAAACTATCAATTAAACCTATTGCTTCTTGAACATCTGTTTCTTTTTCAAAAGTAGCTGAGCAGAATATTCCATGACCAGTTTTAACACCTACTCTCGCATTTGAAGGTTCTACAATCAGTTCAGGTATGTTTAATATCTTTCTCGATTCATTTACAAACTTCATCTCTTCATCTGAATAACCATTTTCAGTTAAATTTCCAGCTAAAGGTATTACATTTCTTGCTATAGGTCTTTCATAAAATCCTTTATCATAATCTGAATCTAGTTTTTCTCCTAAGCTCTCCTCTTTAATAAGTGAACTGACTGCCTCACTTCCTGATCCTGAAACAGCTTGATAAGCTACTGGAACAATGTTTAATAAATTATATTTATCATGTAGTGGTTTCAATGCCATTACTAATCCCATAGTTGTACAGTTGGGGTTTGATATTAATTTTGTTTCTTGAGAGATTGTATTTTCATTTATTCCAAAAACAACTAATGGAACTTCTTTCTCCATTCGAAAAGCTGAAGAGTTGTCAATAACGTAAGACCCTTTAGAAATAAAAATTTCAGCAAAATTTTTTGACCTTTCACCTCCTGCTGAAAATAAAGATATATCATAAGATTCTATATTGTTTTGACTTAGCTCTTTAACTTCATAGTCGTTATCGTTGACCTTTAATTTTTGACCTGCTGATTCGCTTGAAGCAAATAATGTATAGCGTGAATCTTTTGGAAGAAAATCTTCACAAAGATTGATAATCTCTCTACCGACTAATCCTGTTGCTCCAACAATTGCGATATTCATTTACTCAGAAATAAATTCTTCATGAAGCGCTTCTATAGCTTTGTTCATGTCATTTTTTGGAATTACACAAGAAATCCTTATAGGGGATGTGGAAATCATTCCTATATTTATCTGATTTTTACCTAATGTCGAAAACATCTTTGAAGCTATACCAGATTCTGCCTTCATTCCTGCACCAATAATTGAAACTCTTGCTACGTTTTCATCTGAATCGGTTCCTTCAGCATCTAAGTCTCTTGAAAGGCTCGAGAGAATTTCTACTACATCTTCTCTTTGATCAGAAGGAGCGGTAAAGCTTATGTCGGTTTTTGAATCCTTTGAAACATTTTGCACTATCATATCAACAATAATTCCACCCTCAGATAAAGGACCGAAAACCTTTCCTGCTATACCAGGTTGATCAGGCACTCCAAAAAGAGTGAACTTCATTTCTTTATCGTTATGAGTAACTCCTCTTACAATTGCTTCTTCCATTACTTTTTCCTTTACTAGTGTCCCCTCACCCTTATTAAATGTTGACTTTACAATTATTGGTACATTATACCTTCTACCAAATTCTACTGACCTGGCCATTAATACTCGTGCTCCTGACGAGGCCATCTCTAACATCTCGTCGTAAGTTATTTCATCTATAAGTTGTGCTTTTTTAATTATTCGTGGATCTGCTGTAAAAACACCTTCAACGTCTGTATAAATCTCACACCTTTCAGCATTTAATGATGCTGCTAAAGCAACTGCTGTTGCATCTGACCCTCCTCTACCTAAGGTTGTTATTTCTTTAGTCTCTTTATTGACTCCCTGAAAGCCTGCAACAATAACGATGTTTCCTTTCTCTATTCCTTCTTTTACTCTTTCCCCACTTATGTTTTCAATTTCTGCCATACCATGTCTAGATGTCGTCGTAATACCAGCTTGTGAGCCAGTTAACGAAAAAGATTCATACCCCAAATTATTCAAATGAATTGCTAAAAGGGACATTGTGATTCTTTCTCCAGCGGATAAAAGCATGTCCATTTCTCTAGGGGATGGTGTTTCAGAAAGCTCTTCCGCTAAATCAATTAACTCATCCGTACTTGAACCCATTGCTGAAACAACAACTACTACTTCATTCCCATCTTCTTTGCATTCTATAATTTTATTCGCAACAGTTTTAAGCGATTCAGGGTTTGAAACGCTTGTTCCCCCAAATTTTTGTACTATTAAACTCATCTGAAACATTCTAATGAACTTATTAAAGATTTAACAGAGCTAGTACTCTAGTTTGTAATGGCTATTGATTTACATATACATTCAATAAACTCAGATGGTACCGATACTGTTGATGAAATAGTTGATAAAGCTTTAGAAATGCAGTTAGAAGCTATTTCTATTACTGATCATGAATATCTAACGGTTCCAAAAAAAACAGATGGTATTGAAATAATTCAAGGAATTGAAGTTAGTGCTAATTGGGATGAAGTTGAAAGTTCTAATATATTTGCAGGTATACATTTACTAATTTATTTTTTAGAGGAAGAGAGTGCTGTAACAAAACACTTAGCAAATATTCGAAATCTTAAAATTGAAAGAAATAAAGAAATAATAAAAAAATTAAATCAAGAAAATATAAGAATAGAAGAATCAGAGCTGAATGAGTTTCCTACAAAAGTTCCGGGTAGACCTCACATTGCAAAAATAATGCACAAAAAAGGATATGTTGATTCTATAAACGAGGCTTTTGTAAAATACTTAGGAAATGGAAAAGTGGGTGATTCGAGAATTCACCAAGAGCCTATAGAAAAATTGATTGAATTATCAAAAGAATCAAAATGTTTAATATTTTTAGCACATCCACACACTCTGATGAGTAATAGAAATTATTCAAGTAATCAAAAATGGATAAACGATGCTTTTGTCTCATATCTAGAGAAACTTGCTGATTTGGGAATTGATGGATTAGAAACAAATTATTCTAGTTATAATTCAGAAACTACATCAAGCTTATCAAGTATTGCAAAAAAATTAGATCTCCTAGAGTCTGGTGGGACTGATTATCATGGTGAAAATAAACCAAACATTAATATTGGATTTGGTTACGAAAATAAGCCTTTAAAAACTCCATATGAACTTTTATTTAAAATGAAAGAAAAACATGCAGGAATATAAAAAACTAATTGGGCCGATTTCTATAATCTCTATAGCTTATTTATGTAGCAGACTATTAGGCTTCCTAAGAGAGGTTCTCCTTGCAAAATGGACTGGTGTATCTTCAGCCTCAGACACGCTCGACTTAGCCTTTATAATTCCAGATTTTTTATTTTATTTATCTGCAGGTGGATACTTAGCAATTACTTTGATCCCTATTCTTTCAGATTTGAAAAAAAAGAATAGTGAAAGTTTAAATGACTACTTTCTGTCTCTACTCTTTGGTTTATCTATCATTTTTATTTTTATATCAACTGTATTTTTTCTCTTCAAAAATGAAATAGGTTTAATTCTAGAAGTCCAAAACTTGAATCTTTTTTTAAAACTTTTTTCTCCAATTGTATTCAGCCAGGCTTTCTTTTTTATTGGTGCAATTCTCATGTCTTATCAATATTTTCATAATGATTTTAAATATCCAGCTTTAGCTCCTGTAATTTATAATTTTTCAATAATACT
>SGYT01000031.1 GCA_004214055.1 Candidatus Actinomarinales bacterium | reverse complement strand
TGCTTGCGGGACAGAGCTTACAGTAAATTTTCAATCAGTAGTAGTAAATGAACCCCCTAAACACTGTAAAGAAGAAATGACACCGATAGAGGATTAAGAGAAAATATGGAGTTAATTTCACAAGTAACAATTGATGATTCAGTATATCTTGCGACGGATCTCATTAAATTAGCTGAAGAAAAACAAAAATCAAAAGACAAAAGAAGAAAGTCTAGATTTTCAAAAATTCTTAGCAACTCAAAAACTATTGAGACAACAATGCATTTAACAGATGAAGTTATGAGAGTCTCTTCATCAAAAGCTGCTGGAAAAATATTAAGAGGTATCAATAAAAAAGTAACCCTTAAAGGCCTTGGAATAATTGACTTCTTTGGTTTAAAAACTCTTATCTTAATTTCAAATATTTTCCCAGGTTTTGCAAAGTTTATTGTTAAAACTAGGGTCAAGCTAGATTCCAAAGGAATAATTTCAAATTCTGATAGAAACAAATTATCAAATTATATTCAAAAAAGAAAAAAAGAAGATATTGATATAAATATAAACATACTAGGAGAAGCAGTCTTGGGGGAAGACGAGGCTAACAAAAGATTTAAAGAAATCCTCTCTGTAATGGAGTTAGAGGAAGTGACTTATATATCTGTAAAGATATCAGCAATTGTAAGTCAACTTAAAGAAGTTGATCACGACGGTTCAGTGAGGAGAGTTGCAGAAAAACTCAGAAAAATTTATTCCAAAGCGATAGAAGAAAAAGTATTTGTAAACCTTGATATGGAAGAATATAGAGATTTAGAGGTAACCATTGATGTATTCAAGAAGCTTCTCGAAGAGGAAAGTTTTGAAAGTCTTTATGCAGGAATAGTCCTGCAAGCATACTTACCTGATTCACATTTAGCCTTTCAGGATTTAACTACTTGGGCAAGAAGAAGGTATGAAAAAACAGGAACGAAAATAAAGATCAGAATCGTAAAGGGTGCAAATTTAGCGATGGAAAGAACAGAGGCCGAACTTAATGGATGGAAAGCAGGACCATATGAAACCAAAGAGGAGGTAGATGCAAGTTATGCAAGATTGATTAATACCGCTATTGATCCAAAAAATAAAAATTTTCTCACTATAGGTATAGCCAGTCATAACTTATTTCATATTGCTTTTGCAAGCACTCTTGCTGAAATAAGAGATTGTAAAGAACAGATAGAAATTGAAATGTTAGATGGTATGGCAAATCCAGAAGCTCTTGCTGTTAAAGAAAAATTTGGATCAGTGCTTCTTTACTCCCCTGTTACTTCTGATGAAGAATTTCCTTCAGCTGTTGCCTATCTTGTAAGAAGGTTAGATGAGAATACTTCTGAAGAAAACTATTTAAGAGCATCATTTGATATTGCTCCAGGAAATAAAGAATTTAACCAACAAGCAAAAAGATTTATTGATTCAATACATATGTCTCATGTTGTAAACATAGACAGTAGAAGAAGAGCAGAACAGAATAGAAGCAGAGAATTATCTTATCAACAAGGGTCATTTATAAATCAATCAAATCATGATTTAACCAATAAAGAATTTATTGAATTAATAAAGAATAGAGAATATATGTTTGGAAAAACATTAATACCAGTTGTTATTAGCGGCAAAGAGTATTTAAACCTCAAAAGCAAGAATGGTACTGAGCCCGGCAAAGAAGGGAAAACCCTCTATTCATATAATTTATCGACAAAAGAGTTAGTAGATGATTCAGTAAGAATTGCAAAATTTGAACAAAAAAATTGGGAGAAAACAAGCATAGAGAAAATTAAAGAAATTATGGGTAATTGCGCAAAAATAATGGAGGAAAACAGACCAAGACTAATAGCTGCAATGATGAGAGACGGTGGAAAAACCATATCTGAAGCAGATCCTGAGATTTCGGAAGCAATAGATTTCGTAAGATTCTATGCTTTATCAGCTGAAAATCTTAATAAAGAATCTTCAGCCCACGGTGTTGTTGTGATTGCTCCACCTTGGAATTTCCCTTATGCAATACCTATGGGAGGTATTGCAGCAGCTTTAGTTTCAGGAAATAGTGTTATATTTAAACCAGCACCAGAGACTGTCTTGATTGCTTGGGAGTTAGTTAATCAGCTATGGGAAGCAGGTGTCCCAAAATCAGTTTTACACTTTTTACCAACAGAAGACAATGAGGTTGGTAAGTATCTTATTACTCATAAGGACGTAGATACTGTCGTGCTTACTGGATCTTATGAAACTGCTCTATTATTTAAAAAGTGGAAACCGTCATTAAGACTTCTTGCAGAAACAAATGGAAAAAATTCAATTATTGTAACTGAAAGTGCTGATATTGACACAGCAGTTAAAGATATTATTGATTCTGCTTTTGGTCATGCTGGGCAAAAGTGCTCAGCTGCAAGCTTAGCTATTGTTGATGAGTCAATTTATAACAACCCAGCTTTCTTTAAGCAATTAAAAGATGCAGTAACATCACTAAAATCTGGAGACTCGTCAGACCTTTCAACATCAATAGGACCTTTAATTAGTCCGGTTAACAAAAATTTATCAAAAGTGATTGAAGAGCTTGACGAAGGAGAAGAGTGGCTTGTTAAGCCTAAGCAGCTAGAAAGTGTATATACATGGTCCCCTGGTGTAAAAATTAATATTCAACCAGGTTCGTGGTCTCATCAAAATGAATGGTTTGGCCCAGTACTTGGAGTTATGAAAGCAAAAGACCTAGAACAAGCTATTGATTGGCAAAATTCTGTTCCGTACGGTTTAACGGCTGGAATTCAATCTTTGAGTAAAAAAGAATGTGAATTTTGGATTGAAAATGTAGAAGCTGGAAACTTATATGTAAACAGAACAACAACAGGAGCTGTTGTAAATAGACACCCTTTTGGTGGTTGGAAAAATAGTAGCTTTGGTCCTACATCTAAGACAGGGGGAGATCACTATGTTTCAATGTTTAGGAACCATAAATTATTAGATAATATAGAAAGTTTAATATATGAATTTAAAAGGACGTGGGAAGAAATTGGAAATAAGTCAATAAAACTTGCGGACACTAAGTCAGAAAGAAACTTTAAACGTTATATTCCCTATAAGAATATCTTGGTTGTTGTAGATGATAATTATTTAATAGAGCTTGAAAATTTAATTTTTTGGATAGGAGATCTATTAAAAATAAATATAAAAATAGTTACCAAAGAATCTTTGTTAAATGAAGACATAACCTTAGATATGCCTATTTTTGAAAAGATAAGATGGATATCAAGAGATAAAGAAATTCCGAAGTATATATTTAGCTCTGGAGCGAACGTTGACGATAGAGACTTGATGCAGAGTGGAAGTCAAGAGCTTTTATGTTGGGTAAAAGAACAATCTATATCAATTACTAATCATCGTTATGGAAACATTGGAGCTGGCCCCCAACCATTTATAGACTGGTAGAGTTTAAAGTTTCGAAACAATTTGTTTACAAACATTTAACTTATAGAGAGCCTTATATTAAGAAAAAAAGCCTATAATTTGATTGTTAACCACTATTAACAAATTAGGAGGAAACAAATGTATGCAGTAGTTGTAAGAGGTCAAGCCCAAGATGGGAAGATGGAAGACCTTAAAGAATTTATTAAAAATGAAGCAATTCCTTCATTAGAAGTTGAGGGAATGATTTCAATTGGGTTTTGTAATCCTGAAGAAAATGTTAATTTGGGGATGGCTTTCCTTGCTGATAAAGAAGCAGCTGATCGCTTTGGAGAAGCTAGAAGTCAGAACATTGCAAAATTACAGGATATTTTAGCAGGCCCTCCAAATGTCCAAGAAGGAGAAATAACTTTAGGCAAAATATATCAAGAAAGGCCAGCTGGAGAAGGTGACGGTGCTTTTGTAAGGGTTGTATTTGCAAAGGTAGACGACGAAGAGACTGCAGAAAATTTTGTTAAAGAAAAAATATTTCCAATTTACGAAGAATCAGAAGGCCTTAGAGGAGCTGGTTTCATGGTTGTAGACGGTGAAGCAATCAGTTGGAATTTCTGGGATTCAGAAGATGCTGCTAATGCAGTAGTTCCAAAATTTAATGAGGAGCTTTCTTCAGCAGAGGAAATTTTTAACGAAGCTCCAGTCTCGTATATGGGAACAATTTATTCGGGAAAGAACTTTATAGACATTACAAAAGGAATGGAATAATTACTAAGAGTAAATAATAAAAAAAGAAAGGAAAAAAATGACAGAAGATGAAAAACGCATTGGTACCAGGATGGCATACGTTAATGGTATTGCAATACTGGCAAACTTTGCAATAATTGCTTTATTGATCGGTCCAGATGCAGTTGGATACGACACAACTTATGGAGCAATGACAGATATATTACAATTCGTAGCCGGATTTTCGGCAGCTTGCGTAGTACTGGTTGCTGGAAAAGTATGGGATTGGGAAAACAATTTCTATTTTGGTTTAATGTCAAGAATTGTATTTGTTGTGGCTTGTATACAAATGTTATACGGTGTCGCAGCTACGGCTACTGCAAACTCTGTATTTGATTCAACATTTAATGCAAGTGAAATACAGGCAATGGGTGGAGCCACTACGTGGTTTCAATTTGTAGCATTCGGTCTCTACGGTCTATCACTTTTATCAGTAGACGATGGAAAGCTTCCTGGATGGGGAAGGTCTGTTGGGTATGGTTTTGTAGTGCTAGTCCTTGGGGCTCAATTAGGATCTCTTTTTGGATTAGTTCCTGCAACATTATTTGTGCCCATATTTGTTTTAGGTGGAGTTATTCTTTATCCAGCATTTATCATTAGTGTTGGAAATACAATTTCTAAATCTTAAAAAATAAATCCTTATGTCTTTTTATTAAGACATAAGGATTTAAAATCTTATAAATATAAATACTAAATATTCAATATAAGGATTTAATTACAACTTACTAAATTCTTTTAGAGCAAACCTATCTGTCATTCCTGCTACATAGTCAACTGCATTTTCCAAATTTGTTTGGTCAGTTCTATATTGTTCAGGTAGTAAATCTGGTTTTTTCTCAAAATTTAAAACAAGATTTTCAACAATTTCTTTAGCCTTAATTCTTTCTTCCATTGTTTCTTCTCTTAAATAAACTTTTTCGAACATGAACTCCCTTAGTTCATTCATACATTCTAAAATTTCACTATCCATAGCAATTCCTTTATTAGTAGATGCTTTAAAAACTCCAGAAATTAAATTATTTATCCATTGTTTTCCAGGTGAGCCTAATAAGTTAATTATTTTTTTAGGTATATCATTTTTACTTAAAACACCTGCTCTAAGTGCATCCTCTACATCATGAGTTAAATATGCAATCCTATCAGAGAATCTACAAACCATAGCTTCCGGTGTTTCTGGTGTCTCCTCATATTTCCACGGATGAAATTTTATTCCATTTAAAGTTTCGTGGGAAAGATTTAGTGGCTCTGTTTTTGTAAATATTTTTACAGAATTTTCAGAATGGCTCCAACCACCTTCTAAAATCTCATCTAAAACATCTTCTCCAGTGTGACCAAAAGGAGAGTGCCCTACGTCATGACCTAAACATATAGCCTCCGTTAGATCAGGGTTTAGACCAAGAGTTTTTGATATAGATCTTCCAATTTGTGTCACCTGTAGAGTGTGTGTCATTCTTGTAATAAAATGATCACCATCAGGATTTATAAATACTTGAGTTTTATGTTTTAGTCTACGGAATGCTTTTGAGTGAATAATTCTATCCCTATCTTTCTCAAAGATAGTTCTAAACAAATCAGGCTCCTCATACACTTCTCTTCCCTTTGAATTATCTGAGAAGGTTGCGTTAGAAGATAGAGTAATTCTTTCATTAGTTTCTCTCCAGTTGCGATCTCTTAATATAAATGAATCGTTCACATTTTTACCTTAAACACTAAAAGCTATTTAATAAAGGGATTAATTCATTCCAATTATGGATATCAAAAACGCCATCAATTGGTTTATTATAAGCTCTAACATACCTAATTATTTTTTTGTCAGGAACTTTTTCTTTAAAATTCTTTAACTGATAAGGAGCATCATCTATATACACTTCACACTCAATAGTCCACTTATCTTCTATAAAATGGATTTCTTTAGTTGGAATTTTATTTTCTCCAAGCCAAATTAAAGTGTCATGAATTGACCACCAAGGCTTAGAGGATAGAATAATAATTTCGTTCCCTGCTTTAGAAAGCTCATTTAATGTTTCAACTGAATTTTCATAAACTTCTAAATTTCTAAAAATTGATGAACCATTAATATCTTTTGCCCACTTCCAAAAATCTACGTCTTCTTTAAAGTGGGTCAAAGGCTCTGACAGACCCCAGCTAGTGATGTCATCTTCTAGTATTTTTTTACCAAACTCTTCTTCGTAATATTTTGTCCAGCCTTTAGTGAAGTTTGCAACGACACCATCTAAATCTACTCCTATTCTCATTTGACTAAGTTTAATTCTTAGGTGCACTATAGAGAAGAAACCTATTACCATTTAATAATATGAAACAAGCTCTTTATAGAAAATACAGACCAACAAAATTATCGGAATTAGTTGGCCAGGAAGAAGCAGTTTCGTTGATTAGTAATCAAATCGAGAAAGAAAATCTTGGACACGCTTACCTTTTTTCAGGACCAAGGGGAGTTGGCAAAACATCGTTGGCAAGAATCATTGCTTCGCAATTAGGTTGTGATCCGATTTTTGATATATCAGAAATTGATGCAGCATCACATAATAAAGTTGACGACATAAGAGAAATGAATGAAAGCGTAAATTTCATTGCAAGTAGCCCAGGAAAGAAAAGAGTTTTTATTTTAGATGAAGTCCATATGCTCTCAAACGCTGCTTCAAATGCTTTCCTTAAGACATTAGAAGAACCACCAGAACATATAATTTTTATACTCGCAACTACTGAATCAGAAAGAGTTTTGGAAACAATAAAAAGCAGGACTACCCAGATTGTATTTAAAAAAATAACAGAAGATGAAATTATTAAAACTTTAAAGAAAATAGGTAAAAAAGAAAATATAGATTTAGATCTTGAAATTATAAAAATGATCGCAAATTCATCTGATGGGTCACTTAGAGACGCAATAAATCTTTTCGAACAAACTCACAACACATTTGGTGAGAAAGCTTCTATTGATGACCTATTTAGTTTACTTGGCAAACTAAGCAGTAAAGACTTTGAAATAATAATTAACGCTGTAGAAACACAGGATACTGGGGCTGTTCTTACTGTAATAAGGGGAGCTTATGCAAAAGGGTTACAACCAAATGATATTGTTGAATCCATATCAGAATTCTTTAGAAATCTTTTTTATCTTAAATACTTACCTGATGATAATAAGTTAAGCTCACTTACACCAAATTTAAAAAAACTCCTTGAGCAAGCTAATAAGAAAATATCTGCAAAACAATTAGTCAAAATACTTGATTTAATAGATGAAATTAATACTGTTATTTCAATAACATCATCAGCTCATTTAAAGTTGGAATTATTTATGATGAAAATAATAAAACCTGAGCTTGGTTCAGATCTGAAATCTATAGGTTATAGAGTAGATCTTCTTGAAGGTAAATTAATTGGAGAGGCAAAACCTAAAAAAGATGAGAAGCCTGTACCTAAGGTTGAAGAAGAAAAAATAGAAATAGAGAAACCAAAAAAAAATATAAAGAAAAAAAATAAAGAGTCATTAGGCAATTTTGACGTATATTGGCCAAAGATATTAGAAGAATTAAGAGAAAAGCTATCTTCAAGAAAATTTTCCTATTTAACAGCTGTAAGTCCAGAAGTTGAAAGTAATGGTACTTTAAATTTATTTGTAGATAAAGATAACGAATTTCTTTTAAAAGAGTTAGAAAAATCAGAAGAAGTAATTGATTTAGTAAAATCTGAAGTTGTAGAAAAGATGGGGATAGAAGTAAATATAAAAATATTGTTAAGTGAAGAATCTAAATTAGGAGAATCGAAAGGTCTAGATGCAGCCCAAGAGGTATTCGACGTAGAAGATTTAAACTAAGTATCTTTTAGATTTAACTCGCTTAAAGCTATAGTAATTCTTCTTGAACCTTGGTTTTGAGCACTTTTACAAAGCTCTATGAAACTTCTTAATTCACCAGTTCTAAATTTTTTAAGCTCATCACCTGTAGATATAGAACCATTTCTTTCTCTTTCAAGCAGCTTAATTTCTATTTCTTTAGCTCTTGCTAGGTAGGTACTACTAACTTCAAATAGTGTGTCAACTCCATCAGAAATAGGTGGGTTTATATGACCCATAAGAACATTTATATATTCATCTATTTCTTGATGAAGATCTTTAGCATCAGATAATCCTTTTTTAAGCGGAAATTTCTGCACTATTTTCTCCTTTTAAATTCAACATAGTTCATTCTAATGATACTGGTAGACACTAAAAATGAAAAAATTACAATAATTGAGGTGATAATTAAGTTAAAAATAGTATTCCCAAAATCAAGATTTAAATTAATTAAAACTGCATAAATAATTCCTGAAAATAGTAAATATAAAAATATATCATAAATTAGATTTCTATTGAGTACTGATTCACCTTCTATCTTGAGGGAACACAACATAAAAGCTGAATAAGCCCATAAAAATGAAATAATAATTATTGAATAGTTAATTTCATTAGCATTGTTACTAACTAGTAAGGCAAAAGTTGTTACCAGAGTTCCCAAAGTCCCAATACCTACTGGGAACCAGTAGCGCTTTTGGACATAATAAGATCTATTGACAATTTGATTAACTGACCAAGGAATTACTCCCAAGGCTACTATTTTCATTATTGATGAAACCCTTATTACATCAGCATTGGAAAATCTTCCTCTTTCGTAAACAATGCTGATAATTTCTTGTGAATTAATTATAAGAATTAAAGCCATAACAGCATTAAATAAAAATAATGAAGAGAGCTGTGTTCTGATAATTTTTTTAAGTTCATCAAACTTTTTATCTACAAATAATCTAGATAGAGTTGGGTAACTTGCAAC
>SGYT01000030.1 GCA_004214055.1 Candidatus Actinomarinales bacterium | reverse complement strand
GCGAAGTCAGGTGTATCACCAGACTCCATCTGAATTTGAATTTCTTGCTCGAAGTTATCTGAACCTTGGTAGGTAACAACTATTCCTGTTTCCTCCATAAAAGGTTCAAATGCAGCTCTAAATCCATCTTGGTCTGTACCAATCAAAGCACCAGTAATGGTGACTTCTTCGCCTTCAAGGCTTCCGCCTCCACAAGCGCCAAGAATTAGAGTGAGGAGCAAAAAACTAACCAATAAAGGTTTCTTCATTATTTATTTCCCCTTTGTATACGTACGTAGCCAAAGATATTGTATCTTTAACCATTATTCATAATATAAAACAAATAAAAGTTAGTTAACCATAATTAACTTTTTTTTGTTTTTGGTTTGATTTTAAAAAAATATATATTAATACGTGCCCGAGGGGGGACTCGAACCCCCACATCCTTTCGAATAACGGATTTTAAGTCCGTCGCGTCTACCAATTCCGCCACCCGGGCTACCAAAATTTAAATTTAATAATTTTTTAGGATTAGCCCTTCTAAAATATCACTTTTTGAAACTTTTAGCTCATTTATTTTAAATTTTTTCATTATAGAAAGAATTAGTAAAGCGCCTCCTGTAAGAGTTATCCCCCTTTTTGGATCTAGAGAATTAAAACTTGCAATAATTTGAGCAACAGTCATTGATTTAATCTTATTATAAAAAGACTCCATCCAATCAAAATCAATTTTTTGAAAGTGAATTTCTTCCTCATTATATTTTTGCTGATTTAGATATATTGATGCTATTGAGGTAAACGTTCCTGCTACACCTATCAATTCTCTATTAGTGAAGTTTTCATATACATTAAAATTATTATTAATAAATTCAATAGCTGATTCCTCCTCAGTTTTGGTTAAAGGATTGTGGCTAAGAAAACTTTCATTAAGAGAAACTACTCCTAAGTTAAATGATTCAACATGTATTTTCTTTTTATTATCATAAATTAGTTCTGTGCTTCTTCCACCAATGTCAACAATCAAAAAATTATCATTTAAATCCCGGTCAGAAAGGACACCAATACTAGTAGTTTGTCCCTCCTCTTCTCCAGAAAGTACTTTTAAATTTATATCAAATTTTTGTTTTATCTCTTCAATAATTTCTTCAGAATTTTCTGCGTCTCTAAATACTGCTGTTCCAATACATAAAATTTGAGAAGCTTGGTACTTTTCGATTTCCCTGAGGTAACCTCGCAAAACTTTAAATAATCTTTTTTTTGAATCTGTTGATATCTTATTAGAGTCTTCTAATCCCTCACTTGTTTTAGTAACATTATGAGTTTTGTATAGTTTTTTTATTTCTCCATTGTTTACTTCTGAAACCAATAATCTAGTTGAATTAGATCCACAATCTATTCCTGCAACAACTACCACTTACTTTTCCATTTAACATTTTTCTTAAAATCTTTATTAATACAGGGTTCTTCACAATTGAATCCTCCAATAGATTCTAAAACTATTTTTCCTATATAATTTTTACTAGTTGCTAATTCGTCTGCTAAGTGAGCATGTAAACATTTTATACTTTCGCTTGCACCGCCAACTCCACCTGTTGGAATAATCTCTTCTTCATTTTTTTTCTTAGCTTTATTTCGTTCTTCTTCATAGGATCTTTGTCTATCACTCCATAATTTTTTTAAATCTTCATTCTCATTTAGCTGCTTATCTAATTCTTTAATAAGGCCTTGAGATTCAAGAGAGCCAACTTTTTTATTATACATAGGACACGTAAGCCAATAACTCGTGGGAAAAGGGGTTCCATCATCTAAATTTGAAGGTACTTTAATTACTGCTGGAAGATTAAAGTGACAACTTGAAACAACTTCAACATCACTTCTAAGAGACCTGTCTAGCTGTACTTCTACTATCCTTTTTTCTTCACTCGCCATCTTTTCCAACAATGTATTCTATAAAATATTCAATAAAACTTTTATTTCGAGGCTTCTGCAATGTCTCATCCAAAGGGGTTATAGGCTCAGGAACCTCAAAAACATCTATTTTCTCACCGGGTTTACCATAACCATATTCCCTCAGTACTACTTCTAACTTCTCAGGGTTATCTAGATCTTCTATTTGTTGGGAAAGTATTCCAATCTCATCTGTTAATTCATTTGCATGTTGAATTCGATTATTAAGTTGATTTTGAAGAACTTTATATTGATCAAAATTATGCTCCCATGTGTCGAAAATAAAAAATAATGATAAAAAAGAAACGCCAAAGAGTAGAATCTTTAGTTTTAAATTACCTGTGATTAGTTTTAATTTTTCCATTTTTTATTGTTATAAGCTTCATTTCCAATATTTTCAGCAATTCTAAGAAGTTCATTATATTTAGATGTCCTTTCAGATCTTGCAGGAGCTCCTGTTTTTATTTGTCCACTAGATGTTCCTGTCGCCAAATGGCTTATAAATGTATCTTCTGTTTCGCCTGATCTGTGAGACACCATTGATGTATATTTATTATTTTTTGCTAATTGCATTGTTTCTAATGTTTCAGTTATCGAACCAACTTGATTCACTTTTATAAGAATTGAATTAGCTACATTTTTATCTAGTCCTTTTTGTAACATTTTTTGCTTTGTTACAAAAAGATCGTCTCCTACCAGTTGGGTTTTATCACCAATCTTCTCAGTTAATAAAGCCCAGCCTTCCCAATCGTCTTCACTTAAACCATCTTCAATTGACACTACCGGATAGTTGTTTGTTATATTAACCAAATAATCTACCATCTCGCTAGAGCTTAATTCTTCATTTTCAATTAAATACTTTTCATCCTTATAAAATTCTGAAGCAGCAGCATCTAAAGCTAATGAAACTTCGTCTCCTGGTTTATACCCAGCTTTTTCTACAGAATTTATTATCGTTTCAAGCACATCTAAAGAAGAAGTAAGGTTTGGTGCAAAACCCCCTTCGTCACCAACGTTAGTTGATAGGCCTTTATCTTTAAGAAGATTTTTAAGTATATGATAAATCTCAACCCCTGATGCTAATGATGCCTCAAATGTCTCAAAACCATGAGGAACTATCATGAACTCTTGAATGTCAACCTTATTGTCTGCATGTGCGCCACCATTTAAAATATTCATAAAAGGTACTGGCAAAGAAGGTGGGCCATATAAATTTGGAATAACTTCATATATTTGTTTTTTCGATGAATGTGAAAAAGCTTTCAGATTTGCGATAGACACAGCTAATATTGCGTTTGCTCCAAGTCTCCCTTTATTTTCAGATCCATCAAGGTCAATCATTAATTGATCAATACTTTCCTGATCTTCTGAATTTTTACCAACTAATAAATCATTAATGTCTTTATTGATGTTTTCAACAGCTTGGTTAACGCTCTTACCAAGATAGTTTTTTCCTCCATCTCTCAATTCATGAGCTTCGAGTTTACCTGTAGATGCTCCTGATGGAACTGCTGCTCGACCAAAAGAGCCGTCATTTAAGGTAACATCAGCCTCAACTGTTGGATTGGCTCTAGAGTCCAATATATATCTAGCGTGAATTTTATTTATTTTTGTATTCATAACCCTGCTATCTAAAACTAACAGAAAATTAAAAGTTTTCTATTCTATTTCAGCTTTCTTTGCTTCGAGCCATAGTTGTTCAATATCAGATTTTTCTTCAATCTTTGATTCAACATATTTTGCACGATTAATGAATCTTTCTGTTGATTTATTAAGCTGTATTTCAGGATCTGCATCAATAAATCTTGAAACATTTATTAGAGAAAACAATATATCTCCTAATTCAGATTTTTTTTCATCTTGGTTAGAAGCATCTTTTAATTCTTCTATTTCCGAAATTAAGTCTTGAAGGGCTTCTTCGTAACTTAAGTATGATAAATTTAAACTTTCTGCTTTTCTTTGTATCTTGAATGCAGTTGTAATTGCAGGTAAGTTTTTGTTAATATCATCAAATATTGAACTTTTATCTTCTTTTTTTATTGTCTCCCATTGTTTTTCTACTTCCTTTGGAGTCTCTAATTTTATATCGCCAAAGACATGCGGATGTCTTTTAACAAGTTTCTTATTTAGTGTATCTATTACATTAACAATTGAAAAATGGCCATTTTCGCTCGCTATGTTTGAATGAAGCAAGATTTGCAATAATAAATCTCCCAATTCACTTTCGAGGTTATGAATAGATTCTTCTTTGTTGTCTAACTTTGCAAGAGCGTCCAAAAGTTCATAGGCCTCTTCAATTAAATGCTTAGATAGAGACTCATGTGTTTGTTCTTTGTCCCAGGGACATTCTTTTCTAAGCTTTGAAATAATATCTACTAATTCATCAAACTCTTTCATAAAACTATATTTTTTTCAAAGTTATATGATTTTCTTCAATTAACCAATTAACAGTTTTTTTAATAAAATCTTCAACTTTTATATATTGAACCCCTAGTTCTTTTTTTGCTTTCGAACCATCATATAAGTGACCATTAGTTAAAACTCTTATAGATTCTGAACAGATGAAAGGAGGCCTTGAAGAAAGTAACTTTATAAAATCTCCAATTGGACCAACTGTTTTTAATATTTGTTTAGGAATATAAAGTGGACTACCTTGCCAATCTGTAATTGACTTCAATATATTTATAAGTTCATAGCTTTGCAAATAAAAACTATTCAAAACATATCTTTCATTGTCTTTCCCTCTTAATAATCCGTTGTAGTGACCTTCTGTACAGTCATCAATATCGATAATTGAAATATTATTTTTTATAAGTGGTGGGTATTTTTTTCTTAGTGTTGAAATTAATAATTTTGCTGTTCCTGAGACTCTTCCCGGACCTTGAACTGAAGAAGGGTTGATTGATACAAATTCAAATTCTTTTTTATACTGAAAAGCTTCTTTTTCTGCCAAGTATTTCGATTCTTCGTATTTGCTTAAAAAAGAACCTCGATGTTCGGAAGATTCTGACCCAATAGTTCCATGCTGCTCACCAAGAGTTACGGCTGAAGAAGTATAAACAAATTTTTTAATTTTCAAATAATTGCCTAAAGCAAGCATTGATTTTGTTCCTTCAATGTTTGTTTTAAACATGAGAGAAGGATTCTTTGAGCACATCTGATTAACTCCAGCAACATGAAAAATTGCATCTATATTTAAATTGGATAATCTATCTTGCAATGTATCATCAAATAAATCTCCTTTTATAGAAGTTACTCCAATTTTCTTAAACTCATCATTAGCAACATTAGATCTATCCAATGAATATACTTTATGACCTTTGTCTACTAACTTTTTTAACAACGGTTTACCAACTACTCCGGTGGAACCGGTTATAAATATTTTTTCATATTCCATTATTGATTTTTATAATACTCTTGAAAATATTGATATCCTGAAATATAAGAAAATATAAGGGCAAGTACTACAACTATTTCATCTAAATCAAAACTTATTAAATTAATATCAAAATCTAGCATTACAAATCCTATTGACCAGAACTGGAAACTTGCTTTTAATTTTCCAGTAATACTTGGTGGAATCATCTTGCCTTCATTTCCAGCTAATCCTCTTAAAGCCATTACAATAAATTCTCTTGCAATTAGTAAAACTGTAATCCAAATATTTACTCTTCCAATCAAAGTAAAGCCCATGAAAATAGTTGAAACAAATATCTTATCAGCAATGGTGTCAAGAAAAGCTCCCGTTTTTGATGATACGTTCCATT
This sequence comes from Candidatus Actinomarinales bacterium, assembly GCA_004214055.1. Taxonomy (GTDB): domain Bacteria; phylum Actinomycetota; class Acidimicrobiia; order Actinomarinales; family Actinomarinaceae; genus Actinomarina. The sequence continues at coordinate 3,327 of SGYT01000030.1, read as the reverse complement.
TCCTTGCAAGCATTCCATCAAAATAATCTGTCCAAGCTGCAATGAAAGCTATCACAGCAGGTACTAGCATTAAACCTTCAGAAGAGCCATCATCTAGTAAGAGAAATAAAATAACGGGCGAAGACAGAAGTCTGAACCATGCAAGTAAATCAGGAATATTTTTTTTCATTACACTACATCAATTATTCTACGCTCAGAAGCTTGTTTTATAGCCATTTCTTTATCTTTAGGAAATACTTTAACAATATCCATAGCATCTTCTAGTAAAAAATTAACTTCTTCTATTTCACCAGAAGTGAACATAGAAAGTACATAGTCTGCTGGATCTGTGCCGCTAGGGGGTCTTCCTACACCTATTCTTAAACGAAAATATTCTGTCGAACTAATAGAATTATTAATTGACTTGATACCATTGTGGCCACCATCTCCACTACCTATTTTCAGCCTTAATCGTCCAAAACCTAGGTCAATATCATCATGTACAACTATGACGTTTTCATAATTTATTTTTTTATTTTTTGCATACTCTTTTACTGCATCTCCTGAATTGTTCATAGATACCATCGGAATTACTAAGTCAATTTCAAATCCTTCCATCTCGTAAGTACCAATTTGAAATTTTCCAGATTTGTGGGTTGTTAAACGAATATTGTTTCTTTCAGAGAAGTTTAATAAACAATCAGCACCTATATTATGCCTGGTCTTTTTATATTCTTTTTGAGGATTCCAAAGACCAACAAAGGTTAATTTATTATTATTCTCCACTTTCCTCTGAGGATTCATCTTCATCAGATCCCTCACCAGTCTCTTCACCTTCTTCGCTTTCAAGACCTTCAACGCCTTCTTCTTCCTCTCCTTCAAGGCCTTCAACGCCTTCTTCTTCCTCTACAACAGCTCTAGGTATATTAACTGTAACTAATATAGACTCATCATCTTCTGTAGCCAGAGCAACTCCTTCGGGAAGATCTACATCTGTTGCAACTATATTATCTCCCACATTTAACTCTGATATATCTACTTCAAGAGATGCTGGTATAGCTGCTGGAAGAGCAACAATTGTAATTGTGTTGTTTATTGTCTGAACAACACCTCCTTCGTCTTTAACACCTATAGGAACTCCAGCAAAGTCTAATGAAACATTTGCTTCAACAGTTTGTGTAAGGTCAATTTGAATAAGGTCAACATGAATAATTTGATCTTTGTAAGGATGTCTTTGTATCTGTCTTGGAAGAGCTGTAACTGTATCTTTTTTTCCAATTGATATATTTAAAATAACATTTGTTCCTGCTTCAGTTTTAAGTGCATTATTAAACTCTCTAGAATCAACGTATACAGATTTTGGTTCCATTCCCAGACCATAGACAACTGCTGGTATTGATCCTGAGGATCTTAATCTTCTAGATTCTGGTGAACCAGTCTCTTTTCTAACTGTTGCTACTAAATTTGTTTCCATAATTTCCTTACGAAGTATATAGAATAATGAATTTTAATTACTATTTAAATCCTAAATTACGATTTTTCCGTTGCTGTTCTTGCTGAAAGGACAGCAAATGTAAGGGTTACGAAAGCAAAGCCTCCTGCTACCAAAAATCCTTTCAAAATTACATCTAAAACCCAGCCTTCAATCATTATTGCTCTCATTCCCTCTAGAACATAAGTAGTTGGGTTGTAAGCTGCTGCAGATTCAAGCCATCCTTTTAGTGCATATCTAGGAGTAAAAGTGGGTGCTAAAAATAGAGCTGGGAAAAATAAAAAAGTAGCAGCTTGAGCTCCTTGTGAAGAACCAGACCTAACTCCAGCAGCTACAGAATACCCAGCAAAACCCATTCCCCAGAAAAATGCCATTCCCAATACAGCAAAATATCCTGCTACTCCTGTTGCTGGATCAGCACCAATAAAATTTCCTAATGTCATAATCAAAGTTGCTTGTAATAAAACCCTTACAGCTCCTACAGCTATTGGAGCAAGAATAATTGCCCATTTAGATATAGGCATTCCTTGATATCTTTTAAAAACTCCTGATTCTATATCTTCTACTAGGTATATTCCTGAAGCCCCACCGCTAACTGAAGCTGAAACAATTGAAACAGGTAGGATGAAATTTAAAAAGTTACCTTTTGCAAAATCAAAAGGAGTACCTGCAGCACCTCCTCCAAATACTCCCCCGAGAGCTCCATCATAAACTAATAAAAAGAATGCTGAAATAAATATGTTTGGCAATTCTGCTAAAGGTCTTCTGGATAATCTTAGTAAAAGTCTCTTTGTCAGAATTCCTAACTGTAGTAAAAATGGAGCACTTGGGTTATTCATTTTCACTCATTTCTTCATCTAAGTTTTCTTCTTCCTGAATTGCCCCTTCTAGACGATATCCGGTAACTTGAAGGAAAACATCATCTAGTGAAGGTTTGTTTGCAGAAACAGAAAGCACTTCTAACTTGTTATCCGAAAGCATATTTAATAAATCTGGAATTTTTTCAGCACCATTTTCAACAGTAACTCTTAATTCATTTTTTTCTGTCTCAGAATTTAGAATCAAATCTTTTGCCTTTTTTGCTTCTTCGTCATTACCAAATATAAAAGTGATGACATCCCCACCAATTAAAGCTTTTAATTCATCAGGAGTACCCTCAGCAACTACTAAGCCATCATCAATTATTGAAATTCTATCAGCCAACTCATCAGCTTCTTCAAGGTATTGTGTTGTTAGGATTATTGTTACGCCATCTTCTCTAAGTCTTTTAATTTCATCCCACAATACCCTACGTGATCCTGGATCAAGACCAGTTGTTGGCTCGTCTAAAAATAATACCTCTGGTTTGTGAACTAGACTCAACCCTAAATCGAGTCTTCTTTTCATTCCACCTGAATATGTTTTAACTCTTCTATCTGCAGCTTCATTTAAGCCAACTAATTCAAGCAATTCAGAAGTCCTAGTTTCAGCATCTGATTTCGAAAAACCCCATAATCTAGCAGTAGTAAAAAATAATTCTCTTCCAGTTAGAAGGTTGTCTATGCCGGTATCTTGTAAAGCAATACCAATTTTTTCCCTTACACTTTTATCTTCTTTTTCTACATTTAATCCTAAAATGCTTCCATTTCCTGATGTAACTCTTAAAAGAGTTGTAAGCATTAATATGGTTGTGCTTTTGCCAGCACCATTAGGGCCTAAAATACTAAATATTTCGCCTTGATTGACATGAAAACTTACATCTTTAACGGCTTCTACATCTCCGTCTTTTGATTTAAACGTTTTTTTAAGGTTTTTTGCTTCTACTGCAAACAACTTTGGCCTTTCATATAGAGTTAGTTATGAAATAATAGTTTAGT
>SGYT01000003.1 GCA_004214055.1 Candidatus Actinomarinales bacterium | reverse complement strand
TTAGTTCTTGAGTAGACATTATCATTTCTAAATAACCACGGTTATCTTTTTTAATACTGCATAAGGATTTTAAGAGTGTTTCATAGTCGTTCCAATAAATTGTATATTCCTCAGGCGTTCTATCTAAACCTCTAATTAAAAATTCATCAAATTCTTCAAGAATATATTGTGAATTGATAGCGACTAATTTTTCATAATTCCATGTAGCAAATGGTCCATTACGAGTTACATTCCCATTCTCAGAAATATAGCCATATGTCATATCTTCCCTTGTTCCCCAATAAGCTTCTACAAGTAGAGTTATAAATTCTTCTGGCTCAATTATTTTTACATCATCACTTAAACAGTTTCCAGATTCAGTAAAGGGTTTAAAGTCATCAAGCTTTAAAGGAATTGGCACAAATGAACCTCCTGCACCGTAATCTTCTAGTCCTGCTATATATTCATCAAAATCTTCTTCACTGATCCCACTATTTTCTTCTTTTTTTTGAGTTTCTAAAACAACTATTTCTTCTACAGCCTCTGAACTTTCTTCCACAGAATAATCAAGTTCAGCTGTTCCATTCTCAGACCCACAGGAGATTAGAAAGATTGTTAATAAAATAAGTACTTTTTTCATAGCAAAAATACTACTTTGCATTGAGCTGTTCTGTCCTGTATAAATTAAAAAAGCATAGTGTTGCAACGGAGCACATTAAATGCCAAACCATATGAGCCTGCAGCAACGAATCAGGGTTACACCATGGATGGTCTGGAACCCCTGTTCCCCAAATAAGGAGAGCACCAAAAAATGAGGCAAAGCCTAAGAAAAACCACGGAGTGTATTTTTTGGTAGTTGTTGATTGAATATTTGGAATTAATGCTGGAGCAAAATATAAAAGCATTTCCCAGTTATCTTGAAAGTTTTGGAGAGCATTAATTACTGGGTTACCAAAAAGTTGTTGGGTCAACAATACAGCAAATCCAGATCCAACTCTTCCATAAAGAGTGGGAAATTTTACTAATACTTCAGTAGCAATCCATAAACCGATGCTCAATTCAAACAGGTTCACCCCAATACCCATACCTCCATCAATAAACCAATAGCTATATGCAAACCAACCAAGAAGGAGAGAGTAAACAGTTAAATATGTCTTTAACGAAAAACCTATTAAACGTTTTAAATTGTACAACCAGAGAATTAAAATATAAGTAATCATGGAAACGTTATCTAACCAAGCTCCAAACGGAGTATGCGTTCCATGCATAGCCATTGATCCAGGACCTAAAAATGTTGAAGCTGACGCATAAAGAACTGCAATAGCTGGAGAGCCAAACATTTTGATACCATTTCCTGATGTTGCATCTTGTGCAAGCTTATAAAACATATATAAACCGGTAATTACAAAACCTAGATTTCCTAGAGTATTAACGGGCTCTCTAAAGAATCCTCCACTTACTCTTTCGCACCAACGAGATATCTCACCAATAGCTTGTTCATTTCCTGCAGACATACCCCAGCCATTTGACCCAAAGATAACGAATAACCCAGCTGTAATTGCAACACTTAGTAGTGCCGTGGCAAGAGGCTTGTATGAGAATAGAGATTTATTTTTTGCTTGCATTGAGTGCTGAGTCCATATCTTCAATAAGATCTTCTATATTTTCTATACCCACAGAAATTCTTATTAAGTCTTCAAAAGCATTGTTAATCACTTCTCCATCTAACCCTGTAACTTTTTCATGGGTCATTAAGTAAGGAACTTCAATTAACGTTTCTACCCCACCTAAACTTACGGCTAATTTGTATAAATGAAGTTCTTCCCAGTATTTTTCTTGATCAATATGGTCTTCTAAAAAGAAACTTAACATTCCTCCAAAATAGTCCATTTGCTTAAGAGCAATATCATGATTTGGGCTGTCTGCTAATCCAGGATATTTAACTTCTTTTATATGCTCTGATTTTGAAAGAAATTCAGCTAGTTGGTGTGCATTCTTTGAGTGCAGTTCCATTCTTGGACCAAGTGTATAAAGTCCTCTCTGGCATAAATATGCATCGAATGGAGCCATAACTCCTCCAGATGTTTTTTGATAATCATAAAGAGTGTCATAAATTTCTTGATTATTGGTGACGACTGCACCACCCAATGTATCACTATGCCCTCCAATATATTTAGTTGTTGAGTGCATAATAATGTCTACCCCATGCTCAAAAGGCCTCGTTATAAATGGTGTACAGAAGGTGCTATCCGTAACCAACAGAGCATTTTCGCTGTGAGCTAAATCCGAAATACTTTTTATATCATATATGTTCATATTTGGATTAGAAGGGGATTCTAACCAAACAAGTTTTGTTTTATTGTTAATTAAACTTTCCAGCTTTTCCTTGTCATACATATCACAAAAATTAACTTCAAGTCCTCGTTTTGTAGCTATTGTTGCAAAAAAGTTTGTTGTTCCCCCATAGACATCTTTTGATATGACTACATTTTCATCGGGTTTAATTAATTCAGCTATTAAGGATATTGCTGCCATCCCAGAAGACATTGCTAAAGCTGGTAACTCATCATAGTTTTCAATTCCCTCCAACGAGGCAATAGTTCTTTCAAAAATTTCTCTAGTTGGATTACTAACTCTTCCATAAAAATATTCTGATTCACCAGGAACAGAATTTGCATAAGTCGTAGTCAGATGTATTGGAGACATGACATCTCCTGTTGGAAGTTCAATTCTTTTTTTTGTATGTAGCGCGCGTGTATTAATACCGTATTTTTTTGCTTTTCCCATAGGTAGAGTTTAAAGAAAATCTCACACTTAGTAAAAAAAATTAAAACTTTTTACTTGATAGGAAGAAAGAACACACTTAGTTTTATTGTATGATAAAAAAAATATATATTGCTGGACCTCTATTTAATATTCATGAAAAAAAATATTTGGAAGAAATAGCATCTGTTCTCGAAGGTGCTGGCTATGAATGTTTCTTACCTCATAGAGACCAGACGGGAATAGAAGAAAGCGAGCTTGATGGAACTGATATGAGCCAAGAAACTAAGGATAGAATCTTTGAAAACGATATGGATGCTTTGAGTAGCTCTCATCTAACTGTTGCATTAATTACGGGACAAGATATTGATTCAGGAACTTGTGCAGAAATTGGATACACATATGCAGAAGGGAAACCAGTAATTGCTATAGATGCAGAAGAGAGAAGATATAGAAATTTGTTTGTTGAGGGAATGATCTCTAAAACAGTAAACAATGTAAATGAGATTTTACCTGCAATAGATTTATATAAAAATTAAGCGCTAACCATCACTTTTTTAAAGCCTCTTATCCCGAAAGCACCAGTTCTTTCTGGTTTGGCCTCTAAATTCCAGCTATATTCAAACAGATTATTAAATGAAGCTTCAAGCTCTAGTCTTGCTAGGTGTGCTCCAAGGCAAAAGTGCATTCCACCACCAAAGCTTGTGTGATTTAAATTCTCTCTTTGAAAATTTATTTCTTTAGCATTTTTAAATATCTCATCGTCACGGTTAGCTGAACCTAACAGTATGGCAACCTTTGCATTTTTTGGAATTTTATATCCTCTTACTTCAGTATCTTCAAGAGACCACCTTTGAAAAAATTGTAAAGGACTATCCCATCTGAGCAATTCTTCAACGATGTTCTTAACATCGTATTCTTCATTTAATGATTTTGTTTCAATATCATTTGAAATAAGAGCGCTTATACCATTTCCAATTGTGTTAACAGTAGCTTCGTGACCAGCATTTAGTAAAAGGATGGCTGTACATATAATCTGGTCTTTACTTAATTTTTGATCGTTCTCAGTAACGTTTGCTAGTCGGGTTATCATATCATCCCCCGGTTCCTTCAATTTTTCATCGATTAAACTATCTGTGTAGAAATAGAACTCTTCAGCGGATTTTTCTGCTATTTCAGCATTTTCTTCACTTACTTGCAAGTCATACATACGTACAATATCATTTGACCATCTGAGAAAATCATCATATCTAGATTCTGGAACCCCCAAGAGCTCACCCATTATTGCTATAGAAAAGGGCTGTGCATAATCATGTATTAAATCAAAACTACTACCTATCAATGGATCTAATATTTCTCTTGATTTATTTTCTATAAAGGGTCTTAGTAGCTCAACTTGTCTTATAGAGAAAGCTTTTGCAACCAATCCCCTGAGTTCATTATGTGCGGAACCTTCAAGGTTGAGTAGAGAAAACTCCTCAGTTCTGCCAAAATAATCATAAGCTTTTTTTCTACTATCCCATTCTCTATCACCCTCTAAATTTGCAGGCTTAGCAGATACATATTTTTTACTACTTTGGATTGACTTAACGTCTTCATATTTTGTTAAGTAGATTAAGTCAGATTTCTCATCATAAAAAACAGGTGATTCTTCTCTAAAATCTTTCAATGCAGGATAAGGATTATCTATAAAATTTAAATCTGCATTTGGAAATTCAATATTTTTTAATTCCATATCTAATTATTATGTTAAAACTTAAAAATTTCAAAATTCTTTAGTGAAAATCTATACGTAACTAGCTTTAAATGATATTATCAATTTATGTCTGATATAAAAATACAAAACCTTACCGTTCAATATCTGGGAATGGATGAGAACGAAAAAGCACTTGATGGTGTATCTCTAGAAATAGAACAAGGAGAATTTGTAGCAATACTTGGTGCACATGGTGCAGGGAAAACAACTTTATGTTTATCAATTAATGGAATTGTTCCTAACATGATTGCAGCTGATATGTATGGAAACATTGAAGTGGCTGGTCAAGTGCCACCAAAGATTCCTGTTAGAGAGCTAGCAACAAAGGTCGGAAGTGTATTTGACAACCCAGAATTTCAAATGAGTCAACTGACTGTGTTTGAAGAAGTAGCTTTAGGTCTTCAGAACCTAGGTGTTGATAAAGAGACTATAGAAAAAAATATTTCGGGAGCTTTAGAGATGGTAGGGCTAAAAGGATTCGAAGAAAGATCTCCTTTTGAAATTTCAGGAGGACAACAGCAAAGACTTGCTATGGCATCAGCCTTATCTATGAAACCTGAAATTCTTGTATTAGATGAACCTACATCAAATTTAGATCCCATAGGAAAAGAAGAAGTGTTTACAGTTACTAGAAAAATTAATCAAGAAGAGGGTCTAACTGTTGTTATAGCAGAACATGAAGTTGAGGTTATAGCTGAATTTGCAGATACAATAATACTTTTAGAAGAAGGGAAAATTTCTAAAGCTGGAACGCCTCAAGAAGTATTTCCGGAGTTAGTTGATATTCAAAGAGATGTTGGTGTAAGGGTCCCACAAGTAACTGAATTTGCAAGTAAAGCTCCTAAAAAATTTGGGAACTCTATTCCAGTTACATTAAGTGAAGCAATAGAAGGATATAAGAAATGAGTGAAACAAGAATTGTATGCAATGATCTAGGGCATGTATATCCTAATGGAGTAGAAGCAGTAAGGAATGTTAACGTATCAATATCGCAAGGTGAGGTAATTTCCGTTGTTGGCCAAAATGGATCAGGAAAAACAACACTAGTAAAACATTTTAACGGTCTGCTTAAACCGACTTCAGGCAATGTTATGGTTGGAGATTTAGATACGCTTGAAAACTCAGTAGGACTTCTTGCTAGGAGTGTAGGCTATGTTTTTCAAAATCCTAACCATCAAATTTTTGCAGCTTCAGTTAGGGAAGAGTTATCTTTTGGATTAAAAAATATAGAGTTAGAAGATAATGAGATTGAAAAAAAAGTTAATGAAGTGGCAGAAGATTTTTCATTAACACAATACTTGGATTTAAATCCATATAGGCTAGGATTTTCTCTTAGAAAAACTGTTGGCATGGCCTCAATTATTGCAATGGAACCAAACGTCATTATTTTGGATGAGCCAACAACAGGTCAAGACTTTTTAGGAGTAAAAGCTATTAGAGATTCAATACATAAACTTAGCGAACAGGGGAAAACAGTAATAGTTGTTTCTCATGATATGCCTTTAGTTGCTGAAGAAACAAATAGAGTACTTGTAATGTGTGATACTGAGCTAATTTTTGATGATAGTCCTGAAAAATTATTTGCGAATAAAGAGGTTTTAAGCAAAACGAACCTCCTGCCTCCACAAATATCTTCATTCTCAACAGAAGTAAAACTTGGAAACACTAAAGACGCAATTTTATCTGTTGAAGATGCTCTTGGTGCTCTTAAGTAATAAAGAACTCTAATTTATACACAATTAAACCTCTAGTTTGTTGGTCTTTTTATGGTTACTTGTTTAAATAAATCGGTTACACCTTCATTTTGATTTTTTGCCAAACACATCGCATGCGTGTTTTTATTTCTATATTATGGAGTTAGAAATAAATATCTGATAGTTAAATAAAAGATATTTAGTTAGCTAAATAAGGAGGGCTTGTGAACGAACAAGTTGATTCACAAAAACTTAGTAGTGCTACAGGTGGAGGAGTTCCTTTAACATATGTTATTGCATTAGTACCAGTTGCTTCTGTTTTAAATGTTATTGGGGGTACCGTTGCCAGTGCACTTAAACTCCCTATATTCTTGGACATGATTGGGACAGCTGTTGTTGCTATGACACTTGGCCCATGGTGGGGGGCCCTAGTTGGTGTTATTACTAACTTAACATTAGGGTTCGTTACCGGTCCAGTATCAATACCATTTGCAGCATGCAATGTTGTTGGTGCATTAGTTTGGGGATATGGAACAAGATGGGGTTGGGCAAACGATAAGGTCAGATTCTTTGGTCTTTCAGTTGCTTCAGCTGTATTTGTTTCATTGATGGCAGCACCGATCGTAATTTTCGTATTTGGTGGTGCAACAGGTCACTCATCAGACATTTTGACTGCAGGTATACTTGCGTCAGGTGCTGATATGTGGGCAGCCGTATTTTCAAGTAACATTATCGTATCTGCTGCTGATAAAATTCTTTCGTCATTCTTGGCGTTAGCAATTATCGGTGCATTACCTACTAATTTACAGGTAACTGGTCCAATAATGGCTCAAGAAGATATGGGTAAAGCAGTGTTAATTACTGCAGGTACGGTAGTAGGTGTAATACTTACTGTTGTATCGATGACTTTATTGTAAAAAGGAAGTGAGATAATATGAGAGAAGTCACATCTAAAGATGGTCTTGGAGCAGGTATTATCGGTCTAGGGATAATGTATTTAATTTATCCATGGGCATCTGCCACGATGGCAGGTACTGAAGCCTTTGGAATGTTGTCAGGAATGTCTGGAGTTTCAGGCCTTTTGACAATACTTGCAGGGGTAGCCGTTTTACGGTCCAAGGATTAATAAAAATTAGGTAGGTCTTATTTGTTCGATAAACTTGAGCAGGTAAAACACTTACCAATAAGTTTTGGAGATATTGCCCGGTACGTAATAGTACCGGGTGATCCAAACAGAGTCCCAATAATATCTGAATTATTGGATGATGTTCAGCATCAAGGTCAAAATCGAGAGTTCAATGCCGCAAGAGGAAAATATAAAGATGTTGATGTTTCAGTAGTTTCTACAGGCATAGGATGCCCATCTACTGCTATAGCTGTAGAGGAGTTAAGTCATATTGGTGCAGAAGTATTTATAAGGATTGGAACATCGGGATCTGTTGATGGCTCAGCACAAAAAGGAGATATTTTTATTGCTACTGCTGCAGTAAGAGACGATGGAACAAGTAAACAATATATTCCAATAGAGTTTCCGGCTTTAGCTGATATAGAAGTTGTAGATAGTTTAATTAAAGCATCAGAGGCACTTAATGTTCCTACAAAAGTAGGAGTATGCCAATCTAAAGATTCTTTTTTTGGAGAGGTAGAACCTGAAAGGATGCCAGTTTCTGAATATTTAGACATGAAATGGAAAGCATGGCAAAGAGGCGGTGTGGGCGCTTCAGAAATGGAAGCAGCTACCTTATTTACTCTTTCTAGTATATTCGGTCTTCACTCAGGAGGAATTTTTGCGGTGGAGACTCACGACAAAGAAACAATACATAAAATAACAAAGATTGTATTAGAAAGTATTTATTATATGGAGAAAGGAGCAATCAATGCCTAAAGAGGACGGAATAGAAGATGCCAAAGGAGGCCTTCTTGATGAAACAGTTCAATATCATGTACAGTTAAAAAAAGGCGATATTTCAGATTTTGTTATACTCCCAGGCGACCCAGGAAGAGTTGAATTTATTGCTGAACATTTTGATAAAGCTGAGCTTGTAGCTGAAAATAGAGAGTATAAAACAATGACAGGTGAATACAAGGGAAGACCAGTTACTGTTACTTCCACGGGTATTGGTTGCCCGTCAGCAGCAATCGCTTTAGAAGAATTAGCTAACGTTGGCGCATCTACATTTGTAAGATGTGGTACTTCGGGTGGTATGCAAGAATATACAAGAGTCGGAGAGAAAGTAATTGCTACTGGGGCCGTAAGATATGAAGGTACATCAATCCAATATATGCCTATAGAATTTCCAGCCGTAGCCTCCCATGATATGGTTCTTGCATTAAAGAATTCTGCAATAAAAAATAACCTTGATCATCATCTTGGAATCGTTCAGTCAAAAGACTCTTTTTATGGGCAGCACAATCCTGAAAAAATGCCAATTGCTGATGAGCTTAGACAGAAATGGGATGCTTGGGTTAAAGGAGGAGTTCTTTGTTCAGAAATGGAAGCAGCGACAATTTTTGTTGTTGGTTCATATAGGAAAGTTAGAACCGGAGCTGTTCTACTTGTAGCAGGAGACCAGGCAAGAGGAGAGTCACTAACAAAAGAAGAGTATAAAGAAAATATGAGTGAATCTGTTAAAATGATTCTTGATTCAAGTTTAGAGATCGAGGTTGAGATTTAGATGGCTAGAGTACCTGTAGGAGCTTATGTTCCAGGAGACACTTTTTTTCATAAAGCACACCCTTTTGTAAAATTTTATTGGGTTTTGTCTTTTGTAGTTTTTTGTTTTTTTAATAAGAATCCATATATTAATTATGCATTAACCGCTTTAGCCTTAGTTTTTGTATTCTTGTCAAAGACTTTTCCAAGCTATGTTAGAGCGATGGTGATTTTTGGACCAGCAGCTTTTGCAATGATATTTCTTCAATCTGTTGTCCCCCCTGCAGTTTTTGACAACCCTCAATTTCTATCCGACCTTGGACCTTTTCAACTATATACAGAGTCAATAATTTATGGAATGTTATTTAGTAGTAGGATTTTATGTATATGTTCATGGTCAATATTAATGTTGATGACTTTACACCCTGCATCCCTTTCTTCAGCTTTACAAAGAGCAAAAGTTCCTTATGTTGTAAATTTTATGATTACAACTACTTTACAATTAATTCCAATATTACAAAGAGAGTTCGGAATAATACTCTCTGCTCAAAAATCAAGAGCAATGCAAGCTCAAGGTTTTAAGGCACTACTTCCAAGTATTATCCCAGTTTTTGCTGGGGCAATAGATAGGGTTGCCCAACTATCAATGAGTCTAGAGACAAGAGCTTTTGGCTCAGATAATGAGAGAACTTTATTGAGATACAATAAATTCACCATCAAAGAGACAACACTATCAATTTTGGCATTAGTTCCAGTTTTTGTAGTCTTTTATGGAAGGCTTAGGATGAATGCATTTATACCTGAAGGAGGTTTTTCACTTACTCCAGGTGCAGGTGTGGCTATAGTTGTATTTTGCGGTGTATCATTTCTTTTGATTATTTTTGGAGCCACTTTAGCTATAAGGCTTTTTGGTAAGAGCTAGAATTTAGTTGACATCTAATAACAAAGGATTTGTTAAAGAAAATTTCTTGTTTAATTATGCAATGTTTATTTTTGATAGCATTGGCTTTGGAGCTGCTTTTGCTTTATTAATACCAGGAAGCTATCCTCCTGATGTAGCTTTAGCAATTTCTAATAGATGGTACGCTGCATCATTAATTGTTATTATTTTTTATGCTGTAGGAATTTTAGGTCAGATAATTACATCATCAAACCGAGAGGTTGAACAAGATTCTAAAAGAGGGGTAATTTTTTGGGGGGTCATTGAAAGACTAGGATTTGTTTTAATTTTTATTGTTCTTAAATTTTTTCCGGACAATGCTTTTAGTTTTGAGCTATTTATGATTTCTTACGCTGTATTCGTATTTAGTGCAGGTGCGATTTTACCCTCCTACTTTGACCTAGTATCAAGAGTTTTATATAAATATAGATCAATTTTTTTTTCCATCAATTTAACAACTGGATCAGCATCTGGGTATTTAGTTTCAAGATATGTTGATTCACAAATAAAAAATAAAGGGTTAGTTGAAGGATATTTAGAAGGTTTAATTCTTGTAATTATCATTACCACAGTATCTTTGATTCCTTTGATACTAATCAAAGAACCAAAAAGTGAAATTAGATCAAAATCAAAAATAAAAATAAAGTTGATTAAACAAAAATTAATAAGCTGGGCTTCAATTGTTACTAAGAATAAAGAATTAAGGATTGTGTCAATTACAAATTTTCTATCTTCTGTCCCTGAATCAATTACCCCATTCTTTAGTATTTGGTTAATTATTTATTATGAAATACCAAGCTATAAAATAGGTTTTTGGGTAACTTCATTATTATTAAGCCAGAGTGTTGGAAGTTTTTTTGTTCCTATAATTGGAAGAAAATTTGGATTTAAATATACCTATATTTTAGGTCTATTCATGCATCTTATAGCAAGTGTTCTTTTTTTAATTGATGGAAATGGATATCAAGATATTATCTTTATTTTTGCAGGTCTTGGTTTAGGAATTTTTAGTACTTCTCAATCGAATATTGCTGTAGAACTTGGTGAAGTTGGAGATGCTGGAAATACAAATGCAATGTTGTTTACATTCAGAATCCCTATTTTTATCATTTCACCACTTATAGTTGCTTACTTCACAACATTTGAAAATTTATCAATAGTACTTGTTTCGTCGATATTTTCAGCACTAGCTGGGATAGTAATCATTTTGTTGAAACTTAATAATTCAATTTATCCTCAAATTAGATTTTGGAGTAAAGACTCTTAGTTTCTTCCTCTATAGAGATAAAAAAGACCTGCGGCTAAAACAGCGACAGATACATACAAATATATTCCAAAGATAGACCCTACCGCTGCAACAGTTACTAAAGCGAAGCCAGTTCTTTGGTCGCTATTGTAAGAAGGGAGGTAGTAAAAGATTTTATTTAATATATGGTTTTTATCTTTTAATCTTTTCTCATCTATCCAGAAAACGATAAAAATAACTACAAATGTTACTAATAAAATAAACTGTTCTCTTTGAGGTAGTACAATCATTTTGCTGAATATGAAATTTGAGTTCCAGGTTTCGTGACTGAGTTAGATGCTCTGTCTATAGCAAGTTTTATTGCATCTTGTGGCATAAGATCAGAAGCAAGACCATAAGCAAAAGCTCCAACAAAAGCATCTCCAGCACCTGTTGTGTCAATTGCCTTTACTTTTGGAGCAGAGATTTTATTTACAGAATCTTCAGCTACACTTGCAGCTCCTTCCTCTCCCAATGTAACAATTAAATTTCCTGAGATTGAGTTTCCATATTCGATTAAATCTTCATCAACAAAAGCATCCAGATTGCTTATTGTTGCAAATTCGACCTCATTAGGTATAAACCAATCAGTTAAAGATAATAAATTTTCTGAAGGTATTTTTGCTGGGGCTGGATTTAATATTGTTGTTATATTATTTTCTTTAGCAAAAGAAAAAACCTTCTCAGTAACTTCTAGTGGTATTTCAAACTGTCCAACAATTATTTTTAAATCTGTAATTTTAGAAAGTGATTCAATAACTTTTTCTGCATCAATAAGATCATTAGAGCCAGAGATTACAATTATTCTATTTTGTCCAGATTCGTCAACCCATATTGGAGCAACACCACTTGAACCAGGGACTATTTGAAGATGATCAATGTTTATATTATTTTTTTTATAGTTTTCTATTGTCATATCAGCATAAACATCTTCTCCTAAGCATGTGATCATATATGTTTCAGCACCCAATAAGCTAGCCATTACTGCTTGGTTGGCTCCTTTACCACCAAATCCCATTTGATAAGAAGATCCAAAAACAGTTTCCCCATCACCCGGAATATTTTCTACATAAGATATTTGGTCAATGTTTGAACTTCCAACAACACAAATTTTTGATTTCATGACGGAATTATATCTATTTAAATAAAATACTTCTACTATGATTTAAATTATGGAGATCGACTGGAATTCAAAAGTACTGAGTTCTCTAACTCCAGTAATAGAAAACTCAAAACACGTAATTATTAATTATGATGAAATTAAAAATGTAGCTAGATGGATGGCTTATGAAGAGTTTATCTTACCTGAAAATAATAAACTTAGAAAAAACCCAGAAGACTTTATAAGGACAACCCTTTTAATCAATACTTTGAATTTTGCATTTACAGACTTTAATACCTCAATTAAATATTCAATAGAAAGAGACGGTGTAACACTCTCAGATAGTGAGGCTATGTTCAAACAAATCCATGAAGCTATTGACTCAGGAACAAATCTTCTTGATGGTCAAGTATTGGCTAGCTTGACAATTGATAAACTAAGAGAAATATTTTCTGGGAATATAGAAATGCCAATGTTGGTAGAGAGGATTGAGATTCTAAATACAGTAGGAATTAAGCTTTCTGAAGAATTTGATGGAGATTGGATAAACTTTATCGACAAATGCCCAAAAAAGCTATATCACGGTGGAGAAGGACTAGTTGAAAGGTTAGTAGCTGAGTTTCCTAGATTTAATGATAAATCTATATATGAAGATAAACACGAGATTAATTTTTATAAACTTGCACAACTTGCATTCTGGGGAATTCATGCTGAGCTATCAGGTTCAAAGTATTTTGTTGTTGAAGACATGAATTCGATGAGTGCATTTGCAGATTATATAGTTCCAGTTGCTTTAGAGGTAATGAAAATAACAGAGTATTCAGAAAACCTAAAAGAAAAAATTATGAAAGGAAACATAATAGAGAGAGATTCAAAAGAAGAAATTGAAATAAGAGCAGCATCTTTGTTTGCAACCGCAAAACTCACAGAAGAAATAAATATAAGAAGGAATAAAAAAGAACAATTAATAATTCCACAATTAGATTATAGAATTTGGAAACAATACCATGCTACACATAGACCCCATCACTTAACTGTTACTACAATGTATTAAAATGGAAAAATTTATTATTGATGCAGATACTGGGTCAGACGATGCTGTTGCTATACTGTTGGCCTTAAGAGACCCTAGTGTTGAGATTTTAGGTATATCGATAGTTTCGGGAAATGTTCCATTAGAACTAGGCATTTTAAATACTAAGTCGACAATGGAGCTATGTGAACAAGACATAAAAGTTTATGCAGGATCAAACAAACCTTTATCTAGAGAGTATAAAGAAATTCATAATCTTGATGAGTTTATGGATCATGTAAAGTCAGAATCCCCAATATCAGCTAGTGGACAATGTGTACATGGAATTGACGGGATGGGAGATATAGGGATATATCCAAAAAATAAAACTTATGAGAAGGAATCAGGAGTTGATTTTCTAATTAAATCTATTAATGAACAACCTAATGAGATTACAGTTGTTACTCTTGGGCCTTTAACAAACATAGCTAAAGCAATAGAAAAAGACCCATCAATTACTGAGAAGGTTAAACATTGTTATGTCATGGGAGGGACATCAGATGGTTCGGGAAATGTGTCTGCAGCAGCAGAATACAATATTTGGGTAGATCCTGAAGCAGCAAAAATAGTTTTTGATTCTGGAATGAAAATAACAATGGTTGGGTGGGACAATTCTTACAAATACGCAATGCTTAAAGAAGATGAGATGAGTTTCCTTAAAAGTTTAAAAACAAAATATGCAGATTTCTCAGTAGACATTCAAAAGACTTTAATTGATTTAACATTTAGA
This sequence comes from Candidatus Actinomarinales bacterium, assembly GCA_004214055.1. Taxonomy (GTDB): domain Bacteria; phylum Actinomycetota; class Acidimicrobiia; order Actinomarinales; family Actinomarinaceae; genus Actinomarina. The sequence continues at coordinate 27,743 of SGYT01000003.1, read as the reverse complement.
ACTTACGGATTTTACGGTTTTGATTTACCGGATCCAATAACAATGGCTATAGCTTTAGACAATAAAATAATTGAAGAATCACAGCAGTTAGATGTAATTGTTGATACTAGAGATGGATTAACAAGGGGCCAAACAATAGTTGATTATTTTGGCGTAGAAAATAAACACAAAAATATTAGAGTGGTCACCAAAGCAAACAAGAAAAGATTTATGGATCTATTGATAAAATCACTCCAGTAGTTAGACGGCTATTTGTATTTAACTAGGCACAGTATTTTGATATATTTGATATCCTAAAAAGTAGATGAATAAAAGAAAATTTTTTATTGATACGGATACAGCCTCTGATGATGCAGTTGCTTTATTAATGGCTTTAGAGTGGGAAGATGTTGATGTGCTTGGAATAAGCATTGTATCGGGGAATATGCCAATTGAACAAGGAAGCATCAATGCAAGATACACTGTTGAGCTCTGTAAGAAGAACACTCCAGTCTATATAGGTGCAGACAAACCATTAAAAAAGAAGAGAGAGCACGCAGATTGGTTTCATGGTCCTGATGGGATGGGAGGAATGAACTACCCTGCACCGAAACATCCTGAAACAGAGGATGATTTTATAGAAGTTTTAAGAGGCCATATAGATGAAAACCCAAACGAAATAACCCTTGTTACTTTAGGCCCATTAACAAATATTGCAGATTTTATAACAAAGTATCCAGATTCTTTTTTACTTCTTAAGAATATTGTAATAATGGGAGGAGCTTCCAATACTGTTGGCAATGTGACCCCTGCAGCCGAATATAACATTTGGTGCGATCCAGAAGCAGCAGATATAGTTTTTAAATCTCAACATCCTGACATAACAATGGTTGGATGGGAACTTTGTAGAGGAGGTGCAAATTTAACTGAAGAAGAAATGGCTTATGTTTATACTTTTGAAACTGAAAAGGGTGATTTTACAATTGATTGTAATAAACACGCTTTAGATTCAAGTAAAAATTGGTTAGGAGATCCGGGATTAGGTTTACCCGATCCAGTTGCAATGGCAGTCGCTTTAGATAAAAATGTAATAAAAAGAGAATCAAAACACAATGTTCAGATAGCGCTTGAAGGACCGTCAAGGGGAATGACTATTGTTGATCAATTACATGTTGGTGAGAACGAACCAAATATAGATGAATGGTGGTCAAAGACAGAAAGAAATATTAATGTTTGCTGGGAGATTGATAATGACGCTTGGAAGGAAGCTTTATATAGCACTTTAAAGTCCTAGCTGTCTCCCCAGGTATCTTCAAGGAACCCCTTCCTCCCACTCGCTCTTGAATATAGTTGATAACGGGCAGTTTGCTTTTTGTAAAAATCTTGGTGGTATTCCTCAGCAATATAAAACTCAGGAGCTTTAGAAATTGCAGTAACAATTGGTTTATTAAACTTGCCAGATTCTTCAAGTTCAGCTTTAGATTCTTCTGCCAATTTATTTTGCTCTTCTCCAAGAGTAAATATTTCTGTCCTATATTGGGAACCCACATCAGCAAATTGATAATTTAATGCTGTCGGATCAATATTTCTCCAGAATACTTCAAGAAGTTCTTCATAAGAAATAATATTTGGATCATACAGAATTTCCACTACTTCAGCATGACCTGTTTGGCCAGTTGTGACCTCTTCATAGCTAGGATTTTCAACTGTACCACCCATGTAGCCAGATGTTGCTTCAATAACTCCATCTAAGTCCTCGAATGGAGGCTCCATACACCAGAAACAGCCACCAGCAAAATAAGCTTTTTCATTTTCTTCAGACATAAAATTACCAACCGTTGTATTTGTACATGTAATTAATACTAATAGAAAAAAATATTTTAATTTTTTCACCATAACTAGATATTAATTATAAGTTTTTTGTTTATTAAATTTATTGATATAAAATAGAAATAAGTCCTTCGACCAATAAGGCGGAGAGATAAATATGAAAAAAACAGTACCTAAAATAGTTAGTCTAAAGAACGATAGAGTAATTTCTATGATGACAGCTTACGACTATCCCTCAGCAAAAGCAGTTTCTCAAGCTGAGATTGATATCATTTTAGTTGGAGATTCATTAGCTCAAGTAGTTCTTGGTCATGATGATACTCTCTCAGTATCAATGGATGAGATGTTGCATCACGTTAAAGCTGTAACACGTGCAAAACCAGATTCTCTTGTAGTTGCAGATATGCCATATATGAGTTTTCACAGTACTCCAAAGGAGACCCTTTACAATGCATCACGATTTATTCAAGAAGGTAAGGCTGACGGAGTTAAGCTCGAAGGAGGGAATAAACGAAAAGAGATGATAGAAGTTCTAATTAATGCAGAAATTCCAGTTATGGGACATTTAGGACTCACACCTCAGTCAAAAAATATTATGGGTGGATACAAGATACAAGGAAGAACCTTGGAACTTGCAACAAAATTGTTAGAAGACGCCATTTTGTTAGAAGGTCTTGGCTGCTTTGCTCTTGTTTTAGAAGGAGTCCCATCTGTTCTTGCAGAAACAGTAAGTCAAAACATTTCTATACCAACAATAGGAATAGGCGCTGGGGTAGATGTTGATGGGCAAGTTCTTGTATATCATGATTTAATTGGAATGAAATCCAAAGAATATATTGATGCAAAATTTGTAAAAAGATATACAAATCAATACGAAGAAGTGTTAAAAAGTATGAAAAGTTTTAAAAAAGATATTGAAAGTAGAGATTTTCCCACAGAAGAACATTCATATGGGGCAGGAGAACTTACTGAAGAAAACATAATAGAGTGGAAAAAAGAAGTTAAGAAAATTCTGTCATAAGTCTTATCTAGTATTAAATTAATAAGTACCTGCTTTGAAAGAAGCCACGTACAGTGTCCATAGGAGAAATATGAAAAAATATGATTTAGTCTCAATCTTGAGGCCAACTACTGATGAAAATACAGTAGATGAAATACACAAAAACATTGCTGAAATAATTACTTCTAATGGAGGTAAGGTCGAAGAGCAAGGGGTGTGGAAAAAAAGCAAGCTCGCATATCAAATTGATACATTTGATGAAGGTATTTATACAATTACCTCATTTGAAGGCTCTGCAAAACTTCCAAACGAGCTTGATAGAGTGCTAAAAATATCTGATGATGTTATTAGACACAAAGTGTTAAAGATGGAAAGCTAGAGGTAGATAAAAATGGTAGATAACACAGTAACAATAGTAGGAACAGTAACGATGGATCCCGAAATGCGTACAACAGGTTCTGGTATGTCAGTATTAAATGTAAATTTTGCAGGACCAAAAAAAAGACGCTTTGTTGATGGCCAGTGGGAAAATGTAGACGACGATCCACAATATTTCAGTGGAGTTGTATTTGGACAGCAGGCAGAAAATGTTGAAAAATCTATAACAAAAGGAATGAGAGTAATTATTGTCGGAAAGTTAAATTATTCCTCCTGGGAAGATAAAGAGACAGGTGTAAACAGATCAAAAATAGAAATAATTATAGATGAAATAGGACCTGCTTTGAAGTGGACAACAACAAATGTTAACTCTGAGTCATCAGGCATTGATGAACCAAAAGCAAGAGACAACTTTGAAGAAAACGAAGCCCCTTTTTAAGGAATATATATGGCACAGCAAAAAAGAACATCAAAATTTAAGAGCTCGAAATACGAAGCTCCAAAGCAAAGAAGAATAACAAAAGAGCAGATTGCTAAAGCAACATATAAAGACGTTAAGCTACTAGAGAAATTTATCTCTGATAGAGGAAAAATCAGATCTAGTCTAATTACAGGAATTACAAAGCAAGAACAAGCAAAGGTGGCGAGGCTTATAAAAATAGCTAGAGAACTTGCTTTATTACCATATGTAACAACCAGCACATATAAACAATCCTACAACAGAAGATGAAGTTAATACTCAATTCAGATGTAACAAAGCTCGGAAGAAAGGGAGACATTGTAGATGTAGCAAAAGGATACGCAAGAAACTATCTTCTTCCAAAAAATTTAGCCATTGTTGCTACAGATTCCAATATAGCTATTGCTGAGAAAATTCAAGAAAAAAGAATTGCTGAGATTACAGAGGGTGAAGAATTGGCCGAATCTATAAAGCTTGCACTTGCAGATGCTCATTTAGTTATTCCTCAAAAGTCAACAGACGAAGGAACACTTTATGCTTCAGTAACGAACAATGAGATTGTTGAAGTAATAGAAAAATTTTCTGGTTTCAAAATAGAAGAAAGTCAAATAGAATTAAATGATCAGGTAAAAGAAATCGGACTCCACAATATAAAAATTAGAATTACTGAAGATGTTGATTTTGACGTTGTTCTTGAAGTAATTCCGGAGTCTGGATAATGGCAGGACCAGAAGTAATTCCTTCAAGAGGGTCATCAGAATTTCAAAAAACTCCACCGAATAGTATTGAAGCAGAGGAAGCATTGTTAGGTAGTGCTTTATTGTCTAGAGACGCATCAAGTAGGTTGATGGAAGAAATAAAATCAAATGATTTTTACAGCCCAACCAATCAAACAATTTTTGAAGCTATGAAAGAATTGTTTGATTCGGGAAAACCAATTGACACTTTAACTGTTACAGAGGTTGTATTTAAGGATAAGAAGAATACAACAAGCCTTAAAACATCAAGCATTGCAAGATTAGTTGATAATGTTCCAAGCTCAGCAAATTTTGAAAGATATATTGAAATAGTTCAAGAACAGTCAAATAGAAGAAAGCTTTTAAAAGCAAGTAGCAGGATTGAACTCTTAGCTTATGCGACAGACAAGGACATCCACAACGTTATGGATGAAGCAGAGCAGTCAATTTTTAGTGCGTCTGATGACGCAATAGGAGAAGGATTAATTGGAGTATCTGATGTTTTAGATGGTGCTATTGAAAGAATAGAAGAAATTGAAAATCAAGGTACAGGTTTATCTGGTTTAGCTACACATTTTACAGACCTAGATTCAACTTTGGCTGGTTTACAAGATGGCAATCTTGTAGTTATTGCAGCTCGTCCAAGCATGGGTAAGACATCATTAGCTATAAACATTGCTACGAATGTTTCAAAAGAAAAAAAAGTAACTGCTTTCTTTTCTCTTGAAATGACAAAAGAAGAACTAGTGCAGAGAGTATTATTCTCAGAAGCAAAAGTAACATCTGGAGATGCTAGAAAAGGCCAGTTAGGTCCAGAGAAATGGTCAAGAGTTGTTGAAGCTGCTTCTAAAGTAAACAACATCCCTCTTTATTTTGATGATGCCTCTGTAATTACAGTTACCGATATTAGAGCTAAATCAAGAAGACTTAAGGCGTCAAAAGGACTCGATTTAATAGTTGTAGATTATCTTCAATTGATGCAAGGATTGTCTGGTGATAACAGACAACAAGAAATTGCTGAAATAAGTAGAAACTTGAAGAATTTAGCACGAGAACTAAAAGTTCCAATATTAGCTTTATCTCAGCTGAATAGAGCAGCAGAGGCACGTGAAGACAAGAGGCCAAGGCTCGGAGACTTAAGAGAGTCTGGTGCAATCGAGCAAGACGCAGATATTGTAATGATGCTTTATAGAGACGATTACTACAATCCAGCCACTGAAAGACCAGGAGTTGCAGAAGTAAACATTGTAAAACATAGATCAGGCTCTACAGGAAGAGTAGACCTCTACTTTAGTAAGGAATATACTCAATTCAGTAACTATTCAAAACAACAAGATTAGTGAATAAAGTTCTTAGGGCTTATTTAGCTATAACTGTTTTGGCAGTTTCATGGGGTACAATACCATTAATCATTAAAACATCTGAAATCAGTTCAATTTCTCTTGTTGGAATAAGAACATTTATTGGGTCAATTTTTTTATCATTTTTTGTTATTAGAAAAGGATTAAATATAAAAGATCTTATTAAACCAGGATTAATTTTAGGCCCTTTGCTTGCTATACATTGGGTTACAATGTTTGAATCAATAGAACTTAATTCAGTTACAGTAGGAATTGGATCAGTATTTTCTTATCCTATATTTGTATTAATTATTGAAAAGATAAAAGGAAAAACTCTTTCAATAAAACAAGTTCTAATAATAATTTTTGGTTTCTTAGGCTTGATGATTTTGCTAGATGTAAAGTATATAGATTCATTAACAGGTATTTTTTACGGGATATTAAGTGCGATTAGCTTAGCATTAATTATCACAATAGGTGAAAAGTATTCAACCGAGCTTGGTGGCTTAAGAGTTGCTTTCATACAACTACTAGTCGCTGGAGTTTGTTTAATTTATTTCACGATAGAGGGCTACCAGTGGATGATTTCCAATATATTTGTAAGTATATTCTTAGGCGTATTTTTGACTGCAATTGGTCTCTCTACATACTGGTATGTAGTAAAAGTAATTAAACCCTTATCTGTTAGTACTATTACTTACTTGGAGCCAACTACTGGGGTAATACTAGGAGTTTTGATTTTAAATGAGAATATTAGATTAAACCAGTTTGTAGGTTTTTTAATTATTCTTTTTGTAGGAGTATTACAGGTAATTACAGATTCAAAATCTAAAAATTAATAATTTTAAATTTATTATTTTTTATAAATAAATCTAAATCCCAAGAAAAATTATTTGAGATTAAATGACTAAAGAGGTCTTTTTTTGTTGCTATTATTGGGTAACTTATTGTTAGATAATTCTTTCTATCGAGATGTTTTATTATTTTGTCTTTTTCAATTAATTTAAGTGCACTTGTAACTGGATTTACACTGACCATATTTATATTATCTAATTCTTCTAAGTTAATATTTGACTTAACCACCTTTAAGCTAACTTCATTATTAATCACTACATGGCTAGAGTTAATATCATCAAAATTTTCTTTAGAAAGTAGAATTTGCTTTTCATTGCGAATAAGATAAAGAGAATTTTTTACTTCAATTAAATTTATTATTTCCATAAGTAAAAGATACATGTTTTAAACACTAAGAAGTATTGCATTCTCAAAATTTTTCACTAACTTTACTTCTTAAAGCCAATAATGAATTATCTTATATAAGTCCAGAGAAAATTCTTTCACAAATAGATTCTCAAAGTGTTAGAAAGCTAATATTATAAAAATATATTGAAAGTTCATGGAGTTCTATTATCAGCAGGAGAAAGTGATAGGTTTAAAGGAGATAAACTTTTTACAGAAGTTAAAAATAAACCCCTTATTCTCTACCCTATAGAAACTTTTTTAAATTCAGGGGTTATAGATACTTTAGTTATTGTTTGCAACAAGATAAATAAGAAGAAAATTAAACAATTATTATTAAATATAGAAACAAATATTGAAATAGATTTTATTTTAGGGGGCAAATCAAGACAGGAAAGTGAGTTAAATGCATTAGAAAAACTTAAAGAGAAAAATGTTGATGAGGAAGATTTTATAGTTATACACGACAGTGCAAGAGCTTTTCTTCCTTCAAAATTACTTCTTAACTTAATAGAGCACGCTAAACAGAACCAATCTGCAGCACCCTATGTTAGAACGTTATTATTTTCAAAAGATTTATCTAAATATGTAAATGAAAATATTGTTGAAATTCAAACACCTCAAATATTTAACTTTAAGACTTTAAGAAAAGCATATATCAAAACTTTAGACAATAGTTTTAATTCGGTTGATACTACAGAAAGAGTCTCTCAAGAAACAGGATTAGAAGCTAGTTTGATTGAGGGTAGTAATTTAAATAAAAAAATTACTTTTAAAGAAGATTTAGATAAGATTCAAGTGTTATTGGAGGTACAGAATTGAGCCTATTAAAAAATTTTATTATTGAGGTTGAGTCCAGAGGCAAAAACGTAAGAGTCGCATTGGTTGGCGCCGGTCAAATGGGACAAGGTATAGTTACTCAATTAAATAAAATGACAGGTGTAGATCTTGTCTTAATAGTAGATAAAAATGATGAAAAGTTAGATTCTGCACAAGCAAAATATACAAAAGATAAAAATCATGATATGTCAATAGAAAAATCTATTGAAGCAATTGATAATATTGAACTAGATATTGTAATTGAAGCAACTGGCACTCCATCCTCGGGTGCTGATGTTGCAAATAAAGTTCTAAATAGAGGCATTAATTTAATACTTCTAAATGTTGAAACTGAAGCAACAATAGGTCTAGCACTGAATCAGGAAGCAAAAAGAAACAATTCTATAGTAACAGTTGGAGACGGAGATGAACCTGTTGCTGCTGTTGAGCTATATAATTTTGCTAACGAAATAGGAATGGAAGTTATTGCGATTGGTAAAGGGAAAAATAATCCATTTAATACTTTTGCTACTCCAAAACTTTTAAAAGATGAAGCAATCAAAAAAAAGATGAATCCATATATGCTCACAAGTTTTGTTGATGGGAGCAAGACAATGATTGAGATGGCAGCTCTTGCAAACTATCTTGATTTCAATATAGACACCGAAGGAATGCATGGAGCGGAAGCAACGTATGAAAATTTAAATTCAATCTATATACCAAAAAAAGATGGTGGAATACTTAACAGTAGAAATATTGTAGACTTTGCTTTTGGTATAGCACCAGGTGTTTTCGCAGTAGTTTATTCCGATGACGAGTATGTTAATTATGAGATGGAATATTTGAAGATGGGCAAAGGGCCATACTGGACTTTAGCAAGACCCTATCATTTAACTAGTTTAGAAATCCCAAGGACCATAATGAGTTTAATTGTAAATAAAGAAACAAAACTTAGTGCTGAGCATTGGAATGTTGAAGTTGTAGCACATGCTAAAGAAGATATTTTACCAGGTACAAATTTAGGTTCAATTGGTGGTAATTTAATATATGGAAAAGCAATGGAAACAAGTAGGGCCATTAATATGTTACCTTTAGGAATTGCTGAAAATAATATAGCAAATAATAAAATAAAAAAAGGAGATCCTTTAACTATTGATGACGCAACTTTAGTAGATAATCAATTATATAGATATTGGAAAAAACAAATTGATTTAATTAATATTAGTTAATTTATTTTTTAGTTATTATTAAATAGGCAGATAATGAAAAAAGAAATACACAGAGAAGGTTCGTCTCAGTTAAAAGCTGAACTTGTAGAGATGCATAAGTCTGATTTAAATAGTTCTGCTACATATGCTTTACACTTTAAAACAGAGGATACAAACCAGTTTTGTGATTTTACTGACAAGATAGTAGATATTGTTTCTAACTTAGATATAAAGCATGGCTCAGTTAGTGTATTTACCCCACACACTACAACAGCTATTTTAATTAATGAGTCTGAGACAGGATATATTAACGATTTTAAAAGAAAAATTGAAGAGATAATACCTTCTAATTCTTATTATGAGCATGATGATTGGGAAGTTAGAACAGAAAACATGCAAGAAGATGAAAATGTTAACGGTAGATCTCATGTCCGTGGTTCAATTGTTGGTTCAACCGCTATTACCCTTCCAATTGTTGATGGAGAAATCTTACTTGGACGTTGGCAAAGAATATTCTTTGTTGAACTAGATTGCTCAAGATCAAGAAGATTATTTATTCAAACTAACGATATAAGTTAACTTTTAATATTTAAAAAATATTCGGGCTCTTCCCCTATTTTCCATTTTATATTACACCCCATACTTGGTAATTGAGGATTAGGAGGATTGTCATTTTCCAACAAAGCATTAATCGCGATCCGCAAGGATTCTCCAGTTACAGGCATATCATTTCCAGGCCTAGAGCTATCTAGTTGGCCTCTATAGAATAATTCTTGATTTGCGTCAAATAAGAAAAAATCTGGCGTACATTGTGCTGTAAAATTTTTTGCAACAGACTGATCAGAATCAACTACATATGGAAATTTATAATTAAGATTACCAGCATATTCTTTCATTTTTTCTACGCTATCTTCTGCATATTTCTCCTGAGTACTGTCATTTGAGTTTATTCCAATAACTCCTATATTTTTTTCCATTAATTCATTTGTTAATTTAACTACTTCCTTATTTACATGTTTTACAAAAGGGCAATGATTGCATATAAACATGACAAGAATGCCTTTTTTGTTTAAGTAATCATTATTTGTATATTCTTTTTTATCAATTCCAATAAGTGAAAAATCAGGAATCTTAGTCCCAAGGGGAAGCATTGTTGATTCTACATCCATATCAATTATCAATAATACTAGAGTTTAGTTGATTATAAAAATCTTATTTCTTTGCTATCTTTTTTACTACAACAGAATCAATTCTTCTACTGTCAATTTCTAATACAGTAACTTCTAGTCCGTCAATAGTAATTTTCTCACCTTCATTTGGTAGTTGTTCAGAATGACTTAAGAAAAGACCACCAACAGTTGCTACATCTTTATCGTTCGGCTCTAACCCAAAAAATTCCTCGAAATCATCTATATCAGTTTTTCCATCAATTCGCCATTGCCCTGGACCAAGTCTTCTTATTCCAGAAAACCTTTGATCGTGTTCGTCTGGAAGGTCACCAACAAATTCTGAGAGTACATCTTTAATTGTAATGACTCCTTCAATCCCACCATTTTCATCAATAACACATGCAAAGCTTGATTTATTTTCTCTTAATATATTTAAAGCCGAAAGTACAGTTGTGTATTCTGGTAAATAGATTACATCCTTTACTAAATTTTCAATTTCTAAAGTATCTGAGTCTAACTTAAGATTTAATAGATCTTTTACATAAACGACTCCATAAGTATCATCAAGAGATTCACTTTTAGATACAGGCATTCTAGAAATTCTTTTTTCATTAACGATTGTTCTTACAGCTTGTATAGACAGAGGTGTTGATAAAAACAAAACATCTACTCTAGGGGTCATTATTTCTTTAATAGGTCTGTCAGAAAATTCAAGTAACGAATCAATAATTTCTCTTTCTGCAGGGAGAATTTGACCTTCTTGTTCGCCCAAAGCAGTTAGTGCCTGGATATCAGCTTCAGTTATCTCATTATCACCATCCATGTCCCCAATACTTTTTGTTCCATATCTGTTTATTGAACCAGTAATTAAATTAGTAAAAGGAGCAAATATTCTTGCAAGATAATCAATAAGAATTGAGGTCTTAGAAAAAAATTCCAAAGGTTTTCTTGTAGCTAAAGTTTTTGGTGTTACTTCTCCAAACACAAGAACAAGAATTGTTATAAAGAGTGTTGCATAAATTCCACCAGTTCTTTCACCAAATCTTCTAACAAATAAAATTGTTGCAAGAGATGCCATTAGTATGTTTACAAAGTTATTAGCTACCAATATTCCACCAATTGTTTTTTCAATTTGATCTTTTGCGCGTTTTATTCTCTTATTCTTTTTAGATTCATCAAGTTGGTGAATCTTTTCTCTAGGGAGAGATGTAATTGCTGTTTCTGACCCAGAAAGCAAGGCAGAGAAAACTAAACATGTAAAGATTAGTAAATATAGGATTATGTCTAAGTTAGTACTCAATATATATAATTAGATTTTAAAGCATCTTAGTTTAAATTGAAGAAATTATTTAATTTACTTTTTGTAAATGGTTTTACCATAAATCCATCTGCTTCAACCCTTTTTGCTTGTATTTCATCAGCATCTCTATCAGCAATAAGCACCATAAATGAATTTTTAGAAGAGTTATCTCTTTTCAACTCTCTTATTATGGACGGACCTCCATTATTCCGAACCTGCATATCAACAAAAATATAATCAAAATAATGATCTATAGACGCATATTCATCTATATGAGTTAAATCATGATCAAAGTTAAGGTACTTCTCTAAGGATTCCTTAACCCACGTATTATCAGATATTAATAATATTTTCACAGTTTTAAAAGACTACTATCCTGTAATTTTAAACTAAATAAATAATGATAAATATAATTTTTTCAATAGTTCTAACATCAATAAGTGTTTTTCAAATTAATATATTTGAAGTTGATGGTATTTTCTCCTCCGCCCACGTGAGATCAATTGAAAGACATATTGAAGAATATAATTATGAAAAAGAAGATCTGCTTATTATTCAATATAGTTCAAAACAATTTTCATCAAAAAAATTACAGGAATTTAACAAACTAATTTCAGATCAGGAATTTCTTACTGCTTTATGGGTAGGTCCTTATAAAGTTGATTTGGAATTCCAAACTATAAATAATTTTGATTTTGTAGGTTTTACACCTGGCGTAAATTTGGTAAATGTAAATTTCAGCCAATCTGTACAGGAAAAATATTGTTATATAAATTTTTGTGATTATGAAAAAAATGAAATAAATATTAGCAATGAAGAAGGTATTTATGATGACTATATTGTCGTTGCCTCTATAGGTGCTTTTATTGAGAATCTAAGTACTGAAAATATTTCTAGTAAATTATCAGATCAAACAGTAAACATAAATCTCTCTAATAGTGAATCAATGAGTTCTATCGAATTTATTAAACCATCACTGATCGAAAGATTTTACATTTCAATCTCTAACCCGATTTTTACTTATTTATTTTTTGTTCTTGGTTTTGCACTTATTGGTTTAGAACTGTTTGCACTTGGCCCAGGTCTGATGGCATTCATAGGAGGATTTTTAGTAATATTTTCATCTATGCCTTTCGAAGAGTTTGGAATAAATTATTTTGGAATAGCATTGTTCATAGTTTCATTTATTGTTTATATAAAGATTTTGTCAAGGGGCTATTTCTCACTTTTAGGAATAGGTGCATTTATATTGTTATATTTATCTTCATTGGCTATGTTTAGCAGTTACGAAATAAGAGTTAATTCATTTCTCTTAGGTCTAGTTTCTCTTGGTCTTGCCTTCTTTTACTTTATTGCAATACCTACTGTAATTAGATCTAGGTTAACAACAGACACAAGTGCAATGACTACTTTTGAAGATAGGAAAGCTAAAATTATTGAAATCCTTGATAATGATGCTGCTTTAGTTGAGGTTGATAAGTTAAAAATAAGAGTAAATACCAATGAAGGAAAAAAATATAAAGTAAATGAAGAATATACTATTAAGGAAGACGAAGGAAATCTAGTTATTTAAATAATTAATAAAAAATAAGTAAAACTTCGCGAAAAAAACCTTTTGCCTTATGTTTTTTCTTCAATAATGTTCCTATATGTTAGAAATTAAATTTTCCTCATGGCAGTATGATGCTATGTGCAGACAACACAGTAGCAACCTATTCTTTCCTCCTGCCACATTTGAAAAAAAAGAAGATAGAGAAAAAAGAGAAGCAAAAGCAAAGGCTGTTTGTAATGGGTGTCCAGTTAGAATTGAATGTCTTGATGAAGCAAAGGAAATTGCTGAACCATTTGGTATTTGGGGAGGGCTAAATGAAAATGAAAGAAAGAGAACGTTAATTTTTTCAGATTAGTTTTTTCCGATCTCCAGAAGTATTTATTTTTGAAGTAACTAATTTCTTATCTAATAATTCCAACATAGGTATAGCGTACTTTCTAGATAGGTTAGTTTGATTTTTAAATTCAGAAACAGTAAATTCATCAGGGAGTTCATTTATGTGTTTAAGTAGGATATCAAAATGGAAATCTGAGATTATAATATTTTCAGATATTCTGTAAATTTTCCCGGATAAAAATAGAGATTTAATTGATTCCTTCTTATATTCGTTCAAGGTTAATTTATTAACTTCTAATGTTTCACCTAATTTGTTTTTAATATCTTCTAATGTTTTATTATCTTCTTCTTCGTTCTTTAAATTTATTGTTATTTGATCTTCAACAATGGTCAAATTATTAAAATTTTTAATTAATTTATTAAGAATTTCTTGATCTATAAAATATTTATTATGCATATATTTAATAAATCCGGTTTTGTTAATTTTTCTATAATTTTCATTTAGGTCTTTTTCAATATTATTTAAGATATCTTCCTTGATACACCACTTACCTACTTTTATAGTTTTGTGATTACTATTTACAAATCTTTTTTCTAGTATTGTGAACAAATCATATAGAGAATTAATTTTTTTGTTACTTCTTGAATTGCTAATAATGTATTTTTTTAGGAATGTGTTATTAATAAAAAACAGAAACTCTCCACCAATATATTTATTATTTTCAATATTTTGAATTACAAATCTTTCATTACTGACGATTGGTATTTTTTTACTAAGTTCAATTAATCCATATGTATGTGATGCAGAGTCAACATTCCAGATATTTTTTATTAAGACACTAGTTGTACCAACGAATAATCTTCTAGTGCCTTTATGAAAATTTTTATCTATTATTTTATTTCTAAACCTAACAAATAATAAATTAGTAAAATTAATTTTTTCATTTGTTAATAAGTTTCCTCTTTTTGGAAAGTTCTTATTATTTTTTTTAAGAGAGATTGCGACTCTTTTTGAATTCAAGCTCTCTTCATAAGATTGATTTATACTTTGTAATTCTTTTATCTCTAACGCTTCTTGATCAGAAGAGAAATAAATTTTATTTGTATTAAAACTTGAGCTTGCTGTTCCTGTAATAACTCGACCAATTCCATCAATAATAAAACTTCTATCTACCCACATTGAAGGAATGCTTGCACGAAACTCACATTTACTAATAAATTCAACTATTTTATTTATAGTATTCTCTCTTTTAGAATTTTTTAAATCAAACTCGATGACTGTATAGTTTAATTCTTTTAATTTATCTAATTTTTTTTCTAAATCATCGTATTTTGCTGAACTTTCTAATAAATCTATTTTTGTGTAAACAAATATAAAATTTTCTTTGCCTAGTTCAACTAATGTATTGAAGTGTTGTTCTGATTGTTTAGACCATCCTTGAGTTGAATCAATAATAAATAAAATTACATTTGCATTTGAAAAACCCGAAACTGTATTTTTAAAAAAATCACTATGACCAGGGACATCAACAATTGAGTACGTTTTATTTTTATTCTTAAAATACGTATAACCAAGGTTGATTGTTAGTCCTCTTTTTTTTTCTTCAGCCAACCTGTCAGTTTCTTGATTAGTTAGAAAGTTAACAAAAGTTGATTTTCCGTGATCTACATGCCCTGCTGTTGCTAATACTGTCATAAATTCTTTAGCGCATCAATAATAATTTCATCATTGGCCTCAAATGATGACCTTATGTCAAAAATAATCTTATTATCATTAATTCTAGGAATTATCGGTGTTTCTAAATTAGCTAATTTACTCAAAATATTTCTATCTTCTGAAGTAGCTATTGATATAACAGGAGATGGTATCTTTAGCTCAGGCATGCTTCCTCCTCCAATTAATGAATAATTATCATCTATAGAATGATCTAAAGTTAATTTACTTGAAATTTTTTTAACTCTCTTTAACAACTCCTCATGTGTAATCTGCAAAGAATGCCAAAAGGGTATAGAAGCTTCTTTTTTTGACAAATATAAATTAGTAGTTTTCTGGAGTTCATAGGTAACAACTGGAGAGCAACGATAGGTTCGAAAAAGCGGAGATTCTTTAATACTGTTTACAAGTTCTCTTCCTCCTGCAATTATTCCTGCCTGGATAGAGCCAAATAATTTATCTCCCGAGAACATTACCAGATCTGCTCCATCTCTAATTGAATCTTGAACATGCAGTTCATTTTTGAAATAATCAATATTATTTTTTTCTAAAAATTTTTTTTCAACAACTAAACCACTACCCATATCGTGAAACAGTAATGCTCCATAGTCGTCAGTGACCTTTTTTAATTCTTTAATCGAAACATCTTCAATAAATCCTGACATGGAGAAATTTGATCTATTAACTTTTAAAACAAGTGCATTTTGATTCTTTTTTAAAGCAGAGATGTAATCTTTCTTATGTGTTTTGTTTGTTGTTCCTACTTCAATTAGTTTTAAGCCTGTTTCAGCAATTATTTCAGGCAATCTATATGAACCTCCAATTTCAACTATTTCACCTCTAGAGATTATTACTGAATCTATATCTTTATATTTTTTGATTGTATTCAGTGCAATAAATAATGATGAGGCATTGTTATTTACAAAACAAACACCTTCTGAGCCAAGTAGTAAATTCATTGAGTAAGTTAAATATCGATTTCGTTCACCTCTTTTTTGCTTACTTAGGTCAAACTCTATATTTGAAGCATGCCCATTGAATGATATTTCAGTTTGTGCTCTCCCAAGGTTTGTATGCAGAAGCGTTCCAGTGCAGTTAATAACTTTTACTTGTTCGCTTATCATCAAATTGTTAATTGCTATTATGTATTCTTCAAGGATAATTTTTTTATCTTTAAATTCGTTTACAACAAATTTAGCTACGTTTAAACAGACCTCTCTGGGTAAATGACTCTCATATGAATCTACTAGCTCGTTTACAGATATATTATCCATAAAATTTAAACTTCTACTTCTAATTCCTCAAGAACTTTAGCCAATCTTCCGGTACATGTTTCATCAGATACCGGAGGTAGAATTTTTACAATTGTATTAACTAAATCTTGCATAGTTTTTTTAGTAGGAGTATTTTTCTCTTGTAAAAGAATAGGGGTTCCATTTTCAGATTCTTCTATAGAGTCTTCACTTATAGGTATTTTACTTAGCAATGGAATTCCAAATTTTTTAGAAAGCTCACTTCCCCCACCTTCTCCAAAGATATTATATTTATTTCCCTCTCCCGATTCAAAATAAGACATATTCTCAACAACACCTAAAAGAGGAATAAAACTTCTCTTTGCCATATCGGCTACTCTAGTTGCTACTTTCTGCGCACTTAATTGAGGTGTTGTAACTACAACTAACTCTGTTTGAGGTAAAAGCCTACCTAAAGCCATTTGAATATCACCAGTGCCTGGCGGCAAGTCAATAACTAGATAGTCTAGATTTCCCCATTCAACATCAAATAAAAACTGTTCAAGTGCTTTACTGAGCATAAGTCCTCGCCACATCAGAGCTGTATCTTCATCCTCAGTTATTAACCCAGTTGAAACAACCTCAAGCCCTCCTTTTTTGAATGGAACTATTTTTTTATCTTCATTTGCTTCGAGTCTGCCTTCTATGCCTAATAATCTTGGTATTGAAAATCCCCAAATATCTGCATCAAGTAGTCCAGTTGTAAAACCTAAACTTTCTAGTCCTACAGCAAGATTGGTTGATATAGTAGATTTTCCAACTCCTCCCTTACCGCTACCAACAGCTACAACTCTTGTTCTGGTATTAATCTTTGTTGGAATAGCTTTATCTCTTGCATTCTTTCTTGCTATTGTCATAAGAGAAGATCTATCTTCTTTACTCATTGCAACTACATTTATGAAAACCTCTTCAATATTGTCGATTAATTTAAGTTTTCTTTTAATTTCTGTTTCAATCTGGTTCCTCATAGGACATTCTGCAATTGTTAAAGCAAGGTCAATTGTTACTTCAGAATTATTATAGGTTATATCTTTAACCATTCCTAAATCGACAATATTTACGCCTAATTCAGGATCCATAACAGTTGATAGATGTTTTAAAAGAATATCATTTTGTAGCATACTGATATCTTATTATGAAAAGAATACTTATAATAATAAATTTTTAACAAAATACAGTATTTGGTATAATTAAGTCATGGATATATCAATAAAATCATCAAGAGTAGTTTTAGCAACTGATAGTGCAGTTAAAAAGCTACAAGAATTAAAGCTTGCTGAAGATTCAGAAAATAGTTTCTTAAGAATGGGAGTAAAACCTGGAGGTTGCTCAGGTTATTCATATGAAATGTTTTTTGATACAGAAAAATTCGAGGGAGACTCTGTTGAAGAATATGATGGTGTTGAAATAGTGGTAGATTCTGAAAGTACTTCACACATTCAAGGGGCTACTTTAGACTACAAAGAAGGTTTAATGGAGACAGGTTTTTCAATAGACAATCCAAACGTATCAAGAACCTGTGGATGTGGAAATAGCTTTAGTTAAACTTATATCCTACTGAATGAACAGTTCTAATCCAATCCAATCTACTTTCACCGAGTTTAGATCTTAATCTTCTAACATGAACATCAACGGTACGTGCACCTCCGAAATAATCATAACCCCAAACTTTTTCTAGTAGCTCCTCCCTAGACCAAACACTTTCTTGGTTTTCAATAAAAAATTTCAACAATTCATATTCCATAAAAGTTAAATCTAAAAGAACCCCATCAATTATTGCTTCATAGGTTTTTAGATTTATTACTAGATCTCTAAATTCTAATTTTTCTGCACTGCTGTCACCTAAAAGTGAATTTATTCTTGCGTTTATTTCACTCACACCACTTTTATCTGATATTACCTGAATTCTATCGCTCTTTATTAAGTCAACAGTTTGATCAAATTCTTTGTTATTAGCAATTATTAAGGCTGGTAAAGGATTACTAGAAGATTCGATGTCTGACAAATTTTTCTTTGTCTCACCATACTTAGATAGAGAAGTTAAAACTAAATCAACTTCACTTTGATTCCGAATTTTCTTTATTGAGAGCTTTTTAATACCAATATTTTCAAATATTGGTATTAAATCACTATGTCCTTTATCTAAATTTATATATCCGTTAACCATAATCCTGAAACAAAATATTAATATCTGGAAATTCCTAATATTAAAAATTAATACTACATTAGTAAATATGAAAATAAAAGCAGAATATATTTGGATAGATGGTAAAACTCCTACCAGTAAATTAAGGAGTAAAACAAAGATACTTGAACAGGGAATAGAGCCACCAATCTGGGGTTTTGATGGTTCAAGTACAGAACAAGCGACAGGAGACAATTCAGACTGTGTTTTAAGGCCGGTCTCAACATTTAGTGACCCTATAAGAGGGGGAGAAAATATATTAGTTATGTGTGAAGTTTTAAATGTTGATATGACTCCTCACACAACAAATACACGAGCTGCATGCGTGGCAGCTGCTGAAAATTTTGCTGAGTTTGAACCAATGTTTGGGCTTGAGCAAGAATATACATTTTATGAGGCATCTTATGATTCTTTAAAATACGGACAGCCTTTAGGATTTCCGCCATCAGGATATCCGGCACCACAAGGAGGTTATTATTGTGGGGTTGGAGCTGACGAAGTTTTTGGAAGAGACATATCTGAAGAGCATGCTTCAGCATGTATTGCTGCTGGTTTAGAGATTTCTGGTACTAATGCTGAAGTTATGCCGGGACAATGGGAGTATCAAATAGGTCCAGTTGGAGCACCTGATATTGGAGATCAAATATGGGTTTCAAGATGGTTGCTTTATAGGATTGCAGAGGATTACAACATTTCAGCAACGCTACATCCAAAACCTATAAAAGGAGATTGGAATGGGGCTGGAATGCATACAAATTTCTCTACAAAACAAATGAGAGAAGATGGCGGATACGATTCAATTGTTGCAGGGTGTGAAGCATTAGGTAAAAATGCAGAACTTCATGTCAAAAATTATGGAGCAGGAATTGAAGACAGACTCACTGGAGATCATGAAACACAAAGATTTGATACTTTTTCTTATGGAGTTAGCGACAGAGGAGCATCAATAAGAATTCCATGGCAAGTAGAAGTTGATAAAAAAGGGTACTTAGAAGATAGAAGACCAAATGCAAACGCAGACCCTTATATAATTGCTATGTTAATGATTGATACAGTTTGTTCAGCAGCTTCTAGTTAGAAGTTATAGCAGCAATAATTTCGTCAACTTTTTGTTGAAACTGAGCTAAGTTTTTATTAAACGAAT
This sequence comes from Candidatus Actinomarinales bacterium, assembly GCA_004214055.1. Lineage (GTDB taxonomy): Bacteria > Actinomycetota > Acidimicrobiia > Actinomarinales > Actinomarinaceae > Actinomarina. The sequence goes on along the minus strand of SGYT01000003.1, from coordinate 8,061 downwards.
CAAGAGCAGAAGCCCTTCTTTCGCCAGTGTCTGAAGACGTTAGACCAGCAAGTAATTCTTTAGTGTCTTCATAAATTAAATTAGCAAGAACAGTTAATTCTTCATGGCTTGTTACCAAGCTTGCGAAAGTATTTGGAGGTCCTGGTTCAGAAACTGTTAATTGGAACTGATCGGCATCTTCAATAAATTTAGCAAATTCATCTTTTGCTTCTTGATAGGTTAATATTTCATCATCCCATTTTTGGTTTGCCTCTATTACTTTTTGTCCCAATTCATCGGATTGAACTTTTTCACCTTGAATTTCTTCAAGATACGTTACAACTTCACCAGGCAAGGTAGTTGTAGTAGTTGAAGTTGTAGTAGTATCTTCTGTCACAGCTTCTTCTTCAGTAACAACCACTTCTTCCTCAGTAACTGAAAGATCTAGATCATTGTTAGTTGCAACTCGATTTACAAAAGTATAAGTTGTTGCAATCATTCCTATTAATACAAGTGGTAAAACTAACCTTCCCGGTTTTGGATCTTGGTTAAATGTTTCCATACACTACAGTTTATCAAAGATGTTAATAATGTCTTGATTTATTGATTCCCACTCTACATTTTCATCTTTTGTTACCGTAACAAAACCAGGCCCAAAAAAAACAGATAAAATACCTTCTACCTTGTGTAAATCTTCTTTTAAGACCTCTTCTGTAAGATCAGTTTCTATCTTTTTTGCATTTGGATTAGGTGTATCAATTAATTCCATAATTAGTATCTATTTTAATATAAAAAACATTAATATATGACAGTATGCAATATCAAAAAATACCAAACGAGTTAAATTTTAGATTTGAATCTAAAAATTTTTTAAGTATATTTGGCCTGTATTTATTTTCCTTAGGAGCCATACTTTCCGGATATTCTCTGTATTTGCTACTTGAGTCTGTGGGGAGAACTGAAAGAATTATTATTTCATGGACAGGACAGGGTCTGTTTTGGTTTCTGATATTATTTTTAATATCAATTTTTATTTTATTTATACCCGTTGAGTTCTTGAATGTATTTAGAGTATATAATTCAAGTTTTAAAGATTTGATAATAAATATAATATATTCTATTTTTATTTCTTTATTTTTTCTTATTTTGTTTCAATACTCAATTAATCTTGAAACTCTAATTTTGAATGATATTTCTTCAATAGGTAAGGCAGTCTCTTTTTCGGGTTTTATTTCAGTCCCTATAATTTTATTTCTTCTTCACAGCTTAAGGAATACAGTGAAACTTCTTGATAGGTTTTCTTATAGTTTTGTTTTATTAACTTGGATTCTTTCTTCTCAATTATTTATATAAATTACATCTCATTAACTGGTTCTACACCCAAGCAAAACATGACATTATGGCAAGTTTCTAGGAATAGTTTTGTAATATAGAGTTTTGAATTTTTTATTTTTTCATCTTCAATATTTAATATTTTTTCATCTTCATAAAATATATTGAATAGATTTGAAAGTTCATATAAGTAGTCAGCTAAATGATGAGGCTCACTCATTTCTATACTTCTTTCCAGATAATAACCAAAAAGAAAGATTTTAGAAAGAAGTTCAGATTCAATATTTCCGATTTCATCAGAAAGTTCTAGAGAGTTATTATTGTTTGCTATTTGAAATAAATTCTTTGCTCTGACTTGAGCATATTGTATATAAATTCCAGTTTTTCCTGAAATATTAGTAAATTTTTTAAGATCAAATTTATAGTTTGTCTTCCTATTTGTTAACAAATCACTATAGGTTAAAACAGTGTTCGTAAGCTGTTTTATTGTTTTGTCTTCTAAATTTTGATTTATTTTATAAATATATTTATATGTTTCGCTGAAAAGTTCTATTAATGGCTTTGTACCCCCCTCTCTTGTCTTAAAAGGATTTCCATTTTCATCATTTAAGGTGCCGAAACCAACATGTTCGAAGTTTAAATTATTAAATTCAAAATATTTTGCAGAACTAAAGAGTTGTCTGAAATGAAGAGATTGGCGACTGTCTACTATATAAAAAATCTTATCAAAAGGAATGTGCTTTTCTCTATAAATTATTGTTGCTAAATCAGTCGTAATATAGAGGTAAGAACCATCTGATTTTGTAATTAAGACTTTTGGCTCAATATTTTCCTTACTTACTAATGCACTTTCGTCATATTCAACTTTGTCTTCTTCAATTAAGTTTTCTAACATATCAGGGATAAGACTATTAACATCACTTTCTCCAAACCAATAGTCAAAGCTATGTCCTAATTCAGAAAGATTTTTCTTAATTTCTACTAGCGAAACATCTTTAATTATTTTCCACTTAGAAATAGTCTCATCATCATCGGTATTTAATTTTTTATTAATTTCTTTCGCCTTTTCTTGAAATTTTTCATCATTTAAATATTCCTTGGAAGAAAGAGGGTAAATTGATTCTAAATCACTTACTTTTAAGGTTTGAATGTCAAGATTATTTTTTTCAATATATGTTATTATTTGAGCAATCGGCATACCCCAATCACCTAAATGTATATCACTTTTTACTTCGTTACCAATAAATTTGTTCATATTGTATAAACTTCTTCCAATATTTAAAGAGCGAAGATGGCCAACATGTAAAGGTTTTCCAATGTTTGGGCCTCCGTAGTCCAAAATCAATTTTTCTCTTTTATTTACAGCAAAGTCTTTTTTTGAGTTGTCAATATTCTTAGCAAGATTTATTAAATTAAATTTTAGATTTATAAAAAGCTTGTCACTAAATTCAACCGAGCTAAAATATTCCGATTTATCAAGTTCTTTTAATAAGTGATTTTTAATTTCTTCAATTGATTTATGATTTTTGTATTTAACAAGGTTGTTTATTTGGATATCAAAATCTGTAATTTTTGATATTGAAATTTGAACGCTTTCATCAATATCAAACTTTGCAAAAATATTATTTAACTTTTCTCTGAGATTATTTAGAATAGTATTCATCTAAATAAATAATATCAGCTTTATTGCAGAATCAATCTTTCTAATGTTTTTTAAATTTAATTTCTAAATATTGCTTAATAAAGTAAAAAATAAATAATGTGTTGTCAATTAGGTATCTTTTATAAAGTCTTTTAGGTTCTTGTATTAGTCTAAAAATCCACTCTAGACCTAAGTTTGCGATAAATTCTGGTGCTTTAAATTTTGTTTCTGCAGTCCAATCAAAAGTGAAACCAACTCCCACGAGGTTAGAATTTAATTTATAATCTTTTCGGATTTTACTCATTAGTTTCTCTTGTTTAGGAAAACCGAATGAAAGCCAAATAATTTTTGGTTCTAATTTAATTATTTCTTCCATATATTTATCACTAGCTAATTTTTCTACATCAAGAATTGGCGGGCATGAATATCCTGCAATATTTATAGATGGATACTTTTTTTTAAATTTAGTAATTATTTTCTCTACCACTTCTTCAGAATTTCCAAAAAAGTAATGGGAGGTTCCAGATTCAATACTTTTTTCAATAGTATGATTGAATATTTTATAACCATCTACTCTCTTTTGATCATTTTTATATAAAATGCTCGAGGCTTTTGCAACTGGAAATCCATCTGGAGTCGCTATATCAAAATTATTTAAGATTTTTTGAAGATCTTTGTCTTTATATGATCTAACCAGAGAGTTAGCATTACATACTGCTACATCTAAGTTTTCTTCATTTATTAACCTATTTGATAAATCATTAAGCTTTATTTGATTAATATCTGTCTTTAGAATTTTTACTTTATTTTCCACAGTAAAGTTAATTATAAGTAGGAATAAATCTTTTGCGCCTGTAGCTTAACTGGATAGAGCATCTGACTTCGGATCAGAGGGTTGGGGGTTCGAATCCCTCCAGGCGTGCTTTATTCAATGAAGTCAAGAATCTTTTTGATTCTTGAGTCGAGGGTTATTTCATTTAAATCATTAATTTTAAAAGCTTTTTTATTTTCAGCTCCATTTAATGCTTGAACAAAGGTACTTTTATCTTCAAAGTCGAAAAAACTAATATTATCTGAAAACGGTAACTCATGGTGAGCTGGAAAATTAACAGCAACAATTTTTAAACCACCAAAAAGATATTCAAAATATTTCAATGGAGAGGTGTATTTTAATGAATGTAAATTGTAGTTGGTGTTTATCAAAAGACCTATTGAAGATTTTTGAATTTCTTTAATTGTCTCTTTTCTATCAAGTCTCCCATAAAGCTTGACAAAATTTTCAAGATTATTTTTCTTAATAATCTTTTCTAATTCTTCTACACTTTTATGCGGACCTCCGACAATTTTTAATGTAAATTTTGAATTTATTTTATTTTCAATAAACCACTGAACAATTTTTTCAAGACCCCTTGTTTCTTTGAACCTTGAAATATTTCCAACAAAGATTATAGAGTTAGTCTGTTTTCTTCCTACATTATTTTCAAATAGCTCTGTGTCCACTCCGTTATGGAGAACAATTCCATTTGAAGGATTTTTATAATAGGTATTTAAATAATTATTTAAAAAAATAAATTTAACATTTTTTTTATTCCTGATTAATTTTATTATTACATTTCTAAGCTTTGAGGTTTGGTGACACTCAAAAACTACTTTTCTATTTTTTTTAGCTAGAAAAAAAGCTATCCAGTCTGATCTAGTAATAAAATGAATATCTTGTCCATAGTTTTTATTTAATTTATCTACAACCTTTTTAGACCATAGAAAATGACTTATGTGAAACCAGAGTCCAGGAAGAAATTTTATTTTTCCGTGAGGATATGGATGTTTTACTCCAATAGAATTAAAATTTTCAGAGAAGGAATAATAACTTTTTAACTGATTTATGTCTCCATCACTCTGTCTCTCTCTTAACGGGAAATAAAGATCTACGTTAACTTCGTTTTTGACAAAATATTTGATATTTGAGATCGTTTGTATGCTATTTGCAGTTTCTGCAGGGAAAGTTTGATAGGTGATGTATACAAGTTTATTTATCATAAATGTCTTATTTTCAAGTATATGTTTGATGGATTCTTAAAATAAAATTTTAATAATATTCATTTATTGATATTTTTAGTTCTTGATAAAATCTTAATATGCAAGGTGACCCAGGGTATTTTGGACCAGAATCAATGATGTGGAGAGTAAATAAAGAAATTACAGTCTTGTTCGGAGGAGCAAGAGCACTTTTAATGCATGCAGCTCATCCACTTATCTCAGCTGGAGCAAGACAAACTTCATTCTACCAAAGAGATCCATGGAAAAGGCTCATAAGGACACTGTCGTTACAAAATTCAGTTACTTTTGGAACAAAACAAGAAGCTGACGAAAGTGCTAATAGGATAAATAAGCTTCATGAAGTTATAAAAGGTAAAGATCCTATAACAGGAGGAACCTATGATGCTCTTGACTATGAGCAGCTTTTATGGGTCCATGCTTGTTTACAAATTTCATCAATTTATTTTTACGAGAAAACAGTAAAAAAATTATCAGACGATGAGAAAAACCAATATCATAAAGAAAATATGCTTGCAGCAAAAATAATGCTAGTAGATGTAAATCGGATGCCAAAAACCCATGAGGAGCTTAAAGAATGGGTTATTAATAAATCAAAAGATAAAGACTATCTTCTTTTAACTGACGTTGCACAAGATGTATACGATATTATTGCAGGCGGTCCTGTTCCGGTACATATTAAACCAATTTGGCCATTTATATCATTTACAGCATTCAATACACTGCCTAAAGAATTTAAAGATATATATGGGATTAAAGAAACGAATCTAAAGAGACATTTAGTAAACTTTAATCTTTCATTATTAAGACTTACACGTCCTTTTTTACCGCCATTTTTTAAACTGATTGCACCTGCTAGATGGGCCAAACAAAGAATTACAAAAAATCCATCTTTAAAATTTAAAGATAAATCAAAAATATAAATTCTATATAATTTTATATATGGAAAGTGAAAAAAATTGGAAAAATATATCTGATGATATTAGTGAAGTTACAAAAAAAATTAAAGATAAAGTAAACGATGAAGACTTAGTTGAAGATTTAAAAGATTCATTAAAGCAAACTATAGATAATACTTCCGAAGTATTATCTAGCTTGATGGAGACAATTAACTCTACAATAAAAGATGAAGAGATTAGAAAAGATACGAAAGACATTATAGAAAAAGTTAACACGGAAGTTGCCAGTACCTTAAAAAGCACGAGAGAAAAAATACTTGGAATAGAAAATCCTGAAAAAAATTTTGAAGAAGAATAGACAACTTTTTATTAAATAATTATTCTTGAATGTTATTCTTTAATAGTTAGTAGGGTCGGTAGCTCAATTGGTAGAGCAGGAGCCTTTTAAGCTCAAGGTCGTGGGTTCGATTCCCACCCGACCCACAACTACTCTATAAGCCTTTTATTTTTTTTGAGAAAATAGCTAATGGAGTTTTCAATATAATCTTTAAATCTAAATATAAACTCCAATTCTCTATGTATTCGATATCATATTTATACCAGATAGAAAAATCATCAGTATTTCTCTCGTTAATTTGTAATAATCCTGTTATACCTGGAAGCACATTTAACCTTCTCATATAACTTGTATTAAATAACTTTGTATCATCATCAAATAAAGGTCTAGGTCCGACTATGGACATTTCACCTCTAAGTACGTTTATGAATTGAGGAATTTCATCCAGGCTATATTCTCTTATAAATTTAAGCTGTTTAATTATTCTTGGATCATCTTCAATTTTAAATAAAGGTCCTTTTCCTTTATTTAAGTTTGATAGTGAATCTCTGAGTTCATGAGAGTCTTTTCTCATTGTTCTAAATTTATACATATTAAAATGATTACCATGTAGACCTACTCTTTTTTGTTTAATAAAAAATGGGTAACCGTCCATTAATAATATTAAAAATATTACTAATAAAGAAATTGGTAAAAGCAAAGTTATTCCAATAGAAGCAAGTCCAATATCCATAATTCTTTTCAGAATATATTTAGCTCCATACTGAACATCATTATTAAAATATACAAGGTATCGTTCATCGATAACTTCTTTTCTATAAATGAAGTTATTTTTAAAACTCAATTCTTTTTTTGAAATTAATAATATTTTTTTATTAGTACTAATTAAATATTTTTCAATTTTTTCATGTATAGAAGATTTATTATCCAAATTTATAATTATTAAATTAATTTTTCTATCTTTATTTATTTTGTCTATCCGTTTAATTAAATTATCTGGATTATCAAAATTTCTTATACTAAAAGATCCAATGTTTTGTCTAAAAGTTATCAATCTCAAGTTTCTAAAATTTGAAGTTTCATCTAAATTGAACGTTACAAAAGTTTCACTTGTTACGGATCTTCCCAAAATAGAAGATATAAATTCTGTATTTCTAAAAATTAATAAAATGATTGGTATTAAGAATGAGTAAATTAAGAGATAGCCTCTTGAAACATTTTCAAAACGAAAAATGAAAAATATTGTAAATAAATAACTTGTCCAAAGAAGGTAAAGTTGGAAATATTCATCAAGTAAGTTTTTATTTATTGAAAAACTTAGTTCATTGACATAGGTGTAAAATTTAGTTGAATACAATATCATTAAAAATATAAATACTGCAAATATAAGAAACCCATCCACTGTAATGAATTCTGTATTAACAAATGGAATAAATCTATTTCCATCTTGTAATAGATTTTCATAAATGTTTTGTTTGAGCCCTTTATTTGAGATTAAAAAATTATTAAAATAGAAAATTGTTAAATAAGATAAAATGAATTGCAATAAAAGAAACCTTAATAAATATTTAATATAACTTTTTAATCTCACACACTATATATTATTCTCAATATTTTTATTACGTTGAAGTTTTTTTTTGAGTTATACTTTAAGGATTACGGGGGCGTGGTAAAGTCTGGAGTTTACGCCTGCCTGTCACGCAGGAGGTCGCGGGTTCGAATCCCGTCGTCCCCGCCAAAAGGCCAGATAGCTCAGTCGGTAGAGCACTTGTCTGAAAAACAAGGGGTCGGCAGTTCGATTCTGCCTCTGGCCACTA
>SGYT01000029.1 GCA_004214055.1 Candidatus Actinomarinales bacterium | reverse complement strand
TTATCTAATGTATCCTTGTAATTAGGCTTTCTTTTTTCAACAAATGCAGCCATACCTTCCATAGCATCAGAATGTACAAATCTTTTATTCTGATTTTCACCCTCGAAATCTAGTGTTTCAGATATGGTTAAATCTAAGCCTTGCTTTATTTGATCTTTAATCATACATATTGATATAAAACTTTGTTCATTTAATAAATCTATTAAATTAGATAATTCAGTATCTAAATTTTCTTTCTCTATCAACTTGTATAACATCCCTAATTCGCTCATTGTTTGTCCATCTATTTCTTTTGTTGTCATCATTAGCTCTTTAGCTTTTTGGAGCCCAATAATTCTTGGAAGAGTCCATGAGCCACCAAAGTCAACTACAAGACCGCGACGTGCAAACACTTCTATAAATCTCGTACTAGGTGTTGCAATAATGAAATCGCTAAACAATATCATATTTGCTCCTGCTCCTGCACATACTCCATCAATAACCGCAATAACTGGTTTTTTACAATTCCACAATGCCTTTGCTGCTAAATTTACATCTTCCATTAATGCATTTATATTCTCAGCTAATTGTGCTCCTGATGAAAAGTTTCCATTTATCTCTTTTAAGACTAAGTATTTATGCTCACTCTTTTCAAATTTTTCAATTTGTGTTTTTAATTCTTTCCAATCTTTAGCTGAAATAGAGTTGGAAGTTTTTTCATCATTAAATGATATAAATACAGTGTCATTTTTTATATTAGTTTCTATTGCCATAAATTAAAGTTTAATATATTTATATATAAAATGTAATTATGGGCTTTGATCCAAATAAACCATATAAAGCAAATAGATATGACTATATCAATATAATATTTTGTTTTGTCCTGGCATTACTAGCTATTTATTGGGCATTAAATTAAACGATTTTCGATGGATATCAGACAATCCATATTTCTCAATACTATCTCTATGAAACTTAGTACCGTATCCTTTATTATTTTCAAATAAGTATTCAGGATATTTTTTCGATAAATTAATCATTAACCTATCTCTGTATACTTTTGCAATAATACTCGCCAGAGCTATAGCTTTACTATTGTCTTCTCCCCTGACTAATGAAACAGCTGAAAAATTATTAATTTTGAAATGATCTACATAAACTTTCTCATTACCAGAAAATATACCCTTAATAGAATTTTCGAGTACATATTCATTTGCTTTCGAAATCCCAATTTCATCAATAATTTTATTTGAACATTCAGAAATAGAATAGGAGATATTATTTTTAGAAATTAAATTATAAATCTCATTTCTTTTTTTTTCGGATAATTTTTTAGAATCTTTCACATCTTCCAACAAGTGTTCATGAGATTTTTTAATTTTTACAGCAGCTGCAACAATTGGACCAGCGAATGAACCTCTACCAACTTCATCAACACCTATTACGTATTGATTTGGATTATTACGCCATACCTTATTTTCAATCATTAATTTTTTGTATTTCACTAAATGGATAAATTTTATAAGCAGCTATTCCAATAATTTGCTCTTTATTTATCGCCCCGTAAATTCTTGAATCTATACTGTTTTTTCTATTATCACCAAGTACGAATATCGTATTTTTTTCAACAATATAAACAAAATCTTTATAAATATTTTCTTCAATTACATTATCTATTTCTAAAATTATTCCATTATTTAATATTTCTCCATTTTTATTAATCTGTATTACATCTCCCTCTAATCCAATCACCCTCTTAATGAATGCTGTGTCAATTGTTAGTTGTTCATTGTTAAAATTCCATACTTGAAGTGACTCATAAAATTCTTGAAAAGTATTTTTTTTGTATGCATAATTTGGATTATAAAATACTATTACGTCACCTATTTCATAATTTACATTTATAAACTTATCTTTAAGAACAATCACTCTATCATCAATATTTAATGTTGGCTCCATAGATGCTGATGGAATATAGTAGATTTGAACTATAAAGGTTCTAATAAAAGTAGCAATAAGAATTGCTGTTATAAATAAAGAAAAATTTTTTATATATTTAATAATATTTTTATACTAGTTAGTTAGTTTCTATCTTCTTTAATTTTTGCAGATTTTCCAACACGATCTCTTAAATAATATAATTTAGATCTTCTAACTTTACCTTTACGAATTATTTCAATAGTATCGACAATTGGTGCATGAATAGGAAATATTCTCTCAACACCTACACCGAATGATAATTTTCTGACAGTTATTGTTTTACTTAATCCAGTACCATTAATTGAAATTACTACTCCTTCAAATGTTTGAACTCTCTCCCGGTTTCCTTCTGAAACTTTAACATTTACTTTTACAGAATCTCCAGAATTAATTTCGGGTAAATCTTCTTTTAAGTGATTGTCTTCTATTTGTTTTATTAAATTCATAGGTACCTCAAAGTGAAATTATATTATCTAAATTAGTTTAAATGTCTTTTAAATTATTCTTTTTCCATTGTTCAATTTCTTTATGATTTCCCGATAATAAAATGTCTGGAACGCTCATATTTTTATATGTTTCAGGTCTTGTATATACAGGGAAATCGTATTTTCCATCAATAAATGATTCATTCAATAAAGATTCTGCATTACCTAGTACACCAGGCAGTCTTCGTATCAAAGCTTCCATTAAAAACATAGCAGGAATTTCACCTCCCGATACAACAGCTTCACCAATTGATATTTCATAATCACTATGAATATCAATAATTCTTTGATCAAAGCCTTCATATCTTCCACAGATTATATTTATTGAGTTATAGTTGTGTAATTTGTTAATCATCTTTTCATTTAATTTATCACCTGATGGTGTTAAAAATATGTTTGCATCTGCTGTATTTACTTCAATAGCCTTATCTATAGGTTCAATCATCATAACCATTCCTGGACCACCACCATATGGAGCATCATCTGTTTGTTTATAATTGCCAATTCCATATTCTCTTAAGTCGATGGTATGTAATGTAAAAATTTTATCATTTAAACCATTTGATATAACACCAGTATTTTTCCATTCATCGAATAATTTCGGAAATAATGTAATTACATTATATTTTGATAACATCTTGCTCCAAATTTTTATATTCTAATTTTTTTAATTTGGTATAAAGTGTATTTCTTAAGTATGGTTTTTTATTAGCTTTTTCTATAAGATTAATAAACTCTAAGTCAGTAGTTTCTTGGCCGTGGGAAGCGCCCGATGCTCTACTAATATTTTCATTTATTAAAGTGCCTCCCAGATCATTAACACCAGCCTCTAATAATTTTAAAGAACCATCATGACCAAGCTTTACCCAGCTAGCTTGTATATTGTCTATATAATCATGAAAGTATATTCTCGCTAAAGAATGTATTAAAAGTACTTCATCCCAAGTTGGTCCCGGCATACTTTTACCTTGTAAATATATTGGAGATCCCATGTGAACAAAAGGAAGAGGTACTATTTCAGTAAAACCCTGTGTTCTTTCTTGAAGATTTCTAATCAAAGAATAATGATTAGTCCAAGATTCAATATCATCTATATGGCCAAACATTATTGTTGCGGTAGATTTTATTCCTAGTGAATGGGCAACTTCCATAACGTAAGCCCATTGTTTAGATGTAATTTTATCTGGACATAAGAATTTTCTTATACGATCATCTAATATTTCTGCAGCAGTACCAGGTAATGTATTTAATCCAACTTCTTTTAGCATAACTAAATACTCTTCTACACTTTTGTTGATTGTTTCAGCACCTTGCCAAATTTCAAGTGGTGTAAATCCGTGAATGTGCATATCAGGAATAACTTCTTTAATTTCTTTAACTAAATTAATATAAAATTCGCCTGTGTAATTAGGATGTATGCCTCCTTGCAAGCAGACTTCTGACGCTCCATTTTCGTATGCTTCTTTAGCTCTATTTACAACTTCTTTTGGTTCTAGAGAGTAAGGAATTTCTTTCAAATCTAAACTTTTAGGTCCTTTTGAAAATCCGCAAAAACCACATTTATAATAACATTGGTTTGTGTAGTTAATATTACGATTTTTAACAAATGTAACCTTATTACCGTTAACTTTTAAATTTAAGTTATCTGCAAATTCAGAGATTCTATTTATATATTTACCAGATGTTTTAAATAATTCAGATAAATCTTCGTCATTGATGTGTTCTCCATCATCTAGTTTCTGAAAAATATTATCAAAATTCTTTGATTTATAATCAGCTTCATTATTGAAAATGTAATTAAATAATTTTGGTATCTCTTTACCGCTTCCAGGGTACCAATCAGTTTCTTTTCTTCTGTATCCTCGTACATCTCTAGAAAGTAAATAATTAGTAAATTGTCCTTTATCTAATAATCTTCTAGCTTCATCAATAGAAAGTAAGGGAGAAAGAACAGTACGTTCATAAAGATTCTGTTTAGATATAGATTGCAATTCTTTAATCTGCTCTGTGTTCCAATCTCTTAAAAGTAGATCATTAATACCATAATTTATAGCCTCGATGGCATCTTCATTGCTATCTACGTACATAGAAATAAGATGTTTGTACTCAGGTTTATAAAGATTGATAAAATTTATATCTTCTATATTTGATATTTGAATAGTTCTTGGTTTTAATCTTGTTAAAATTTCCAATCCAATTTCTTTTTTTCCTTTATAAGAGTAAATAAGTCTTTTAGAGTCTTTATCTTGAAATTGTTGCCAGTTATTATCATTCAATATCCACATAGAAGATTCATATGATGAATTATTTGATATAGTTTGAAATCCTTTTTTATTTATTTCATAAAAATTTAATTGTTTTTTGACTAAAAAAGAAGATGTCCCTTCTTTTTTTCTTGAATTTAAAAATATTTCATTATCATTTTCAGACGGTCTTATTCTGAGGAATGAAATATTATTTTGCATATTCGTATTTTTTTGGATATCCATCTACATTTATAACATTAGTAACTTTTTCATATATTTTTTCATCCAACCATTGTTTATTTATAAAATTTGGATAAACAGGTAGTCGTGGAATTAATTTTTGGTTTGTATCATTTACAGAATCAGTTAAATTTTTTAAATTAGGCCACAAGTGGTCTGGATTAACCCAATCAATAGTTTTTGGAGAAATGCCACCTAAATCATTAATACCACTTATTAAATATTCATCTACTGATGAAATAAGATTTGGTGGAACCTGTAGTGAAATATGAACAGGTAAAAATATTCTTACTGTTGCAATAATTCTTAAGAATAGATCATTTATAATTTCAGGACTGTCTTTCATTAGGGTATTTTGCTTAGCTCTAAAATTTTGTAATATAATTTCTTGAATAGATTTATTTTTTCTAGAAAATAATATCAACTGTTCTATATCGTCTACAAGCTCTTCTTTAGTTTCTGTAATCCCTAGAAGTAGGCCTGTTGTAATCGGATACTTTATTTCCTCAGCATTCTCAATTGTTTTGATTCTGTCAGTAATAATTTTTGTTTTAGCTTTATAGTGAGGTCTTCCAGGATTTGTTACATTGCCTGAAAATGTTTCTAACATCAACCCACCAGATGGTGAATATTTTTTAAAATCTATTATTTCTTTTTTTTCCATAAGCCCTGGGTTTGCATGTGGAAATAATCTATATTTACTATTAATTCTTTTCATATTCTCAACTAAATATTCATGAGTAGATGTAAAGCCTAAATCTTCAAGTTGAGATTGTGCTTCTTTCCATTTTTTTTCTGGTTTATCACCTAATGTAAATAAAGCTTCATAGCAATCATTTTCATCGCCGACTTGTGCTATTACATCAACCTCTTCAAAATTAAGATAAGTACCACCATCTTTAGGAGATTTAACAAAAGTACAATATCCGCAAGAGTCTTGGCACATTGTTGTTAAAGGTATAAATACTTTAGGACTAAATGTGATTGTTGAACCAAATGCCTCTTTTTTAATTATTAAAGCTATTTCTGATAATTCAACAGTGCTTATATCACCAAAAAGATATTCTTCTATTTTTTTACTTAATTCAGTCATTTTCTTAATCATTTGGATAATATTATTATTTGATTGTAACAAAAAACAATCAATCTTTACATTTTAAGAAAGAAGAGAATTGAAAAACATATCAATAGTTGGTTTTGGAAGAATAGGAAGGGACCTATTTAGACAAAGCATTGAAGAAAATAATATAAATATTATTTCAGTTTCAGATGTTGCAGATAAAGATAATTTAGTTTATTTACTTAAATATGATTCTATTTACGGTCAATTAAAAGCAACTGTTACTGATACACCAAATGGAATATCAGTTAATGGCAAAGAAACTATATTTAATGATTGGAAAGATGCTGAACAGTCTGATTGGAATTCAATTAACACTGACATAGTTGTATTAGCTACAGGAAAACAGCAAAACAAAGAAGAAACATTAAAACATTTAGATAAAGGAGCTAAGAAAATTATTATTGCATCAACACCAGAAGATATGAAAGATATAGATGTATTTATTCCTGGGGCGAATGATGAAAGTATTGATTTTACTAAATCTATTATTTCCTTAGGATCGAATACAGCTAATGCATCTGCTCCTGTAATAAAAATAATAAATGAAGCCATAGGAGTTGAACGTGCTTTTATTAATACAATACATGGTTACTCAAACTCAAATAGATTAGCTGATGTAACTGGTGAAGGTTTTAGGAAGAATCGTGCTGCTGGTGAAAATATTATTCCAAGTAAAACATCTTCATCGATTGTCATAGAAAAAGCATTACCTTTTTTAAAAAACAAAATTACTTCTTCATCAATGACAGTTCCAGTACCAGATGGAAGTATTGTAGATTTAACTATTGATGTTAAAAAGAAAACATCAGCTGAAAAAATAAATAAAATTATAGAAGAAAATATATCATCAAAGTTTATATCACAAAGAATCGGGATTACTTATGATCCTATAGTTTCTTCTGATGTTGTAGGAAATTCTTTGTCTGGATTAATAGATGGAAGATCAACAATGGACATTAATGAAAAGAAAATTAAAATTTTAATTTGGTTTGATAATGGATGGGGTTATTCTTCACGAATTCTTGAAACAATAAATATTTACCAAGAAGAAGGTAAAGCAAATGAATAACATTGCAATAAATGGTTTTGGAAGAATAGGTAGATCAATATTAAGAATAATTATTGAACAAGATATTGATATAAATGTTATAGCTATAAATGATTTAGGTGATTATGAAAATTTAGCTTACTTATTTAAGCACGATTCAATTATGGGTATTCTAAATGCAGATATTTCAATACAAAATGACATATTTAAAATTAATGATAGAGAAATTAAACTTATTTCTATTTCTGATCCCTCTAAGTTGCCTTGGAATGAATTAAATGTTGATATTGTTGTTGAGTCAACGGGTATTTTTACAGACAAAGATTCATTGAAAAAACATTTACAAGCAGGCGCTAAGAAAGTTTTATTGACAGTACCTCCTAAAGATGAAATTGATGCAACAATTGTTCTTGGGGTTAATGATGAAACGCTTAATAATGATTCTAAGTTAATTTCAAATGCTTCTTGTACCACTAACTGTTTAGCTCCTATAGCAAAGGTCCTAAATGATAATTTCACAATAAAATCAGGTTTAATGACTACTGTACATGCCTACACAAATGATCAAGCATTAGCTGAAACAACTCACAGTGATTTTAGACGTGGTAGAAATGCTACTCAAAATATAATACCTACGTCTACTGGTGCTGCAAAAGCTGTAGGTATGGTAATGCCTGAATTAGATGGGAAATTAGACGGTATGGCAATGCGCGTACCTGTTCCAAATGGAAGTGTTGTTGATTTAATAGTTGATTTAGAAAAATCAGTAACAGTAAGTGAGATTAATAAAGTAGTTAAAAATGCATCTGAAAATGAATTGAAAGGAATATTAAGTTACTCTGATATTCCCTTAGTATCAACAGATATATTAGGCAATCCAAACTCTAGCATTTACGATGCAGCGTCAACTGAAATATTGGAAAATAAACATGTAAGAGTTGTTTGTTGGTATGACAATGAATGGGGTTATTCAAATAGAGTTGTAGATCTTCTTGGGAAACTTATAATGGGAAATGCAAATGGATAATGATTTACCAAATCCTCCTAAGGCAGTAGGTAATTACACAACAATGAAAAGAGTTGGTGATTTAATTTATACTTCCGGTCATGTTCCAATATCAGATGATGTAAAATACATTGGTAAAATACCTAAAGATCAAAGTACAGAAAAAGGTTATGAAGCTGCATCTCTTTGTGCTGAGTTGACTCTTGCTACACTATCAGAATTTTATGATCTTAAAATTTTAACTCCAATTAATGTTGTAGGATTTGTAAATTGTACGGATGATTACACAGAGCATCCAAATGTATTAAATGGATTTACTGATAAACTAGGAGAATATTTTGAAACAAAAGCTACAAGATCAGCTGTTGGTGTATCAAGTCTACCAATGAATGTTTCGGTAGAAGTTCAAACTATTTTTTATATAAATGAGGAATAAATAATTAATGTCGAATTTAACAATTGGTATATCAACAGGAATTAAAAGTGCAAAAATGTCTCCTGGTGAAATACCATGTGCAGTATTAAGTGTTGAATTTATAAAATTATGTAATAAGTTTGATGCTCAGGCGGTAATATTTCCACCACAATTCAATACACCTAATTTTTCTCTTAAGGGTATTGATGGATTAATAATTACAGGAGGAGGCGATATAGATCCTTCTAATTACAATGAGAAACCTGCTTCGAAACTTGAACGTGTATCTTTAAAAAGAGATAAAACAGAACTTAATTTGCTAAAAACAGCTGAAAAAGAAAATATTAAAACATTAGCAATTTGTAGAGGGCATCAATTATTAAATATTTATAAAGGTGGGAATTTGCATCAAGATATTTTTGATGCTGGTTATAAAGAAATTGACCATGCTAAACCTTATGAAAATGCAGTCAAGCATATACATGATGTTGAAATAGAGGAAAATAGTAAATTAAATAAAATACTAAAAATTAATAAATTGAACGTAAACAGTATTCATCATCAAGCAATAAAAGAACTAGGCGAAAGTTTAATAGTATCTGCAAAATCAACAGATGGAATAATTGAAGGAATAGAAACTACTGAAGAATGGGAAGCAGTTGGAGTACAATGGCATCCAGAATATATTTCAGAAGATAAAGCATCTAATGACTTGTTTAATTGGCTAATTAACTAATTTATTTTTTAAGATAAGACTTTTATCATTATAAGCGAAGTAATGTTCGTTATATGGCATTACCACCTCTTCTTGTATTAATAAATTACAAAATATAAAATTATCAGAATAAAAATAGCTAAGAAATTTTATATTTTTATTAATGGTTTCATTTGTATAAAATGCTGGCCAAGGAAGGCCTTTATACAGGTAACTATCTTTATCCTCTATTTTTATGGAAACATTTTGATTTCTTAATAATTCAGCTTTTTCAATATTATCAATATTCTTAAATTTTACTAAAAATCTATTTTTTAAATGAGTTTTAATTTCTTCTATTTCATATTCTTTTTCATTAATATGAACTTTCCTGCTGTTTAAATTAAAATTTCGAAAAAATATTTCATGATTTATATAAAGATATCCTTTTAGGGAGTGTGGTTTACCTAGTATTCCTATATTGTAATAATTTTTATTAATCAACAAACTCTACAGAAGATTCTAAACCTTCTTCATCAGCTGCTGCTTGTGCAACTGTTCTAATAGCTCTAGCTACCCTTCCTCTTTTGCCAATTACTCTTCCCATGTCACTTGGGGCAGTTCTTACTTCTATCTGAACTGACTCATCAGTATTTGACGAAATGTCTACTTTTACTTCTTTTTTATCTTCAACTATTTCAGTTACTATATATTCAACAACATTTTTTACGATTGTTCCTGTTTCGCTCATTCTTCTTCACTTTCACTTACTTCTTCTGTAGTCTCTTCACTTACTTCTTCTGTAGTCTCTTCACTTACTTCTTCTGTAGTCTCTTCACTTACTTCTTCTGTAGTCTCTTCACTTACTTCTTCTGTAGTCTCTTCACTTACTTCTTC
>SGYT01000028.1 GCA_004214055.1 Candidatus Actinomarinales bacterium | reverse complement strand
AGCACCAGCAGCTGAAGTAAAAGCGCCTGAGAAAAAAATAGATAGTCCAGAAGAAGTAGATTTTGCACCAGAAGTTAAAGTAACCCAGCGACTCTTAACAGTGGTAAAAGCTAAACCAATCCAAAAATCTGTTTCTGTTCCTGTTGATAAAGTAAATACTTGGCCACACTTAATGCTTCCGGAGTTCATTGCTTTAATGGCTATGACCGCTTTTTTGATATTATTAAGTGCAATTTTACAAGCACCACTTCTTGAAGAAGCCAATCCAAACATAACACCAAACCCAGCAAAAGCTCCTTGGTATTTCCTTGGCTTGCAAGAAGCGTTATCTTACTGGGACCCTCAAATAGCAGGAGTAATGATTCCTCTTGTTGTAGGAATGATTGGATTCATGGCCATTCCCTATGTTGATAGAAACCCTGACAACAATCCCTCTAAAAGAAAATATGCAATATTAATGTATACTTTTTTTCTTGCTGGAGCAGGAACCCTAACTGTTATTGGTGTTTTGTTTAGAGGCCCAGGCTGGAACTGGACTTATCCATGGATTGATGGAATTTGGTTTGATGACTTATTAGATTGGGTTAACTTCTTAGGAGATGGTCACTAATGAATTTAGTTCAAGTTTCATTTATAGCGATTGGTTTCGTAGGTGTTTTAGGAGTTTTAGGTATGGTTGCTATTATTTCAGGCCGAACTCCAAGAAGTTTTAATTGGAGAAAAAATGTTGATAAAAAAGCCTTAAAAGTTGATAAGTCAAAGACAAGTTTTTTAGCACCAGAAGAACCTGATACTGGAGAAGAGAAAAATGTATCAGACTTTGCAGACGAAACAATAGATGGTGAGAGTAGTGAAGAGACAGATGGTTCTATCAAAATTGAGGAAAAAGTTATATATGAGGAAATATCTGAAGAAGAAGCAGGCATCACTAGGAGACAATTTTTAACAAAAGCTTTAAGAATATCATTTGGAGCTTTTGCTGGAATTCAAGCGATTTCATGGCTTGGATTTATGTGGCCAAAAGTTTCTGGAGGTTTTGGATCTAAGGTAGATGCTGGAAAAGTTGAAGATTTGAAAAAACAAATAACCCAGGCAGATGGTTCAGTAATTCCTGCTTTCATTCCGGAAGCTAGAGCTTATGTCTTACCTTTTGATTCATCAGGAGCAGGAGGGTCCCAGTTCTCAGATGGTTCCACTATTGCTGATGGCTTAGTTGCAATTTATCAAAGATGCGTGCACTTAGGGTGTAGAGTTCCTTGGTGTAATTCATCCCAAGGTTTTGAGTGCCCATGTCATGGTTCAAAATATAATATGGTTGGTGAATATTATGCAGGGCCAGCTCCAAGAAATCTAGATAGATTTGTTGTCAGCGTAAATACTGCAGGAAAATTTATTATTGATACAGGTACGATTATTGAATCTCCAAGAGCAGGGAGTCTTACTGTAAAATATCCTCAGGGACTTTCTTGTATTGCATTAACAACAACTGATGAATAGTTCTATATTTATAACATTAATATCACTAGCCATAGTTGGTGCTTTAGCTTATTTTGCAGCCATTGGTTTTAGAGGCTCTGGAAGGACCAAAGAAGTTGCTCCTAACTTAGATAAATATAAGTCCGACGACGAATTAGAAACCAATCACCTAGATAGAACACTTTCAGTAGCGGTGTTGATAGCATCATTACTTACAGTAATGATCCCTCTTTATTACTTAGGTGAACAAAATAGACAGGAAGAGTTTGTTGAATATTTTGATGAAGTTTCTGTAGAAAGAGGAGAATACCTCTACGAAGAATTTGGTTGTGGAAATTGTCATGGAGTTGATGGTGGAGGTGGAGCTGCTTCTTATGTTGAAAAAAGAAGTGGAGTCAGCGTAACCTGGGCTGCTCCAGCAATAAATAATGTTTTCTATAGATATGATGCAGAAGAAATTAGATATTGGTTAGTTTTCGGAAGAGCTAACTCACCAATGCCTGCTTGGGGCCTCAAAGGTGGTGGGCCAATGAATGACGGTCAATTAGATGATTTAATTGATTATCTAAGATATTTTCAGATTACACAAGAAGAAGAGCTTCAGAACATTGAAGTAAATGTTAATTCAGCACTTTTAAGAATAGAAAATTCATCATTACAAGTTGAAAGTGAAATTGCTAAACAGATTGAATTGATAGAAGCCATTAATATTGCTCCAACACAACTACCTATCGTTCAGGAAGCTGTCAAAGTAGTTTCATCATTAATTGAAAAAGAAAATGGAATTGACTCTGACGAAGATGGTTTATTCGACTCAGTAGAGTTAGAACTTTCAACCTATAGTGCCTCTATTTCTGAGTCATTAGGTACTCAGGTTTTGAACCTAAATCCTCAAGAAGAAGAGTCAACGCCTGGAAGAAAAGACCTAAGTGTTGCTAGAGGCTACCTATCCCAACTTCAATCATCACAAATTAATCTTGGAATTTTAGTTGAGGGTCAAGAAAAGTTTCTTAACGAAGCTAATGCTGGATTAGTCTTCCTTGAAGAGGCATTAGAAAAGCAATTATGGAATGTTGACTTCCAGGAAATTGCTGATAGAACATTTGAAGGTGATTATGACTTAGCAGTTAGATCCGTCGGATTATTTAATGCTTACTGCGCTAGATGTCATACTGCAGGTTATTCGGCAGGAGCTGCCTACACCAAGACAATAGCTTCTGGAGGTTTAGGACCCGCGTTAAAATCTGGTAGAGCCAATATACAGTTTAAGGCCAGAGAAGATATGGTTGATTTCATTATCAACGGCTCCGTTAATGGAAAAGGTTATGGAGTCAATGGTGTTGGTGGAGGAAAAATGCCAGGATTCGGAGCAGCTCTTCCAGAATCTGATATAGGATTAGTTATAGATTACTTGAGAGGAATGATGCCTGATGCGTGAAATAATGAGATCACTTCTTTCAGCAAATCTAATGATTACTGGGATCCTTCTATTTATTGGATCAATTATTACATTTTATGGAACAACTTTTATGCTAAATGCAACGAATCTTGGTAAAAGATTAGCCTTTCTAGTTGTTGGAGCAGGCACATTTGGATGGGCAATGATCAATTCTTTTCTATTTATTTTATACGCACCTAGAGGCCCAAAACCTGCTGAAATAGATGGATTAAATGCCTTAGAGATAAGAATTTTGCCACTAACATTTTTTGTTGCTTCTACAATATTATTTATAATGTTTGTTCTTGCATTAAATCGTTACGAACAAGAACAAGAACAAGAAGAACTAGATACCTGATTTCAATTAGACCTAATAATTTATTAGTAATACAATATAAACATGGAAGATATATTTAGTTTAATAAGAACTGTATTAGCAATTGCGATACTGGTAAGTATTGTATTTAGAATATTTAGAATTCTTCGACCCTTTGAAAGAGGTTTAGTTGAAAGATTTGGAAAGTATAACAGGGAAGCATCTCCTGGTTTAAATGTAGTAATACCTGGGATTGAAAAATTAGCAATAATTGACATGAGAGAGGCAGTTATTGATGTACCTCCCCAAGAAGTTATTACTAAAGATAATGTAACAATTACAGTAGATGCTGTCATTTACTATGAGCCAACTGACCCAAAGAGTTTGGTTTATAATGTAGAAGATTTTATTACTGCTGCTACAAAGCTTGCTCAGACTAACCTAAGAAACGTGGTTGGAGATCTCGAGCTAGATGCAGCTTTGACATCTAGAGAAACAATTAATACCTCACTTAAATTAATTCTTGATGAAGCCACAGATAAGTGGGGAACAAGTGTTGTCAGGGTCGAAATTCAAAGAATAGATCCTCCACAAGATGTTCAGGATGCAATGAATAAAGTCATGAAAGCTGAACGTGACAGAAGAGCTGTTGTTACTGAAGCTGAAGGTGAAAAGAGAGCAGCAATTCTTACAGCTGAAGGTGAGAGGCAGTCACAGATATTGAGCGCGCAAGGTGAAGCGGAAGCACTTAAAGCAGTTGCAGATGCTCAAAAATATGAAAAGGTTGCAATTGCGGAAGGTGAAGCAGAAGCAATAGAAAAGGTTTATGCTGCAATTCACGAAGGAGATCCAACAAATGATCTTATTGCAATTAAATATTTAGAGTCATTAGAAAAGGTTGCTGAAGGAAAAGCAACAAAGATATTTTTACCTGCTGACTTGTCCGCAACGCTCGGTAGTATTGGTGCAATTTCTGAACTATTTAAAGAAGATGAAAAACCTAAAGATTCAAAGAAATCTAGTAAAAAGTAAATAAAAACCTATAGAAATTAACGAGACACCACAGAGTTTATTTATTATATTTTTTGTATTGTCTGAAGAATCACTAAAGAAATAACTACTAAATAACGCATAGCAAATATCTCCAAAAAGGTTTATGAAGACAGTTATAATTCCTAAAAAAATCATTGAACTAAATAAGTTTTCAAAATTTTGTACAAATATAGGTAGAACAGCTAAATAAAATAACCACATTTTTGGATTTATTAAATTTACTCTAAGGCCAGAAACAAAAGCTCCTTGATTTACTGCTCTCTCGTTGCTTTTATTTTTTAAAGCTAAGGTAGAGAATCCTTTATAAATTATATATATTGATCCAACCACAAATATTATTTGAAGGAATGTTGGAATGATTGAGAACAAAAAAGTCACTATTACTGAAGACAGAAGAGTCATTACCAAAGCTCCGGCGGCAGCACCAGCTGCTACCTCAAGACCCTTTCTTCTTGATCTTTGTATGGATTCATTGACAATTAAAGCAATGATTAAACCAGGTGTAAAGGCAAAGCCAGCTTGAATTATTATAAATTCAAAAATTGTTGATACGTTGTTCACTCAACAAGGCTCTTTTTAAGTAAATCAAAAAATTTATTATTATCACACCTCTGCACTATACGTACTTTTCTTGGGTTCATTTCTATATCCATAAAATCAATTATGCAAGCACCCCTTGTTGGCCCATCTCTTGTGTCTACTACCATGTTTGCTTCAATTGACTCGGAGATAATATCTTCATTTAGAAATACGGCCATTGCCAAAGGATCTGGCAAGCTATAACTATCTTGTCCCAATATGTCTAAAACCAAGACTCTAACTTTCTCAAATACACCATTTGTAAACTTTGAATATTCTGTATTTATTTCATCTATTTCTTTTACTTTTTTTCTATCTAATGTTCCATCTAAGTAAGAAGGATCCCACCCAATTACGGTTATTGGGATTGTAGATTTTAAAACTATGTCTGCAGCTTCTGGGTCAACCCAAAAGTTATACTCTGCAGTTTTTGTGATATTGCCTACTCCGTTGGAGCAACCACCCATAATATAGCAATGTTTTATAGAGCTGATTAATTCTGGTTCTTCTTGAACAAGCTTTGCAATATTTGAAAGCGGTCCAAGCGCAACTATTTCCACATCTGAATTGTTTGATAAGGCTTCTTTATAAAAATCTAGAGCGCTTTCTTCTTCACATTGACTTTCTTGAGGTTGCAAACCTATATCTCCTAACCCATCTGCTCCATGAACATATTGAGCAGATGTAGATACTGGAGATTCACTTATTGCATGTTTAGTAGCTTCTTCCATATTATCTAGCTCAATATAAGACCTAGCTATAGGGGAACTTTCTCCGGCATAAACAGGTATATTCACTCCACACAATTCATTAACATAAAGTGCATTCGCGATTCCTTGTTCTAATGGAACATTCCCTGAAGCTATAGTTATTCCTAAGATAGAGTCTTTTGGTAGATTTCTCATTGCCATAACTAATGCAACTGCATCATCTGAGCCAGTATCTGCATCAATAATTAATTTTCTCATGAGGATGTATTTTTATTTATTTCAGGAATGCCTTGTTTTAAGTCTATTTGAAGATCCTTATACTCATTTGATATTTGATTTCCTATAACAATCAGCATTTCTAAGTTCATTTCTTTTTTTCCAGTGTTTGAACCAAAACTTCTAGGCGAGTTGTTGTACTCTTTTTTTATTTTATCAAAAATCTCTAAAGACTCTTCTTTATTCAAATTTTCATCGATTTTTCTTTTTGCTATAGCTTCATAGCTTTTTCTATGTCGTCTTGGTAATTCAAATTTCATAATTATATTCTAACTATTCAACTCTCTTCTTTTGAAGAGATACTTCATAATCTTCTGCATATTTAACAGTGTCAATTTCAGTAAATCCAAAATTCTTATGGAAGTTAAAAGAGGGAGTGTTTACTGCAGGTAATAAATTTATCTCAGCTGTTAAGCTTTCTATTGAATTATTTTTCGTAAAATCAATAATTTTTGAATATAGCTTAGTTGCTAATTTATTATTTCTAAATTCAGAATCGATAGCAATGCGATCTATATATAGAAAATTATTCACTCTTTTACTAATTTCTTTAAAATTTTTATGTTGTATTTCTTTCATGTAAGAACAAGTTTTCTCATTGTCTTGAAAACAAATTACAAATCCAACAACCTTATTTTTAAGAATTACACATTCGTTGTAATCAGAATTTTCAATTGAATTTTTTAAACCTTTTAATGATCTAGAACCTACTTCAGGCACATTATCTTGATTAATCTTATGAATTTCTTCAAGGAAATTATCTGTAATAGGAGAGTATTCATAATTGTTCATGTATAAAAAATATACATTTAATAGAGAAAATTGTAAACTATGAATTATGGCAAATCACTCAGTACTAATGAGCTCACCAGAATATTTTAAAGTTGAGTATTCAATTAACCCTTGGATGATTTCTGGTGTTGAAGTAGATTTAGATCTTGCAAAAGAGCAATGGAATAATTTAAAAGAAAGCATTGAAGCCGCTGGGGCTACAGTAGAAGTTGTTCCTCCAAGTGAAGGACATCCAGATCTTGTATTTACAGCTAACTCAGGAATTTTAAATGGAAAAGATGTCCTGATAGCTAACTTTAAATATGAAGAAAGACGAGGTGAGGAGGAAATTTTTGCTAAATGGTTTAAAGAAAATGGTTACAAGGTTAGCAGGATTCCTTCTGAATATAAATTTGAAGGCAGAGGTGATGCATTTGTTTATGGAGAATATTTAGTAGGAGCCTATGGAATCAGAAGCGATAAAGAAGCATTACTTTATATAGCTGATGAATTTAATTTAACCCCAGTAATCGTAGAGTTAGTTAATGAAAAATTTTATCATTTAGATACTTGTTTTCAAAAACTTCCAACAGCAAACAATGATGCAATTTTTTACCCTAAAGCATTTAAAGATGAATCACTAACTGAGTTTTCTCAATTCTTTAATTTAATTCCAGTTACTGAAGATGATGCGAATCAATTGGCTTGTAATGCAGTTGTTGTTAATGAAACTGTAATCCTACCTTCTGATGGCATTGAAGTAGCAAATAAGATTTCAGAATTAGGCGCTAACGTAGTTGTAGCGAATGTATCAGAATTTTTGAAATCAGGCGGGGCATGCCAATGTTTAGTTATTGCTTTAAATTAATTTTATGAAGTTAATTAAAGCCATTTTATGGCCAATTAAAAAAGTAATATTTTTTCCTTTAAAAATATTGTTTTACACAATATTAATTTTTATATTTCTTGTTTTATTTTTTCAATACAGACAAAATTATGATGTTGACGTTAGTCCGTTAACAGTAAATGAATATGAGAATTGCATCGCAGTTATTGAAGATTATGACGTCACTATATTGCTTTTATCAGAGTATATTTCTAATTTAGACAGTCAGCAGCAATCATTTTTATATGATAACCTTCCAGACCCTTTGAGTGTTTTAACTAAACCTCAAGAGGTTACCCAAGATGATTTTCAAAATGTAAGGACATTTTTAAAATATTATTTACAAGCTGGTCGATTTCCAGGAATTGGCGGGAAAGCTTTATCTCCTCAGGCCGCAAGTTTGTGTAGGGGTGGATTAAGTTAAATCTTCCAATGTTCCTTGAGTAAGCTCAACGAGCGACTCAGGTGTGAGAAAAAATTTAGATAATCTATTTCCAGCTCCAATAAATATTTTTTCTCTATTCAAAACTTCTCTATCTATAAATATTTTTATTTCTGGAACTAAACCTAAAGGACTTATCCCTCCGTAGATCTGATTTGTCACCTCTTCAGCTTCTTCTCTCGATGCAAAGCTAACTTTCCTTGCTCCCATTAATGATTTTGCTTTATGATTAACATCTAATCTGCTTGAACCTAATACACAGAATAAAGAATAGAACTCTTCTGGTTTTTTTGATTTAATTAAAATTGCATTACAGGAATCTTCAATCTTATAACCATAATGATCACAGAAACTCTGTGTGTCTGAAAATTCATCCTCACATTCAAAGACTTCGAGTTTGTCTAAATTATTGTTATAGATTTCTTCAACTGTTTTATGGAGTTCAACCATAAACATAATGATATCTTTAAAATAATAAGTTACAATCCCTGTATGGACTTTGAGACAATAATTGAACCTTTCAAAATAAAATCTGTTGAGTCTCTACCAATCACCACTCCTGAACAAAGAAAAGATTATCTTGTAAGAGAACATTCGAATGTATTTGGACTTAAATCACAAGAAGTAACAATTGATTTGCTGACTGACTCAGGTACCGGCTCAATGTCATCTGAACAGTGGGCTTCATTAATGAGAGGAGACGAATCTTATGCAGGTTCAAAATCATGGCAAAGATTCGAAGAGGTCGTTAGAGAACTAACAGGCTATAAACATATAATTCCGACACACCAAGGAAGAGCTAGTGAAAGAATACTTGCTTCTATATGTGTAAAGAGCGGAGACATTATTCCTAGCAATAGTCATTTTGATACTACTCGAGCCAATTTTGAATTTGCTGAATCAACTCCTGTCGATTTACTTTGTAAAGAAGGACTAAGTTTGTTAGACCCATCAGATTTTAAGGGAAATGTTGACTTAGAAAAGTTAGAGGAACTCCTTAAAAGCGAAGATGGTTCAAAAGTTCCATTTGTTCTCATGACCATAACAAACAATACCGGTGGAGGACAGCCTGTATCAATGGAGAATTTAAAATTGGTAAAAGCATTATGTGAGAAATACAAGAAAATGTTCTTACTTGATGCTTGTAGATTTGCTGAAAATGCATGGTTCGTTTCACAAAGAGAAGATAAATATAAAGGTAAAAATGTTAGAGATATTGCAAAAGAGGCATTTAGGCTTGCAGATGGTTGTTCAATAAGTTTAAAGAAAGATGGTTTCGGAAATATTGGTGGCCTTTTAGCTCTTAATGACGATCAGTTAGCCGAAGACGCAAAGAATCTATTAATTTTAACTGAAGGTTTCCCAACTTATGGTGGTTTGGCAGGAAGAGATCTAGATGCTTTAGCACAAGGTTTAATTGAAATTACTGATGAAAACTATCTTCAATATAGAACGAGGTCAATTGCCTATTTAGGAGAAAAGGCTATCAGTTATGGTTTACCAATTGTCCAACCTGCAGGAGGTCATGCTTTATATATAGATGCAAAAACATTTTTACCTGACATACCACCACATCAATATCCAGGACAAGCAATTGTTTGTGAGCTATACCTTCTTGGAGGTATTAGAACTGCAGAATTAGGAACTTTTGCTTTTGGAGTTGCTGGTGAAAATGGTGAAAATGATACTCCAGCTACCCATGAGTTAGTGAGGCTTGCCGCACCAAGGAGAACTTATACCCAAAGTCATTTTGATTATGTAGCTGAAGTATTAGAAAAACTTGTTGAAAATAAAGATAAGTTAAAAGGTTATGAAATTACTGAACAATCTAAGTTCCTAAGGCACTTTACAGCAAAATTAAAGCCACTAGCTTAATTGTTTAGATTCTTTCTTTTAATTCTTAGTCTGATTACTTTTGCGAGTTGTCATAACTCAACTTTGGATGATGCTAGTTATATAGAAGACGTTCTAGAGACAGAGGTTGTTGAGTACTCAGAAGAAGTAAATATAAATTTTTATAAAGAAATGAATGCTAAATTTACAGTCTCTACCTCCGTACAAAATAATTTTGTTACGGAAATAACGAAACTAGTCCAACAAGCAAAAGGCAAATGGAATTTTAATTCTAAAAAATTAGACATCTATGTAGTTGGAGCTAACAGGCAAAGTGTAATTAATTTGTGTGATGTTTATGGAAATTGTAGTAGTGACCTAGAGCCATTTATATTTGCAATGAATGGCAGTGAAGCATTTTATTCATTAAGAGAAAACACATATGGAGAAGAAGGGATAGTTGTCTTTTTTGATACAGTTTTTGAAGACATTTCATTTAAGAGGCTAGCTTTTCATGAATTATTCCACGCTTATCAGTTTCACCATAAAAATGCTTCTTCAATTGGAGCTTTGCAAGTTGATGGTCCTTGGCTCATTGAAGGGGGAGCAGAATTGTTTTCTGAGCTAATTCTTTATCAACTTGGCTACCACACAGAAGAAAAATTTAATTCACAGATGGAGTTAAAACTTTTATCAAAAGAAGAATATCTTTCAGGAACAATTCCCTTAAATAAAATTCAATACGGCTCATCATTGCGTCCTTATTATCTTGGGGCTTGGTTTACGGTTTATGTGATTAGTGAAATAGGTTACGAAACTTACCTTGTTGATTTTTATGAAGATTTACATACTTTTGGAATTGAGCAAACAATTCAAAAATATTTTTCTACTGATATTGCGGGTTTAATAGACAACTTCAATACTTTTTTAAACCAAGAAAATGATGTGCTGTTAATAGAATTGACTAGGATACTTTCCTAAAATGCTCGTAATTCTGAAAAGTAAATTAAATACTTTACCTTTTTAAAACACATAACTGTAGTATCTATTTTGAAGCTGTCTTTTTAAGAATTAGTGTTGCAACACTATAAGCTTCAAACAGTAGAAGAGAGGACCTTTCATTCTCTCTTTTTCTGTTTTTATGGAGTTCCTTTATAATTTCCATCAGGAATATT
>SGYT01000027.1 GCA_004214055.1 Candidatus Actinomarinales bacterium | reverse complement strand
AAGCGAGTGGGGGATGAAAATCCCCTCGAGGGTTCAAATCCCTCCCTCTCCGCCAAGCGCCTGTAGCTTAACTGGATAGAGCATCTGATTACGGATCAGAAGGTTGGGGGTTCGACTCCCTCCAGGCGCGCTTATATTACTAGTAATTCCAAAGAGGTTCTTCTAGATTCCAGTTAGGCGAATTTCCCCATTTATCTAAATATGTAACTTCATCAACAGGATTCCTTTCAGCTACACCCCATTTACCCAATGGATATCCTGCTGTTATTACGGCATTAAGACTCCAGCCCTTATCATCAGGAACATCTAATATTTCAAAGGCTTCTTTTTGTTTAAAAGACATAACAGTTGTTAAACATGTTCCTATACCGTGCGCTCTTCCGGCTAACATTAGGCTCCATATTGCAGGAAATATTGAAGAGCCAGTTGGATCATTCCTAGAAAAAATAAGAAAGTGTGCAGGAACCTTATGAAAATTTTCTGCTAACCACCCTGCAGACTTACTTATTCTTATAACTTGATTTGCTTTTTTATCATCTCCAACTCCTGATGCACCTAAGTCTGGTTTTCCGCCATAGAACTCTTTCATGTAATAATCCCAGGTTTCCCTGTATACATCACCTAATTGCTTCCTTGTTTCTTGGTCGGTTACAACAAGAAACTTCCAACCTTGGCGGTTAGAACCACTAGGCGCTCTTATTGCAGCATCGAGCATAGTTTTAATTATTTCTTCCGGTATAGGGTCTTCCTTAACCCTTCGCATAGACCTTGTTGTATAAAGAGCTTCAAATACATCCATGTTGTTATTTTAGTAAGATAGAATTTAGGTAAGCATGGATAAAAAAATATTTTCAGAAGTAAAAGATAATATCGGAATTATTTGGCTTAATCGACCAGAGAAAAAAAATGCTTTAAATGATGAACTATGGTTTGGTTTACCAAAGTTAGTTAAAGAATTAGATAATAACGATGATGTGTATGTAATTATTTTGGCAGCAAAGGGAGACACCTTTTCAGCAGGTATAGATATAAATTTACTTGTTGAGGCCTTTGATTTAAATGAAGATCTAAGAACTAACGCAGAAGAAAGAATAGAAATAATGGAAATAACAAAAAAATTCCAAGACGCATTTACTACAGTTGCTAAAACCAAAAAGCCAACAATTGCAGCTATTCAAGGTTTTAGTATTGGAGGAGCAACAAATTTGGTTGCATCTTGTGACATCAGGCTCTCAACAAAAGATGCTAAATTTTCAATTGGAGAATCAAAACTTGGTTTAGTCGCAGACGTAGGTGCCCTACAAAGAATGCCAAAAATTATATCTAGAGGGTTGCTTAGAGAACTTGCTTATACGGGAAAGACTTTTGATGCGGAGCAAGCAAAAGAAATTGGTTTTGTAAATAATCTTTTTGAAACACATGAAGAGCTGATAGATGGAGCAATGGACCTTGCTAAAGAGATAGCCTCCAATTCTCCTTTAGTAGTAAAGGGAGTAAAGATGATTCTCGATAAAGGAGAAGACTTAACCAGCGATCAGTCACTAGATTTAGTAAGGATGTGGAGTACTTCTTTCCTCGTCTCTGAAGACTTAAAAGAAGGAATCTTTGCCTTGATGGAAAAGAGAGAACCCAAGTTTAAGGGTAAGTAATTGTAATTAACGGTATGCTTAATAAAAGAAGACACGACGTAGACGCAATCAGGGCTATAGCCTTATTTCTTTTGATAGCTTATCACTTAGGGATTTCTTTTATGTCCTGGGCTCCATTTGTTTTCTTTATTCCAAATATAAAGAGTATTGACTCACTATGGATTCCAATGGCCATGATTAATACATGGCGAATTCCAATTCTTTTTTTAATATCTGGAATTGCTTTCAGGTTTTCATTTGAAAACAGAACACCATTTCAACTAATAAAAGAGAGATTAAAAGTACTTGGCCTTCCTTTATTGTTTGGAAGCTTTACTTCTGGAGCTTTAGTTATTTATTTTGCGACCTTATTTTGGGAAAAAAAAGGACAGGGAGAAGCTTATTACGGGGCAGACTCTGTTCATCTATGGTTTTTAGAAAACATCATTATATATAGTTTGATATTTGTATTGATGTTACGTTATATACCTCTATTAAGAAATAAGTCTTCATTTTTATCAAAGTTGCTTGCTAAACCAGGTGGTATATTCTTATTTTCTATACCAATAATTTATGAAGGCCACCTAGTAGAAACAGGCTATTGGAGGGAAGGTAACGACTATTCACTTTATGTTGATACATCGCATGGATTTTTCCTAGGAGCAATATGGTTTTTACTGGGTATTATCTTGACCTCACAAGGAGAAGCTTTCTGGGAATCGAATAAAATAAATTGGAAAATTCACGCTGTATTTGCATTTAGTTTATATATCTATCGTTTTCTTAATGAATTTGAAGGAGTTGATGATCGGATAATAGCTTTTGAATCTTTTAATTTTATTTTCCTTGCTTTAGGCTTAGGAGCTACTTATTTAAATAAAGAATCAACTCAGCTTAATTATTATAGAACCGCAATTTTTCCAGTTTATATAGTTCATTTTCCAATTCAATACGGTTTAATGCTTTACTTTGGAGGTTGGGATATAAACCCATGGATAAAATATTTTTTATTTTTGTTTTTAGTTTGCTTTCTTAGCCTCACTTTTTATCACTCTATAAAAAATATAAAGTTAATAAGGCCTTTGTTTGGATTACGGAACCCATCGAGAAAAGGGGTTGATGAATAAAAGTAGAATCTTGATCAGACTTATATTAATAATTTCACTAATCGTATACTTATTTTTATCTGATAGCTATTTAGCTAGAAGACTTGTCCAGTTACCTTCCTTGTTATTAAACTATTTTTAGTATGAATTTATTAGATTTTGCTAATGAAGAGTATATAAATTTAATTACCTATAAAAAAGACAGTTCTGCTGTAGCAACACCAGTATGGCTTTCCTCCGTTAATGATTATTTAGTTATTACTACTAGTGCAAATGCTGGCAAAGTAAAAAGAGTAAAAGCAAATGGTAAGGCAACTATTTATAAAACAAACCAGAATGGTTCAGAGAAGCTTTCAGAAGAAATAGAGGTCAAAGCATCGATTATTCAAGATGAAAGTGAAAAGCTAGCAGGAATTAAATCAATTAAAAAAAAATATTTCCCAGTTTCAAAAATGTTTATAAGAGGATCAAACGAAAATAGAGCAATTATTAAACTAGAAGAAAAGGAGGAATAGTAATGTATTGTCCAGAATGTGGATGCGGCGACGACGAATAATTTAGGAGAACCACCTGTGAGAACCAAAATAATTTTTTGGCACAGGTGTTTTTTCATTTAAATAATAGTCAATTCCACCTAAAACAGAATCAAGATAATTTTCAAGCCTTGGCTTAATAATAAAAAAATAAGGAAAAAAATGAAGAACCCCTGGCCAATATTTTAAGCTATGTGTAAATATTTCAATAGTAAGAAAGGTTTTATCTTTATTAGAATCTATTTTCCAAACTACTTTTGATTTTCTTCCCTCGGGTTTACCTATTGTTAGCTCATACCCTTTCATCTCGTCCCAAGTAATAATTTCTCTTACAAAAGTTAATCCATTTATGTAAACCAAAGTATCTTTTGATCCCACTCCAGACCAAGATACTGTCGTGTTTTTTTTACAAAACGGATGAACTAGTTCTAGATATGAAGGAGAAGCTATCAAATTCCAAATATCTGTAATTGAATGATTAAGTTCTTTTGTTCTTTTAATTGAGAGATAGTTATTCATAAAGATAAATAGATAACACCAAATAACACAGGAATTAAAAGTAAAAAACTAAGTAGTAATATTATTTTTACGTCCATCATTTATCAAGAACATTATATAAAAACTAATATTTAAGTGTTAAAAATATAGAACCAGAGACATACATAATATCAAACAGGTGGTTAGTCCATATAATGCAAAAAAGGATGGAAATAATCTTTTATTTTTTGGTAGTTTTAATATCGAAAGGTTTGTAATCGAATAATATATCAATATAAAAAATGCACTTAGCTTGATTGAGTCAACTATATTTAAATACAATACGCCCGAAACAACTAAAAGAAGGACTGATAAGTCAGCAACATAAGCAGAATTATGAACAGGGTGTATTATTTTAAATAATCCTGGTATATTTTTATCTCTAGCCATTGCAACAAACACCCTACTTATTCCCGGGAGCAACGCTAGTAATACGGAGCTTGTGGCGATTGTTGAACAGATAGTTATTAAAAAAGAAAATTGTGAAAATCTACTTACATCAAAAGCAACTTTTAATGGGGTGAGGGAGTTTGCAATAGTTGTTGGTTCGACTATCCCTAAAGTAACCCATGAGACAGACAGATAAACGACGACAGTTATTCCTAGGCCTCTCAAAATAGCTTGAGGAATTATTTTTTCAGGGTTTTTTACTTCTTCACCAAAAGTAGCCAACCTTGAATAACCTGTAAATGCAAAAAACCATATACTACTGCTTAGTACAAAACCTTCCAATGTTAACCCTTGGGTAATTGGTATTTGAATGTTAAAAGATGATGTAGTTGTTATTGAAAAAATATAAAAACTAAGAATTAAAATTACTGAGTAAACAAACCACTTAGCAATAGAAGATGTTCTTTCAAGTCCAAAGAAGTTAATTAAAGTAACAATTACGACCAATAAAATTGCTGAAATCTTCGGGTTTTGAGGCATTAAATAGTTACCAAGAGTCAAAGCTATAACAATACAGCTTATTGATTTTCCAATAATAAAACTGTAACCAGCAATTAAAGATGGAATTTTTCCAAGAATATTTCTAGCATACAAATATGTTCCTCCTGTCTCAGGGTAAAGCCTCGCTAATTGTGCTGAAGATGAAGCATTTGCAAAAGCAACACTACTCGCCATAATTAATCCAACAACAGAAGAATAAGAAGCAACTTTTGCTGTTGGGGCTATATTTACAAACAAGCCAGCACCAATCATTGAGCTTAAGCCTAAAAATATTGAATTTCTTAATGTAAGTGTTCTAGAAAACTTATCCATAAAGGTATATTATTAGTTATCAGGAATAAAAATGTTTGATAAATTAGCACCAACACCAATTACGGAAAAAAAATATAGATATCTTATGATTGTTGCAATGATTTGGATGTTTACTGGTGCTTGGGTTGACTCTAGTGCTCATACATTTCTTTTAGATGAAATAGAAACCTTCTTTACACCATGGCATGCCTTACTTTATACAGGTTATGGTTTTGTTGTTATCTCAGCTGTTTATGTAAAAAATAAAATGGAAGATTATAAATTTGATGTAGGTGTTTTAGGGGCATCAATTTTTGCTATAGGGGGAGGATCTGACGCAATTTGGCATACAGTCCTTGGAATAGAGACAGGTGTTGAGCCATTAATTAGCCCTTCACACTTAATGCTTTTTTTAGGATCATTTTTGATGTTGGATCATGTATTTGCATCTAGACCCTACAAGGAGACGCTTGACGCTGCTTCAATTTTTTCAATAGGTACAATTTATGGCCTGATAGTATTTATGACTCAATTTATAAATCCTTTTCTTGATATAGATCTATTTTTTTATTGGGATTGGTCAGATCGTCTAGCTGCAGGATCTGTATTTTTCAACGCTATGCTCGCTTGTATTGTTTTTGTTTACGCTATAAGATTTAAAGTTTCACCTAAGAGCATGGGAGTAATTTATTTAATTTCATTTTTATATCAGTCAGTATTCTTCATTCTTGGGGATTTAATGAGTATGGCTATGCTTATAGTTTATGGACTAGGGTTCTCACTTGGAGCAATTCAAATTACAAAATGGTATTACAAAACTAATCATGATAGAAAGCTGCAAATAGCGACAGCATTAATTGGATCTTTGTATGGCTTTTTTGTAGTTGTAAATATTTTATATTGGTCTTTTTCTTCAGGTGCTGACCTTGTTTGGAGATTTTATGGATTAGGTGGATTAGTCACTACACCTTTACTCTTCGGATATATGGTAGGTAATTTAGGTGTGAATCCTAAAACAGGAGATGTTGTTCAATAATATTTTAATTTATCGGTTAAATTTCTCAGCTCTTTAATTGCAATACTTTTGTCTTCAGATAATTCGCTTCTTAAAACAGGCTTACCAATGATTATTTTTATTTTTTTATTTTTCTTATTAAACAGTTCATTTAGCTGAGAAATATCTCGAAGCTGCCTACTTAGATAGGATGCTAGATAAAAGAACCAAGAGTTTCTTGCTTTTATGTAAACTGGAATTAAATGACAATCATGTCTTTCAGCTATGATTACAGGGGTTGTTTCCCACTCTCTATCTTTTAGTCCAAAGAAAGTAAGCTTTGAAAGCCTCCCAGAGGGGAAAAGTATTCCAATTCGATTATCTAAAAAGAAATTTTTAATATTTCGATAAGTTTTTTTTGATGCTGTGTGAACTTCTTTTTCTTTATTCCAAGTTACTGGAGCAAATATATTCTCAAAAGATCCAACTAAGTAAATAAATAATTCATTCGCAAAGAAAAATATGTCTTTTCTTACTTTGTATACCTGGTGATATATACCAATAGCATCAGCCGGACCCATTGGGTGGTTTGATACTATTAAAGACTTTCCACTAGGAGGAATATTTTCAATTCCCTTAACTTCACAGTTTGATGTGTAGTTCTGTCCTAACCAATTAAAAGCATCTGGTCCAGACATATCCTGAATAAAATCACCTGCATAAATAGTTTCATCAACTTTTAAATATTTAGTAAGAAATTTATAAACTAATTTTGAAAATAATGTATCTTTTAAAAACCAAGGCCCCCGCTCCCTTATAAGGTTATAAATTTTTTCTTCCATTAGGCCTCAAATCTTGAGTGTTTACCTTTAATACCTTGAAATAACAATCTTAGACGTTTTATAACTTCTTGCTCAGTGCCTTCTATATTTAAAGCAGGTAAAAGAGTAAAGCATCTTTTCTCATAATCAATTTGTACAGGCATTACTTCAGCTTCTAACTCTCTTGCAATATACAAGAAGCTCGTTCTAAAACGTAATGGATCAAATCTCCCTTCAGGCGTAACAATTAAAACAAACCCGTCTCGTTTTTTCAGTTCTTCAATAACTGAATTGTATTGGCCCGCTTTTTCCTTACGCTCAACAGGTATTGCTCCAAATTTTCTAAATACAATTTCTTGCACCCAGCCCAAAGGCCAAGGTATACCTTGTTTATCAATATCTTTAGGTTTTAAAAAAGGTACTGGTAAACGTCTCATGGTCCATTTTGCAGACAAATAACAAATTTTTATATTCATAGCCATGACTATTAAAAACATAAAATATTCATCTTTTGCCGACTGATGGGGCGCTGCTACTAAAACAACATTTTTATTTTCTAAGAAATTTCCTTTTGCAGAAAAATTTTCTCTTTTTAATAAAAATTCAGCAATATATTTTAAAAAATATCTTTTTTTTATAGGTGTAAATTTACTAACCTTTAATTCTGGAAGTGCTTTAGAACTTTGCATAATACTTACTAAGTTATTACAAGTATAGTTATTTCAATAAGTTTTTAATTCGCCATTGTCCATGAAGGATACATTATTAAATTCTTTCATTCTAAAAAAATGACCAGATGATATTTCAGTTGACCTTAAAAATGTGTGCCCAGCATGGCGAGGAAGAAATTTTCTCCACGTCCAAGGATATAGAGGTAAATTAAGTAAATAGGACAATAATGTCGACATTGTTCCTGCGTGTGAAATAATCATCAATTTACTAATTTTTGAACTACTTAAATCAAATAACCTATCATAACGAGAATCGGTCGAAATAACACCAATATCACTTAAGCTTTCCTCAAGATTCTTAACTATATTTTCACTAAATCCTTTCATGTAGGCTCCGTGTGTTGTTTCCATCCAATCCTCAAAGGACCTTGTATTACGATGGTCAAAATATTCTCTAATTGTTTCCTGGCTTTCACCAATTAACTTCTTTTCATCATCATCAAGTGCTTCTCGAAGCCAGTCAAAAGTTTTAATTTTACATCCAATATTTCTTTGCTCAAAAGGTTTAAGTGTTTCTTTAGCTCTATTTAATGGCGAGACCCAAATTTCATCTATGCTATGCTTTTCAAAAGTAGAAGCTGATTTTTCAGCTTGCTTCTTGCCTATTTCAGTAAGGCCAGGATCAACAGTATATTCCCCATCTTTTACCCATTCTGGTTGGCCATGTCTTATCAGTACAATTTCCATATATAAACAATACCAAAATCAAGTAATCTGTTATTAAAAGAAATAAATTTATGGAAAAAAAGATTTACAGAAGCAAGAGTGCAATGTTTCCTACCTTCCTTGGAGGAATCCTTCTGTCGTATATTTCAATAGATAACATACTTGAAGGACCTTTAAGAATATTTTTAAAAGAATATATTGACCTAAAAGATTTTGGTTCAAACATTCGAGAAGAAGGTCTTTATTATTTGATTCTAGGCCTAGGCCTTTTCCAGGTAATAACTGCCTTACAAAGCTTTGTACAACCTGTGATAGAAATTAACAGTGGACGCATTGCTTTAAGAACAAAAGAAAAGTCTTTAAGTGTGGTGCGAGATGTGTATGAAATTAAAAGTATTGAAAAAAAAGATGAAGAAGCCTTACTTTTTATTTTTGAAGATATGAAATTCAACGTACTTACCAAGCATGTAAAAAATGAAGACGTAGAAGAAGTTATAAATTATATTACAGACTCAAAAGAAGTTTAATAAATGAGAGTCGTCTCATTAAAAAAAGATTTAAGAAAATTTGCAAATCAAGAAAAAAAAGAGTTTTTGCCAAAGTTTTTTAAAACAGGGAAAGGTGAATATGGTGAAGGCGATAAGTTTTTAGGAGTTGTTGTTCCGGACATAACAAAAATTGTAAATAACTATCCAGACTTGAAAAAGAATGAGATAAAGAAGTTACTACACTCCCCATGGCATGAAGAGAGATTTTGTGGTTGGTTAGTTGTTTTAAATAACTTCAATAGTTCAGACAATAAAGAGGAGTGGTATACCTTTACAATAAAAAATCTTAATCAATTAAACAATTGGGACCTTGTTGATAAAATAGCTCCAAACTTAATTGGTAAATATTTAGAAAAAAAGAACCAAAATCAATTTTTGGAATGGTCAGGAAGTAGTTCCTTATGGATTAGAAGAATTGCAATACTTGCAACTTGGCCAAAGATAAAAAATAATGAATTTACACTTACGTTGAGATTAGCAAAAAAATACATTAACGACTCCGAGGACCTTATACACAAAGCAACTGGATGGATGCTTAGAGAAATTGGTAAAAGAGATGAGAAAAAACTCCTATCTTTTATGAAGCAAAACCATAAAAAAATGCCAAGGATTATGGTTAGTTATGCATTGGAGAGGGTAAATAGAGAAAAAAAGCAACAATTTATGATTAAAAGTTCGCGAAAAATACATTAATAATTATTTTGCATAGAGCCAATTAGAGGTGTAAATTAGTAGAACACTATTTAAATGATATCGCAAGATTGAAAACAAATAGAATAGAAAATCCCGAAGGGTCGCAAGATCAATCGGGATTTTTGCTTTTCTGATCAAATATTGACATATAATATAAATTAATATGAAAGCTCCAGTGGCAAGAGGGTTACCTTTTATAGGACACTCCATAGAATTTAAAAATGATGCTCTAGCAATGAGTAAAAGACTGCGGAAAAAACACGGTGATGTTTTAGAGATATCTATTTTAAATGAGAGAGTTACTATGTTCTCCACCCCATCAGCAACAAAACATATTTTTTTAGATCCAGAAGATAATTTTTCATCGAAACATGGCTGGGAATTTTCTATAGGGCCAACTTTTGAAAACGGGTTAATGCTAAGAGATTTTGATGACCATAAATACCATAGAGGTCTGCTACAAGAGTCATTCCGCAGAGATGCACTTGAAAATTATTTAGAAATAATACAACCAAGAATTGATCACTGGATTGGAAAAATAAAGAAAGAGGAATCTTTCAATCTACATGAGAACATTAAGCAACTAATGTTCAACATTGCAGTAGAGTTATTTTTTGATGAAGTAGATGAAAGTAGATTAGTTGAGCTTAACAAACTATTTACAGATTCTATTGAATCAGCAACTTCAGTTGTAAGAATTCCTCTTCCGTTTACGAATCTAAGAAAAGGACTAAAAGCAAGGAAAGAACTTTTGGATTACTTCGAGTCAAAAGCACAAAAAGTTGATACTAAACAAAAAACATTATTTTCTGAATTAGTAAAAACCAACAATCAGGAAGGTGGTCTATCCTATTTTGAGATAGCAGAACATATGATATTTCTATTATTGGCAGCTCATGATACGACAACCAGTACTTTAACTTCTTCTATACATTTCCTCTCTACAGACAATAAATTCTTTAAACAGTTAAAAGATGAAGCAGAAAAAACAACATGTACCAATATATCAGAACTAAAGAATGGTCATATAGGTGAGGCTTTATTCAATGAGGCTATGAGAAAATATCCACCAGTTCCCTTTTCTCCACGATATGTAGTGAGAGACACAATAGTTGACGGATATGAATTAGAAGCCGGAACCTATGTAGCGGTTGGTCCTCTAGTTTTACATAATGATGAAAGATATTGGGATGAACCAGGAAAATTTTCTCCATATAGATTCCTAGATCCCGATTATCAAAATGACGCTTACTTTCCTTTCTCAGGCGGAGCACACACATGTTTAGGTAAATTTTTTGCTAGTTATATTTTTAAGAATGTCGTATATAAGCTGGCTACAAATTTTGATAGTTTAGAATCAAAAGAAGAACTAAATATAAACCCTTCTCCAATCCCACATCCTCGCACAGATGTAAAAATCTATCTAAATTAGGCTTTTTACTTAAAAAGTTCGCGAAAAAAACAATCTAATTTTTCTTGCTTAATAACAAATATAGAGTTAAATTGTATACACACTATAGAAAAAGAAGTCGCAAGACCGAAAATGAAATAGTATAGAAAATCCCGAAGGGTCGCAAGATCAATCGGGATTTTTGCTTTTTAATGATTTTTTTCAAAAAGACTCCCCAGTGGCTGTAATTTTTGTTTTATCATGTCTTGATTCAGTGGTTCAAGGCACGAAAGGAAGTCCTAATTAATATTTTAATGGGTAACTTTTCAAGAATCTTTTTATAATTAGATATATATGAAACAAAAAAGTCTTATTTCTTTGCTTTTATCCCTTACTCTTGTTGTTTGTGGGGGTAGCACGCCAGAACAAGACACCCAAGCACAACAAAATCAAGAAGACACCCAAGCACAACAAAATCAAGAAGACACCCAAGCACAACAAAATCAAGAAGACACCCAAGCACAACAAAATCAAGAAGACACCCAAGCAC
>SGYT01000026.1 GCA_004214055.1 Candidatus Actinomarinales bacterium | reverse complement strand
CCTTATGGAAGAATTTGAATTAGGTGTAATTTTAAGCCCAGCAAGACGAAATGGTGCTTACAGTATGTTAAAAACTATTAAAGAATACGCTAAAAAGTTACTTTAACTGCTTTCTTTCCACCAAGATTCATGTGGAAAATCAATCCATACTTCATTAGTGTATTTTGCAATTTCCTTAATAAAATAATGAGGCTTAAAGTCACATTCGTTATTCCACCATAAAGATACAAATCTAACATCGCATTCATGGTTAA
Organism: Candidatus Actinomarinales bacterium; assembly: GCA_004214055.1. Lineage (GTDB taxonomy): Bacteria > Actinomycetota > Acidimicrobiia > Actinomarinales > Actinomarinaceae > Actinomarina. The sequence continues at coordinate 11,639 of SGYT01000026.1, read as the reverse complement.
TATTCTCTTTTATATATTCTGAAAGCTTTTCAAAAGTTTCACCACTATCGCATATATCATCAACTATTAATACTTTGGAATCTTTTGGTTTTGGCAAATAATTTTCCCAATGTGGAAAATCTCTTGTAGATGCGTGAACTGGTTTGAATGGAATATCTAATTTATGAGAAATCATAACTCCTGGTATTAAGCCCCCTCTGCTTATTCCAACAATAACATCAGGTATAAAGTTATCTTCTTCAATCAACTTACAAACAGTCTGTGTATCCTCGAACTGCTCATCCCATGTGTAATATAATTTTTCCATTTTCGTAAGTGCTAATTCTATCAAAGAATAAAAAATTGAAGGTGAGAATAAGAAAAGAAAATTAACTTCAAAAGAACTACGTATATAAGCGTTCATCTATAATAAAAAATATGAAAAGGAGGTAAGGATGCGTAAAAGTTGGGCAGTAGGCCTAATTATAATCAGTATTCTTACTATGGCTTGCGGTGGAGCCGCAACCGTAGATGATTACAAAGCTGCATTTGTGTATGTAGGTCCAGCAGACGATGGTGGATGGTCACAAGCACATGATGTAGGTCGACAATATCTTGTAGATCAAACCGGAATTGAAACAGCTTATACAGAGCTTATTCCAGAAGATGCTACAGAATTCCGAACAGTTGCAGAAGCTTATATTGAACAAGGTTATAACATAATCTTTGGTACAACTTTTGGATATTTAGATGCAATGGCAGAAATGGCTGAGGAATATCCAGATGTTATTTTCTTACATTGTTCCGGTTATTTAAAGAATGATACGAACTTTGGTAACTATTTTGGGAAAATGTATCAACCTAGATACTTATCAGGACTTGTTGCAGGATCTGTAACTGAGTCAAATAAAATTGGCTATGTAGCTGCTTTCCCAATACCTGAAGTAATTAGAGGTATTAATGCTTTCGCTCAAGGAGTAAAAGAAACAAATCCAGATGCAACTGTCGAAGTTGTTTGGACTTTTACTTGGTTCGGGCCAGAAGCTGAAACTCAAGCAGCAAATGCTCTATTAGAGACTGGGGCAGATGTTTTGGCTCAACACCAAGACTCTCCAGCAACTGGTATTGCTGCAGAAGCAGCAGGAGCTAAGTGGATATCATATAATACAGCCTATGGTCAAGATGCAGCACCTGAAGCTTTCTTAACAGCACCTGTTTGGGACTGGGGACCGTATTATGTAGAAGTTGTAGAAGCAATAGCTGATGGAAGTTTTGTACCTGAAGCTTATTGGGGAGGAATGGATACAGGTCTTGTTTCACTATATGAATTAGCAGATGGAATACCAAGAAATGTTGAACAATTAGTTAATGAAAAAAATATGGAGATTCTTTCTGGATCTTTTGACCCAACAATTGTTGAGGATTCATTTATTGACAACGTAATTGGAACTGTAAATCCATAATAGTTTTTTAAACACTCCAACTATCTAGTTGGAGTGTTTAGCTATAAAATTAATGAATCAAAAACTTCTAGAAGCAAAAAACATATATAAATCTTTTGGTAAGATCCAAGCTTTAAATAATGTTGATTTTTATCTTTATAAGGGAAAGATACATGGACTTTTAGGTGAAAATGGGGCTGGTAAATCATCACTAATGAACATTTTATCTGGGATATACCAACCAGAAAAAGGTTCAATAATTTATAAAGGTGAAAAACAAAAAAAACTCAATCCTGATTCAGCGGGAAAGCTTGGAATCGGGATGGTCCACCAAGAATTTAGATTAATTGAAAATTTCAGTATTAAAGATAACCTAACTCTTTCAAAAGCGAATATCTATGTTAATGATTTTGAAGAAGCGTTTAAAAAGTATTCTGAAATTTTTTCTTTAGCAGCAAATCATGACACTTTAATTTCTGAATTATCGGTTGGTGAAAAGCAAAAAATAGAAATAATGAAATTGATATTTAATAACAACAAAATAATGTTGCTTGATGAACCTACTGCCGTCCTAACACCACATGAAACAAATCAATTAAAAATATCATTAGACACACTTTCAAAGGAAGATGAAAAAACAATCGTATTTATTACACATAAGTTAAAAGAAATAAAAGAATTTACCGAAACAATATTTGTAATGAAGAATGGTGAGATGGTTGCTAAAGACCTGGAAACAAAATCTGTTAAAGACAATGATTTGGTTACCCTAATGATGGGTGAAATAACTAAGTCCGTTGTAAAAAAAGATAATAAAAAAGGAGAAATTAAACTTACGGTTGAAAATATTAGTTTGAAATCGCAAGATGATGGTTTTAATAACCTGGATGACATCAACTTAAATATTAAAGCGGGTGAAATTCTCGGTATTGCTGGTGTATCTGGAAATGGACAAGTTGAATTAGCTAATATTATTTCTGGAATTCATTCAAACTTTGAAGGAAAAGTCACAATCAAAGGACAGGACGTATCAGAAAAAGGAGTCAAAGCTAGAAAAAAACTTAACTTATCTTATATACCTGAAAATAGACTTGGAGTAGGCCTTGCTCCTGGTGTCTCTATATTAGATAATTCCGTAGTTAAGGAATACTTCAGCGCAAGCTATGGTCCTCATCTATCAACAAACAAAATGGTCAATTATTTAAATTTACTTATTAAAGAGTTTTCAATAAAAACTGATGAACCTAAGGCAGAAATATCTACTTTGTCAGGTGGGAATATGCAGAAATTGCTTATGGGTAGAGAGTTGATATCAAATCCTGAAGTAATTATAGCCGCTCAACCAACTCGAGGTTTAGATGTAAGCGCAGTTGAAGCTTTGCATGAACTAATTATTAATCAAAGAAATAATGGTTCGGCAATAATGTTGATCTCTGAGGATCTAGATGAGTTATTCAAATTAAGCGACCGATTACTTGTTTTATATGAAGGAAAGATTATCAAAGAATTTAACATAAATGAAGCCAATACAAACAATGTAGGACTTGCAATGGCGGGTGTAATTGAATAATTATATTCTATCTAAAAAAACTGTAGTTAATGATTTAGCTACCTTTTATTCTTTTTTAATTGGATTAATTATTGCTATTTGTATTGGTTCAGTAATTCTATTAATTCAAGACCAAAATCCAATAAGTGTTTTTTCACTAATGCTAAAACTTTCAGTTGGAAGTATTAACAGTTTGAGTTCATCATTGAACAAAGCCATACCATTAATCCTTGCTGGTTTAGGAATCTCGATTATGAATTCTGTTAAATTGTGGAACATAGGAGCAGAAGGTCAAATTTTTCTTGGTGCAATTGCTGTAAACCTAATTTATATAAATATTGAGATTTATAATTCTAGTTTGTTGATTCTCATTCTTTTAATTTCTGGTTTTGTTGGTGGATCTATTTGTATTTTATTACCTGCTATTACAAAAGTTGTTTTTGGAGTTAATGAGATAATCACAACTCTATTAACAAACTATATAATTATTGGTTTAACTATTTATTTAGTAAATGGACCATGGAAAGATCCTAAATCATTAAACTTTCCTGCTGCTACTTATGTTGGTGAAGAAGTTTATTTGCCAACAATATTTGGAAGACTAAGCAGCGGGTTTCTCATATGCATTCTCTTTACCATTGGAGCATATTATCTTAAAGAAAAATCGGTATTTGGTTATGAAATGAGAATAGCTGGAGGTTCAGCAATGACAGCTATTTATGCAGGTATTAACGCTAGACAAAAAGCATTCTTTGCTATGTTAATTGGTGGTGGCTTTGCTGGTTTGGCAGGAGCTATTGAATTACTTAGCCAAACACACAGGGTCTCAATTGGTATCTCTCAAGGTTTTGGATATACAGCAATAATTGTTGCCGCAATTACAGGTATGAGACCTATTGGAATATTTTTAGTTGGCTGTCTATTTGGCGCTTTAACTATTGGAGGAGCTGTAATCCAAACAATTGGAGTAAGTTCTTATATTGCTGAAATTATCCAAGCCACAACATTAATTGGAGCTCTTGTTTCTCAATTCTTTTTTACTTATCAGATTAAAGAGGTTAAAGATGGTTGATATTCAATTAATGGGTTTATTAAATGCAACGTTGCAAGCTGCTACTTTATTATTTATTGCTGCTCTTGGTGAATTAATAACAGAAAAAACTGGTATTTTAAATCTTGGAGTTGAAGGGATGATCTCAATTGGAGCAGTAACTGCTTTCATGACAGCCATAAATACTGAAAATTTATTTCTATCAATAATTGTTGGTGTTTTGTCAGCTTCAATTTTTTCATCAATACATGCATTTGTAACAGTGATATTAAAACAAGACCAAACAGTATCAGGACTTATATTAACAATTTTGGGATTGGCTCTTTCTTCTTTATTAGGAAAGAAATACGTTGGAAAAAAATTAATGGTGAAAATTGAGAGCATTAGAGATGTAGCAGAGCCAAGTAATATAATTGAAGTTTTATTAAATCAAAACTTTATATTCTACTTAGCAATATTGCTGATGATAACAACAAGCTTTGTACTTAAGAAAACTATGTTTGGAAGAAGGATTGAAGCTGTTGGTGAAGACTCAAGAGCATCTGATTCGATGGGATTAAAAATAAATAAAACACAATTTATAGGAACTTGTATAGGAGGAGCGTTTGCAGGCTTGTCAGGTGTCTATCTGACTTTGAGCTATGTACCTTTCTGGACTGACAATATGACTGCTGGAAGAGGATGGATTTGTCTTGCATTAGTTATCTTTGGAGGTTGGAAACCATACCGTACAGCAATTGGTGCTGTTCTGTTTGGATTTCTTGAAGCTCTTGTGCCTCGTTTACAAACTTATGGATTTGATTTAAGTCCATATCTAGTAAAAATTACACCTTATTTAATTACGATACTTGTTTTAGTAGTTTTAACTATTTATAAAGAAGGTAAAACTGGTGCACCAGGAAATATTGGAAGACCCTTCTTTAGAGAAAATAGGTAATTAATTATTAAATAAATTTTTTTTTGCTATCATAATTACAGCTTTAATTGATACCTGTGAGTATCGAAAGGAAAAATGTGGAGATAGAAAAAACACTTTACCGTCTAAGTAAAGAAATCTCAGAATCAGATTTATCCAACCCCTTATTAATTGGAATTCCAAGAAGAGGCGATCTATTAACCAAACGTATATCAAAATATTTAATAGAATTTGGATTTAAGCACGATATTGATACTGTAAATTACAGGCCTTTCAGAGATGATCTAGATCAAGAACTAGAGAAAAGTAATCTCAATATATCTCCAGAAGATAGGAACATAGTGCTCATCGATGATGTTATCTACACTGGAAGAACATTGAGAGCATCTATCGAAGCTGTAATGCACTCCGGAAGACCAAAATCAATAACTTTAGCCTGCCTTATTGATAGAGGCCATAGAGAATTGCCTATAACTCCAAAATTTATAGGGAAAAACATACCAACTAATGAAAGCGAGTATGTGTCAGTATTTTTAGAAGAAATAGATAAGGAAGACAGAATTGAGGTTAGTTAATTGAGTAAACATCTTTTAGATTTTAAAGATATAGAAAAAAAAGATATTGAAAAATTAATTGATATAACAGGAAAATTAAATCCAGAAAAAATAGATCAAATTTCCTCCATTAGTTTATTAAAATTTGATGAACCTTCCACTCGAACTAGGCTTTCATTCTCTGTAGCAGCTTATAGATTAGGAATAAAAACATTTGAATCATCTGATATAACCTCAGCAAAGATAAAAGGTGAAAACCTTAAACATGAAATTGAAACTTATAAAAGTATGGGTATTGAGTCTTTAGTTATTAGAACTAAAGAAGATAATATTGAGGAATATAGAAAATTTGAAGATATCTCCGTTATAAGTGGTGGTTTTGGAACCTCTTCACACCCAACTCAAGCAATTTTAGATGCTACAACGCTAGATAAATTTAACAAATTAGATAAAGATACTCCTGTTGTCTACGTAGGAGATGTAAAACACTCAAGAGTTTTCGAATCGGGAAGGGAATTATTTTCTTTACTTGGAAAAAATGTTGGAGTTTTTACACACGAAAGTTTTTTACCAGATGATTTGTCAAATATAGAAGTCTTAAATAGCTGGGATGAAGTTTTAGAAGCCACAGAAGCCGTAGAACTCTTAAGAGTGCAAAAAGAGCGTATAGAAGTTCTTGAAGACTCAGATCTTGATGAATATATTAAAAAATATCAACTTACAGATGAAATTCTTGATAAAGCATGTGAGGATTTAATAACTCTTCATCCAATGCCTATGAATGTAGGTATTGAAATATCTGAAAAAGCTTCCCTACATAATAAATTTAAATATAAAGATCAGCTTTCTTTTGGTGTCCCATCAAGGATTGCATCATATATGTACGTAATGGAAAAAATATGATTAAAGTAGAAAGCTTTATAGATCTTCATACCCATACTAGATATCCAGATAATAATAATTTTCCAGCAGCAGACATAGAATTTGCAGCAATAAATGGTGGCTATAGGGATATCTTAGCTATGCCTAATTCAGAAATAGTTATTGATAATATTGAGAATCTTAATAAGGCAAGAACAATGGATAATAAACTAAACATCAATGTTCATAGAGTTGGTGCTTTAACGAAAAATCTCGAAGGAAAAGAATTAGTTAACTATAAAGAGTTTATTGAAAATGGGGTTTTTATTTTTTCTGATGATGGTAAATCACTAATAGATAACAATTTAGCTGAAGAAGCGTTTAAATTACTAAGTTCTCTAAATGCAGCAATATTTCAACATTGTGAAAGTAGTTGTCACTCAGAACCTGGTGATATAGCAGCCCCAAATGATGATGAAACTTTAATAACAATAGATGAAGCCGAAGAGTCGGAAGTGCTGCTTAGAGACATAGAGCTCGTAGCTAAATATGGGACTAGATACCATGCCCAACACATATCCTCAAAAAAATGCGTTGATTTAATTAAAGAAGCTAAAGAAAACAACTTACCAATAACAAGCGAAGTCACACCACACCATATATTAGAAAATAATGAAAATCTAGATACTACCAATGGTTTATTCAAGATGTATCCCCCAATAAGAACAGAAGAAGATCGCCTTTCTTTAATAGATGGTTTATTAAGTAATGTTATTGATGCAATAGCTACTGACCACGCTCCCCATCCAGAAAATACAAAAACAGTAGATTTTAAAAGCGCGGCAAGAGGAGTGGTTGGTCTTGAGTCTGCTTTCCCAATGCTCTACTCATCAGGAATATTATCTCTTGAGGAAATAAAGAGATTCATGATTGAAAACCCTAGAAAAATATTGTCTGAAGCTGGATACGAAGTAGAAAAGTCTCAGATTAATATATGGCAGCCCTGTAATAAAGAATTTACAACAAAATCAAAATTTAATAATTCTATTTTTGAAAAAAGAAACACAAAAATTGAAAAGGTCTCTCAAAATGTATAAAAAAGCTCTTCTTATTAATGAAGATGGAGACGAATTCATTGGATGGAGTACAGAAGAATTTAAACCAGTAACCGGAGAGCTTATTTTTAATACTGCAATGACTGGGTTTGTTGAGATATTAAGTGACCCCTCATACATAAATCAAATAATTACTTTTACCTCTTCACATGTTGGTAATTATGGAATGTCTAAAACTGATTTTGAATCGAGTGAACCAAAAATAGAAGCCGCTATAGCTAACTCTTTTACTTATAATCCGTCATCTTGGAGATCAGAGAAATCAATTACAGATTGGTTAAATGAATACAATATCCCTTTCAGTGGAGGTTTTGACGTTAGAACAGTAACAACTCACTTAAGAGATGCTGGGTCAGATATGTATGCATTTGGTACAGACATTGACGCAAAAGATTTAAAGAAATTACTTAATAAAGCAAAGAACATAATAGGTGACGATTCAGCACTGAAAGCGGGCTCAGGAAACTCTCAATTCAAAAAAACTAAAGGAAAAATAGGGATACTCGATTTAGGAGCAAAGACAAGTATCGTTAATGTTCTTAAAGAAAAAAATTTTGATACTGTTTTAATTAATCCAGAAACTAATCCTGATGAAATTTTATCCTTGGAGCTTTCTGGTTTGCTTATTTCAAATGGCCCAGGAGACCCAAGGTCTTTAATTCAAGTTATAGAGAATGTAAAAAACCTTATTGGAAAGTTGCCTATATTCGGTATCTGCTTAGGGCATCAGATTTTAGGACTCGCTTGTGGATTGAATGTTGAAAAATTGAATTTTGGACACCATGGGTCAAATCACCCCGTAAAGATTGATGGGATAAAGAAAGCTTTGATTACCTCTCAAAACCATGGATTCAGTGTTGAGAGTTTAAATGAACCTATTAAGCATGAAAAATATGGAAATATAAAAGCGTATGCAACAAATTTAAATGACGGAAGTAATGAAGGTATCAGCCTTTGGGATTCAAATGCCTATTCAGTGCAATTCCATCCAGAATCAGGACCTGGAACAACAGATGGTTTACAAATATTTAATCCATTTATAGAAATGATTGAGGAAAGACATGCCAGCTAATAAAGAAATTAAAAGCATCTTAATAATTGGTTCTGGACCAATTGTTATAGGTCAAGCATGTGAGTTTGATTACTCAGGTTCTCAAGCAGCTAAAGCTTTAAAAAACGAAGGCTACAGAGTGATTCTTGTTAACTCAAACCCCGCAACAATTATGACTGATCCAGGAATGGCAGATGCAACATATATAGAACCTTTAACTGCTAACTTTTTGGAAAGAATTATTGAAAAAGAAAAGCCGGATGCAGTGTTGCCTACTTTAGGTGGTCAGACAGCTTTAAATCTTTCTATGGAGTTGAGCGAGAAAGGTATATTTGATAAAAATAATGTCGAATTATTAGGAGCTTCAGCAGATGCTATCGAAATTGCTGAGAATCGATGGAAATTTAAAGAGGCAATGGAAGCAGTGGGGATAAAAACACTTAATGCTACTTATGCAAAGAGTTTTGAGGAAGGACTTGAAGCTTCAAAGAAGATGGGTTATCCGTTAATGCTCAGACCATCTTTCATATTAGGTGGCGGAGGAACTGGAGTTGTTAATAATGAAGAAGAACTGAATAAAAAATTAAAAGATGCATTCACCGCATCCCCTACTCAAGAAGTATTAATAGAAGAGTCCGTTTATGGATGGAAAGAATTTGAGCTTGAGGTAATGAGGGATAGTGATGGTAACGGGGTAATCGTTTGTGGCATTGAAAACTTTGACCCGATGGGAGTGCATACTGGAGATTCAATTACTGTTGCTCCGATACAGACTTTGTCAGACAAAGAATATCAAATAATGAGAGATGAAGCATTGCTTTGTTTGGATACGATTGGAATCGCTACAGGAGGTAGCAATGTTCAATTCGCAGTAAATCCAGAGAATGGAGATAGAAGAATTATTGAAATGAATCCAAGAGTTTCTAGGTCTTCAGCATTAGCTTCAAAAGCTACTGGATTTCCTATAGCAAAATTTGCTGCTCTTTTAGCTGTTGGCTATAACTTAACTGAACTAAAAAACGATATTACAGGAACAACTCCTGCTAGTTTTGAACCGGTTCAAGACTATGTAGTAGTAAAAATACCTAGATTTGATTTTCCTAAATTTCCTTCTACTGATGATATTTTGGGAACATCAATGCAAAGTGTTGGTGAAGTTATGTCAATTGCATCAACTTTTACAGAAAGTTTAACAAAAGCTATCCGTTCATTAGAAATTGGTAAAACAGGAATAAGAAATATTGATAATAGATTTATAAGTTTAGATAAACATCAACTGCAGGAAGAGATTAGTGTTCCTCGTCCAAGAAGAATATTTGCTATTTTTGAAGCAATAAGAAGAAACTGGCCAATTGAAGACATTGCAGAGTTATCAAAAATTGACATATGGTTTCTAAGGGAAATTGAGAAAAGCTTTAATGTTAATCCTGAATCGACACCTACAACAATACTAAAAATGTTAGGTTGGACAGACGAAGATCTAGATAATAAAGATTCTAAGAAAGAGCTAGAAAGTAACAGAGTTTATAAGTTGGTTGATACTTGTTCCGCTGAATTTGTATCAAAAACTCCTTATTTATATTCAACAAACGGAACCTCTGATGACGACACTGCTTCAAAGCAAAAAAAAGTTGTTGTAATTGGCTCTGGTCCTAACAGAATTGGTCAAGGTATTGAGTTTGATTATTGTTGCGTACATGGAGTTAGCTCATTAAAAGAAAATGGATACGAGGCAATAATGATAAACTCCAATCCTGAAACTGTTTCGACTGATTATGACACCGCTGACAAGTTATATTTTGAACCATTGTCTTGGAATGAGGTTAAATCCGTATTAGATAGAGAGAAACCTGATTCAGTTATTATTCAACTTGGTGGACAGACTCCCCTTACGCTTGCAAAAGAAATTCACAATGCAGGATTTAATATTGCAGGTTCTTCATTAGATGTAATTGACTCAACAGAAGATAGGGATTTATTTCAAAAATTATGTACATCTCAAGATATAAAACAACCGATTTCAAAAATTGCCAATAACGAAAAAGAAATGGTTGAATCAGTCAAAGAAATAGGATTTCCTGTTTTACTTAGACCAAGTTATGTTCTTGGAGGAAGGGCTATGAGAGTAGTCAAAACCGATGAGGAACTAAATAATTACCTTAATATTCTTGCAAGCGCAGATGAAGATGGTAATCCATTTAAGTCAGGACCATTATTGGTTGATCAATTTTTAACAGAAACAGTTGAAATAGATGTTGATCTTATCTCTGATGGAAAAGATGTATTTATAGCTGGAATTTTGGAACATTTGGAACCTGCTGGTGTTCATAGCGGAGACTCTACTGCTGTTATTCCTCCATACAGTATTGATAAAGAAATGATTAAAGAGATTGAAGATAAAAGTAGAAAGCTTGCATTGGGTCTCAATGTGCAGGGTTTACTTAACATACAGTTTGCAATAAAAGGCAACGAACTATTTATCCTTGAAGCAAACCCAAGGGCTTCAAGAACAATGCCTTTTGTAGCTAAAGTCACTGGAAATCAAATAATTAAAGCTGGAACTCTTTTAATGCTTGGGTACACAATTAATGAAATAAAAGATAAAACAAATTACTTAAATAGCTCAACAGAGAAAATTGCTATTAAAAAGGCTATCTTCCCTTGGTCAAGGTTTCCTGCCGAGGACACGATGTTGGGACCAGAGATGAAAGCAACAGGAGAGGTCTTAGGAATAGGTAGAGATTTTGGAACTGCATTGAATAAAGCATACGCTGCAGCTGGTGTCGAAATCGGTGATAAAGAGAAAGGTGTTTTTGTTACATTAAGTGACGCTGAAAAGCCAAATTTTATTCAGGTAGTGAATAAATATATTGAATTAGAGTTTTCTATTTATGCAACTGAGGGAACAGCAAGCTTCCTAAAAGAAAATAATATAGAATCCATAATTGTTGGAAGAGCGGACGATGAATCACCAACTTCATTAACAATTATTGAGGAAAAATTAATCTCTATAGTCATCAACACACCTACATTTGCAAATGAATATACCGACGGTTGGAAAATTAGAAGACTATCTCATGAAACAGGTGTTGCTGTTGTTTCTTCAGTTAGAGAAGCGGAA
>SGYT01000025.1 GCA_004214055.1 Candidatus Actinomarinales bacterium | reverse complement strand
TAGACTTTCTCCTAATTCCCATCCTATTGCTATTTTCATTAATATTGGTGGCAATGGAGGAAAAAAATATTTTTTGTTCATAATTTTTGCAATAACCTTTGAGAAATCTTTCTGTTTAAGTGGTTCTGGCGAAACAAAATTTATTGGACCTTCAAGATTTTTATTTTCTAAACAAAAGATGTAAGCATTCACTACATCGTCTATTGAAACCCACGAAAAATACTGATTCCCTTTTCCAATTGGACTACTTATATTTAGCTTAGTTACTAATGTAAAAATATCAGTTGCAACATTACCTTTGCCTAAAATAATTCCTTTTCTAGCTTTCACTACTCTTATATCCATTTTCTTTAATTCATTTAATGGATCTTCCCAGGCCTCTTCAACTACTAACTGTTCAAAAGACCCTCTGTTATAACTAGTGTTTTCTGTAATTACTTCATCGCCATGTTCGCCATAGACTCCTATACCTGAAGCTGAAATAAATATTTTTGGATATTCTTCAAGACTTTTATATGTTTCAACAAATAAATCAGCAGCCCATTTTCTAGACCAGTAAATCCTTGATTTTCTTTCTTTATTCCATCTTCCTCCAGCAAATGGCAGAAAGCCAAGTATATCTTTTGGTGCTATTGATTCACCAGCTAAATGAATAACAGCATCAAGTTCTTTAAATTTATCTTTATCAATCTCTTTCTTTGAAGGACTCCAGTAAATTTCATCTTCTGCTTGAGGTTCTCTTCTAACGAACTTTTTGACTTCATATCCACTATCAATAAGTTTCTTAGTTAATTTTCTGCCTATAAAACCACTAGCCCCTGTTACGCCTACTCTCATTCCTCTTCGTCCTTATAAAATAGAAAAAAATCTTCAATTTGCTTTTCATATTCACTTACCGCTGTTCCGATATTGCTGTAAAAATTAATTGTTACAACATTCGATTGTATAAAAATATTCTCTATTTCATTTGAAAACCGAAATAATTTTAATGCTAATTGTGCACTAACTTCATTTGATAATGAAGCATGAGCAATATTATGATAAGTCTCACCATCTTGACCTGACAATGATCTATTAAGATCAAAAATAATATTTTTGTTAAATTTAGTAGTTTTTAATTCAATTTTTTGGCCCATTAAAACTCACCTATTTTCATAACTCTTAACAAATTTGTTGCAGCCTCTTTATTCGGAGGTGTTCCAGCAACAAGTACAACTTTATCATTTTTTTTGAATTTTTTATTGATTTGTAACCAAGTGTCAGCAATCTCAAACATTTCATCAGTTGTTTCTAATCTCTCTATCTTTGCTTGCTCAACACCCCAAAGTATATGCATCTGATTATAAGTTTTATCTTTTGTTGTAAATGTAAATATTGGTGCTTTTGGTCTGTAATTTGAAATAAGCAAAGGAGTTTTTCCTGTTTCCGTAAAGGCAACTATAGCTTTTGCACCTATTTCATTTGCAACCTGAACAGCTGCTTTAGCAATAGATGTAGTTAAAGTGTCAACTCCTGATAATTCTTTAAATTTTAATGCAGAAGTATCATTTCTTGAATCAACCTCTTCACAAATTCTAGACATTGCTTCAACAACAACATTTGGATGATTACCTATTGCTGTCTCAGCTGAAAGCATTACACAGTCAGTGCCTTCTAAAATAGCATTAGTAATATCAGATACTTCCGCACGAGTTGGTCTATGGGACTCTTTCATTGATTGAAGCATCTCAGTAGCAGTAACTGTAATCTTTCCTTTAGCATTAGCTTCATCAAGTATCTGCTTTTGAATAAAAGGAACTCTTTCTAGTGGAAGTTGAACTCCTAAATCTCCTCTGGCAACCATTACACCGTCTGCTTCATCAATAATGGAATCTAAGTTTTTAATTGCTGACTTTAACTCTATTTTTGCAATAATTTTTATATTGTTATCGATTATTTTTCGAACTTTTTTAATATCGTTTGCGTTCCTAACAAAAGAAACAGCTACAATATCAACTTCTAATTTATTTCCATACTTTAAATCAGAAATATCTTTTTTGGTTAATGATGAAACGGATAAACTTGTATCCGGGAAAGCTACTCCTTGATTAGATCTAAGCTCACCACCAATTTCAACAACTCCATCTAATGAAGATATTGTTTTTTTTGTTACTCTTATTACAATTTGACCATCATCAATAAATATTCTTTCTCCAGAATTAATATCTTTATATAAATCTTTATAATTTAAATATACAATTTTCTCATCAGAAAGAATTTTTTTATTTGTAATCTTGACTTTATTTTTTGGTTTTAAATAAACTTCTTTTTTAGTTTCGCCAGTTCTTATTTTTGGACCTTGAATGTCCTGCATTATGGCTACTGACTTGTCTAATTCCCTTGCCCATTTGACTACGTTTAAGTGATCTTCCTCAGTACCATGTGAAAAATTTAATCTTAATACATCTGCACCTGAATTTACTAATTTTTTTATACCGTCCTTAGAATTTACACTTGGACCAACAGTTGCAATAATTTTTGTTTTTCTTGTCATTCAAATATATAAGTTAATAGCATGGTATTACGGATATAGATATATGGACAAAGATTTTGTAATTGGAATACCTATTAGAGATTTTGATCAACCTATGACAAGATTATCTAAAGATTTAAGTAAGGAAAATAGAGTTTCTTTATTGAAGTCAATGCTCGAGAATCTGATTAAGTGCTTTGAAGATAATTTTATAGATATATTTTGTATTACGAAAGATCCTTTAGTTATTGATTATTGTAAAAAAATCAATACTGAGACTTTTGTTTCATCTTTCACTGGACTAAGTAATGAAGTATCTGATTTTATAAATGTAAATAATAAATATTCTGCTTGGACAATTTGTCATGCAGACCTACCTTATATCACTAAATACTATGCTAAATATTGGGTTAAAGAATGTTTAGAAAATGATATTTTAATTTCCGAAAGTAAAGACTCTGGAACTCCGATTCTAGGAGGAAAAATATTTATTAAAGAATTTAAATATGGGGAGAATAGTTATAAGAAGCATGTTGATTTTTTTAATAGTGAAAATATAGCTTATAAAAAAATATTTAATAAGGAATTAAGTTTTGAAGTTGACGATTTAGATGACTACAAAGAATTAATAAAAAACCAACCAAGATGGTATAGAAATATAAAGAATGATTAGCAGCCCCGACCGGATTTGAACCGGCGTTTCCGCCTTGAGAGGGCGGCGTCCTAGGCCTCTAGACGACGGGGCCAATGCTCGGGGAGAAGGATTTGAACCCTCAATAATGGGACCAGAACCCATTGTGTTTCCAATTACACCATCCCCGAAGGTTAGCAGCTCCGACCGGATTCGAACCGGCGTTTCTGGGTTGAAAACCCAGCGTCCTAGGCCTCTGGACGACGGGGCCGTATAAGTAATAAGAATATAGTAATTAAATTATTATTTGTTACAAATCTACAATACTTTCAGCCAATCTAGCAATGGCTGTTTCTTTTCCAAGAGCATATATTGACTCAAATAAAGGAGGGCTTATTTTTGTTCCAGTAACAGCAACTCTTGTAATTTGAAATCCAATTTTAGGTTTAATATCTAAAACCTTAAGTTCTTCTCTCATAATTTCTTCTATGTCCTTAAGTTCAAAATTACTTGCTGATATAAATTTATTCCTTACATTTTTCATATACTGTTGACCATCTTCAGAATTTACATTTTTCCAATCATCTGAATTGACCTCAAAAGGTTCATCTAGAAGAAACATTACTTGTTCACTAATATCATTCATTGTTTCTAATCGTTCTTGGACTGACTTTACAATTTTTTCAATCCTATTTAATTCCTCATCAAATAAATCTCTAGCGATAGATTCTTGAATTGAATTAATAAAAAGTTCTTTAAATATTTCATCTTTTGTATCACGTATATATTGTCCATTCATCCATAAAAGTTTTTTAGTATCAAAAATTGCAGGATTTGGAAGAACATTCTTTAAATCAAATTTTTCAATTGCTAATTCTGTATCAAATATTTCTAGATCGTTACCTGGCGACCATCCAAGTAAACACATGTAGTTAAATAATGACTCTGGAAGAATTCCCTTATCTTTATATGCTGAAACAGAAGTATCACCATGCCTTTTACTTAACTTTTTACCATCTGGACCAAATAATAAAGGGAGATGGCAAAATTCTGGATGTTCAGAGTCAAGAGCATTCATTAATAAAATATGCTTGGGTGTAGAAGGTAATATATCTTCCCCTCTTGCAACCAGTGTTATCTCATAATCTATATCGTCTACAGTTGAAGCTAGATGATAAGTTGGAGAATTATCAGATCTTAATATTACAAAATCTTCAATATCATTCAAATTAAAGCTCATTGACCCCCTAACGACATCTTGAAAATTGACCTCTCCCTGATCTGGAATCTTAAACCTTAATGCCCCTTCTTCCCTGTAAGCTAGTCCTTGCTTTTCTAACTCTTCAGCAACCTCAATATATCTTTCAAATCTTGAAGACTGTCTATATGTCTCTTTGGATCCTCCTACTTCTATGCCTTCATCCCAATCCAAACCCAACCATCTCAAATTTTCGATAATATTTTTTTCATATTCATCGGTGCTTCTCTCTGTGTCAGTATCATCTATTCTTACTAAGAACTTACCATTATTAGCTCTTGCATATAGCCAATTAAATAAAGCTGTTCTGGCATTCCCTATATGTAAATTTCCTGTTGGAGATGGTGCAATTCTTAATTTCATTATTTATTTAATATTATTCGTTAATGTACCTATAGTATCAATTTCAATTCTTATTTCATCTCCTTGAGAAACCTTACTAACGCCTTCTGGTGTTCCTGTCAAAACAACATCTCCCGGTAATAAAGTCATTATTGAGGTAATAAATGCTAGTATCTCTCCAATGCTAAAAATCATATCCCTAGTATTTCCATCTTGTTTTAATTCGTCATTAACAAAACATTTTATATTTAATTCAGGATCTTTTTCAAAATCTGTTTGGATTAAAGGGCCAATTGGACAAAAGGTATCAAAACTTTTTGCTCTAGTAAAATTTCCATTAAATGAACCATCTTGACCTTGCAATATTCTTTCTGATAAATCATTTGCATTAGTAAAACCAAGTACACTATCCATCCAGTTATCTTTATCTAAATTTTTTGATATTTTACCTATAACTACAGCTAACTCAGCCTCATGGTCAACATGTTTACCAATAGATGGATAAATTATTGGTTCTCCTGAACCAATTACTGATGTAGATGGTTTAATGAAAAATACAGGATTATCAGGTGCATGGTAATCAAGTACTCCCAGTTCATGTGCATGTTTTTGATAATTTTTTGCTACTGCTACCACTTTTGAAGGAAGAACAGGAGCTAGAAGTTGAACCTCATTTTTATCATATACCTCCTCAGTCTTTTCCCAAATAACAAAGGGGGACCCTTCATATCTAATTATCTTATCGTCAATTAATTCACCATAAAAAATATCATTGTCGTGTTTTACTCTAACTATTTTCATAACTATTAGATTATAGGAAATAAAAGCATTTGGTTAGGTAAGAAAATTAAATAACTTTATTAAATGTAACCCTTTAGTCTTATCTTTTGTACACATATTTAGAACCTCATCATTTAGCTCGCCTGTGTTATTTTCAGATATTCGAAGTAGTCCTAAAACTAAATGAAGATCATTTATTGTTGGTGCTCTTCCATAATGGGATGCTCTGTAAATAATTAAGTTTGTAATTACTGAACTAATTAATTTATTTCTTGGATGAGACTTCCATATATTTTTATAACTACTAACAATTTTTAAAGCAAAACCACTATCAGGACCTGTATTACCAAATACTTCATCAGAATTGGGTTTAATGTTTTCAGCAGGCCTCGCGTCTGTTCTCCTAGGAACAGGCATAGGCAGCTCTTCTTTACTTTCAATTTTACTTATATCTATATCTGGTTCTTGTGGCATTAAACCAATGTTATATAATCTTTGAAATTATCATCTCTGCCATTAACAATTTCGAGATACTTGTTTCGTATTTGTGTAGTTAAATCTCCCACTACCCCGTTACCTATATCAGCTCCATCAATTGATACAATACCAATAACTTCAGTTGCTGTACCAGTAAAAAATATTTCATCAGAAGACATGAGGGCTTCAACGTTTATGTCTTTTTCTATACACTCTATATCTAAAAGATTTGCTATTTCAACAACAGTTTTTCTTGTTATCCCTCCTAATGCTCCTGTTGCTACTGGAGGAGTAAGTAAAATATTATCTTTATAAGCAAAAATATTTTGTCCACTACCTTCTGCAATACTGCCTGTGTCGCTTAACATAATTGCATCATCAAAGCCTTTTTTTACAGCATCAATCTTTGCAAGTGTTGAATTCATGTATCCACCAACACCTTTAGCAAAAGGTTGGAAACTTTTAGGACTAATTCGTTGCCAGTCTGAAATACAAACTTTTACCCCTTCTCTTCCGGCTTCATCTCCTAAATAAGCTCCCCATTCCCAAGCAGCGATTGCAACTCTCACGGGAACGTCGCCTGGTAATAGTCCCATCTCTCCATCTCCTAAAAATACTAAAGGTCTTATGTAAGCTGAATTAAGATTGTTAACTTTTACAATTTCTAATATTGCATTAGAAATTATTTTTTTATCAAAAGGTATATCTAAATTGTAAGCTTCAGCTGATCTGTATAGTCTTTCAACATGATCTTTTAATCTGAATACTCCTGAACCATTCTCAGTTTGTCTAGCTCTCATTCCTTCAAAAACACCAGTTCCATAATGAAGAGTGTGTGTCATTACACTAACATTTGCTGAATCCCAATCTACTAATTTACCATCAAGCCATATGTATTTAGATTTTTCCATTGTTAACTACAAATACTACACCTTTTAAATAATCATTCCAAAGAAAATACTATTATTCAATATATGAAGAAATTTATAGCATCAGGATTTGGCGTTGGCTTACTTTGGCAGTTTTTGTTTAAAGATAAAAAAGGAGGAGGAACGTTAGCTTCATTATTATTTGCATTATTAATATATTTTCTTAATTTGAATTTAATTTATTTATTCTCTATTTTTGTTGGATTAATTTTTATTTATTACTTAGTAGTTGATGATAAAGAAGCAGATGATGACCCTAGTTGGATAACATTAGATGAAATTTGTGGAATGAGTCTTGTAACTTTAGTTTCTCAGGCTAATCTACTTTCTTTAATTGCTGGTTTTTTAGTATTTCGAGCTAGTGATATTTTAAAGAAACCAAATATTGTTGCAGAGATGGAAAAATATCCAGGTAAAATTGGTGTTCTTTATGATGATTTAGCTGCCGGAACAATTGGACTAATCGCAGCTTTAATTGTAAATCAAGTGATGTTTATAACTCTTTAAGTAATAAATCTTTAGCTATTGAAGGATTTATATTCCCTTTTGAACTTTTAATGATTTGTCCAACTAAAAAACCAACTAATTTTTCTTCACCATCTTTGACTCTTTCCACAACTTCTTTATTGCTATCAATAACGTTTTTAACAATTTTTGCAATTTCATCAGAATCATTATCTTGAATTAGATTATTATCTTCAGCATATTTGCTTGGGCTCATTTCATTTTGAATTAAATTAGTTAAAATTTCTTTTCCTGATGTAAAAGAAATTTTATTTTCATTAATCATTTTAATTATTTCACTTAGCTTTTCTGAAGTTAACCATTCAGGTAGCTTCTCCATACCAGCTTTTCTTAATTGACCTTGGAGCTCACCTGTTATTAGATTAAAAGTAGATTTTGTATCGTTTGTTAATTTTTGAGTTTCCAAGAATAAATTATATATCCATTCTTCACTTTTGCTCAAATAATTTGACTCGGAATTGGAAAGTCCTGTCTCTGATAGTTTATCTCTTTTTTGAGATGGTAAAGTTGGTATAGTTTTTTTAATATTATCAATAAATTCATCCGTTAAAATCATATTTGGTAAATCAGGATCAGAAAAATATCTATAATCTGCACTACCTTCTTTTGATCTCATTGATGATGTTACTTCTTTATCTTCATCCCAATGTCTTGTTTCTTGAATGATTACCTCATTTGATTCAATTAATTTGGTTTGTCTTTTAATTTCATAATCTATTGCTTTTTCTAATGACCTAAGAGAGTTCATGTTTTTAATTTCTACTTTAACTCCTAGCTCATTGTCGCTTTCTTTAGCTACAGAAATATTTGCATCAAATCTTAAATTTCCCTTTTCGAGTTTTCCTTCAGAAATTTTTAAATCTATAACTAACTGCCTTAACTCCTCTATATAGGAGACAGCTTCTTTAGAAGATTTAATAACTGGTTTAGTTACTATCTCAACTAATGGCACTCCCGATCGATTAAAGTCTAACAAAGTACTTGTTGCAGAATCTATCCTGCCAGAACCTTTGTGTACGCTTTTACCCGTATCTTCTTCCATGTGTACTCTTTCAATTTCAACAGTTTCTTTTGTTTCGTTCAATATAATTTCTAAAGATCCATTAACTCCTACTGGTAAATCAAACTGTGAAATTTGATAATTTTTTGGTAAGTCAGGGTAGAAGTAGTTTTTTCTATGAAACATTCCATTCTTAGTAATTGAACAATTAGCACTTAAGGCAAGCATTGTAATTGACTCTATCGCTTTAAGATTTGGTACAGGCAATGCTCCAGGCAACCCTAAACATGTAGGACACAAACTTTCATTGGGGTTTTCAGTCTCTACTACAGCACAATTGCAAAACATTTTTGAATTAGTATTTAATTCAACATGCGTCTCAATTCCGATAGTAGGGACCATATTCATTTCATATCCTCTAATAATGATGTTCTTTGATTAAAACTTAATAATTTTTCAATACTTTCGCTGAATTCAAGGAGAGAAGAGTCTGTTCTAGCAGGACTCATTAATTGAATGGAAAGCGGCATGTCTTGTTTTGATAATCCAGTTGGAATACTTATTGCGGGAATACCTGCGAGATTTGCAGGAATGGTACAAAGATCAGACATATACATTTCTAATGGGTTTTCAGTCTTTTCACCAAATTTAAATGCCGGTGTTGGAGTAGTAGGTGATATAAGATAATCAACTTCTTTAAATATATTTTCAAAATCTTTTGTTATGGCTGACCTTGCTTTTAATGCTTGTCCATAATATGCATCGTAATATCCAGCTGATAAAGCATACGTTCCAAGCAAAATTCTTTTTTTTACTTCTTCACCAAAACCTTCTGCTCTTGTATTTTCCATCATTTCATAACTTGTTGATCCAGCCTCCCTGATGCCATACCTAACTCCGTCAAATCTAGAAAGATTCGCAGAGCATTCTGCTGGAGCTATTAAATAATAGATGCTTAATGCCATTTTTGTTAATGGAAGGGAAACTTCTACAACTTTATTGCCATTTTCTTTTAAAAGCTTTATAGTTTTTTCTACTTCTTTTCTTGATTCATCGGAAATACCTTCCTCCATTAATTCTTTAACAACTCCAACTTTTGCATTTTTATCGGTAGGTATTTCTACTAAACTTTCTTTTATAGAAGTAGCATCTAAAGGATCATGTCCTTTTATAGAATTGTATAATATTTTTGCATCTTCTACTGAATTTGTAATTGGTCCTATCTGATCTAGAGATGAAGCAAATGCTACTAAGCCATATCGTGAAACAGTTCCATAAGTAGGTTTAAATCCTACTACACCACAAAATGAAGCTGGTTGCCTTATTGAACCACCTGTGTCACTTCCTAGAGATGCTACAGCAGACCCGACAGATACTACAGCTGCTGAACCACCAGAACTTCCTCCAGGTACGTGTTCTGGATTCCAAGGATTTTTTGTTGGTCCAAAGGCTGAATTTTCTGTTGATGAGCCCATTGCAAATTCATCTAAATTTGTTTTGCCAGTAAATATCACTCCATTATTTCTTAACTTTTTGATAACAGTTGCATCATAAGGAGAAACATAATTAGATAGCATTTTAGATGAACACGTAGTCTCATGATTTTTTAAATTAATGTTATCTTTAATCGCTATAGGTATCCCATCAATATCACTTAATGGATTACCTTTTTCATATCTTTCATCAGATAACTTTGATGCTTCTGTCGCTTCATCTTGGAATAATTTTAGGTGAGCATGAATTATTGATTCAGATAAAGAAGCATTTGTAAAAACTTCTTCATAAACTTCTGAAGGCTTTAATTCCTTATTTTTATAAAGATTACTTATTTCTGAAATTGATAAATTAGAAACATTCATTTTCAATCCAAGGAAGGTGGAACGACAAAATGTCCATCTTCAGTTTCTGGTGAGTTACTCATTGCCTCATCATGTGTAAGAAATTCAGATGAAACATCCTCTCTAAGGTTTAATATTTCACCCAATGGATGTATATTAATTTCTTCATCTTCAATATTCATTTTGCTCAATGCATCAACATGTTCAAGAATAATATTTAAATCTTTTTCGAATTTTTTTTCATCTGTTTCTGTTAAATTAATAGCTGCCAATTTTGCAACAGATTTTATATCTATATCTTTTTTCATCGATAGCTCTTTAAGTAAGTCAATAGTAACTTATATGATTCTAATATTTGATTTTTATTAACA
Organism: Candidatus Actinomarinales bacterium; assembly: GCA_004214055.1. Lineage (GTDB taxonomy): Bacteria > Actinomycetota > Acidimicrobiia > Actinomarinales > Actinomarinaceae > Actinomarina. Next base: position 1,879 of record SGYT01000025.1, on the reverse strand, counting down.
AATTCATTTGAAGTATGTGCAAGAAGTGGATCTCCTGGTCCAAAATTTACAGCAGGTATTTTCTCTTTTGAAAATCTAGCTATATCTGTCCATGCCTGCTTTGATTTCGTAGTAACTTTTGTAGAATCAATAAATGCTTGTACATGTTTCGATTCTAGATTTGGCATAGCGCCATTTGCAATGTCACCAATCTCGACTTCTCCAAATTTTCCTAAACTTTCCATAATATAGTTTTTTGCTTCATTGTTTGAAAGTGTTGGAAGGAATCTATAATTTATATTTAATTTAATATCAGAAGGTAAAACATTATTTGCTATTCCTCCTTTAATTTTTGTTGCTGAAATGACTTCTTTAAAATCTAAACCTTCAATCTTATGTTCTTTAACTTCATTTTCTTTTAAAAATTCTAATAGTTCATTCATTTTTAAAATTGGATTATCTCCAATCCATGGCCTTGCAGAATGTGAGGATTTTCCATTAATTTTTAATTCAGCGTTGAGAGTTCCTAAACAACCGAGCTGACACTCTAAGTTTGTAGGTTCCATGATTATTGCAAATTCAATATTAAATTCAGATAAAAGAGTAGGCATTAAAATTTCTAAACCATTTTCTTTTATTGGGCCTTCTTCAGCAGTGTAGAATATTGCCACTTCATTACTTTTTTCATCTAAAAGTGTATTCATCATTACAGCAATTCCACTTTTCATATCTACAGCTCCTCTGCCAGAAATCTTTTCAGAATCAGATAACCTTTCTTGGTCGTCAACTATAGGCACTGTATCTACATGACCAACTAAAGCAACTTTAGAATTTGTTTTAGAATGGTAAGCTATCAAGCCTCCATCGTTCTTAATTATTTCACCACTAAATTTATTTTTAGTTAAATAATCTTCAATAAAAGTTAATACTTCTTGTTCATTTCCTGTTACTGATTCTATATCTATTAAGGTCTCAGTTAGTTGCTCTAAATTCAAACGTCTACTCCAAATGTTCTTAAGGCTTCATTTAATGATGTTTTTTTATTTGTTGAATCTTTTCTTTTTCCAATTATTAAAGCACAGGGTGTTTGGAATTCTCCACTTGGAAACTCTTTCGGTCTTGTTCCTGGGATTACAACAGAATTACTTGGAACAACACCTTTATATTCTTTTGGTGTTTCACCAGTTACATCAATTATTGGCGTTGAAGCAGTTAACGTGACATTCGCACCTATGACAGCTCCTTTTTCAACTTTTACCCCTTCAACAATTATTGATCTAGAACCAATGAATGCTCCGTCTTCAATTATGACAGGCATAGCCGAAGGTGGCTCAAGGACTCCCCCGATGCCTACTCCTCCGGAAAGGTGTACATCTTTTCCAATTTGAGCACAAGATCCAACTGTTGCCCAAGTATCAACCATTGTTCCAGAACCAACATAAGCTCCAATATTTACAAATCCAGGCATTACAACAACACCAGGCTCACAAAATGCACCAAATCTTACTACCCCAGGAGGTACTACTCTTATCTTTAATTCTTCATAATTTTTTTTCGGTTCTAACTTATCAAGATATTCTATTTCACCAGTTTCTATTTTTTTTAATTTTTTTATAACAAAATAATGCAAAATTGCATTTTTCACCCATTCATTAACAACCCATTCTTTATTAATAAGTTCTGCAACCCTTATAAGACCAGTATCTAAAAGCCCTACAGCTTCTTCAATTGCTTCAATATCTTCTTTAGAGGGGTTTTCTATGTCTAAATTTTCAATTATTTCTTTAATTTTTTCTATTTTCATATTGGTCTCTTTTTATTTATTAGATAATATTTTAATGTATGAAAAAGAACACATATAGATTAATTATTCTTTCTTTAACAGCTTTATTATCTTTAA